>CANLJX010000060.1 GCA_947491545.1 Deltaproteobacteria bacterium
GATGCCGTCGAGCTGATACTCGATTGGGTCTTCTACGGTGAGGATGTTTAAGTCGGGTTTGTTGATGTGGGTTAAGCAGGCGTAGAGCGTTGTTGTCTTACCGGAACCGGTCGGACCGGTGACGAGCACGATGCCGTTTGGCTTATCAAGAAGCTTCTTGAGCTTCTGCAAATTGTCAGCATCAACACCGAGCACATCGAGATCGAGCACTGCCCCGGTCTTGTCCAGGAGACGCATTACGATCCGCTCGCCGAACTGAGTTGGCACGGTAGAGACACGGATGTCTACCTCCTTGCCCGCGATCTTGAGTCCGATACGGCCGTCCTGTGGGAGGCGCTTCTCGGCGATGTTAAGTCCGGCCATGACCTTAATGCGCGAGATGATAGAGGCCTGAAACGCACGCTCCTCAGTGGCCACGTCGTACAGCACGCCGTCTACTCGGAAACGCACCTTTAGCTTGTCTTCGAAGCTCTCGACGTGCACGTCAGAGGCTCGCTCTGAGCTTGCCTTGAAGATAATCGCGTTGACGTACCTGATGATCGGCGCGTCGTCATCGTCTGAGTCAGTAACGTCGATCTTGAGCTGGTTCGACAGGTCGTCGGCATCCTCTTTCTTCCCTGAGCCAGAGAGCTCGCTTGAGCGGTCGCTCATGAGGCTGGTGCGGATGGAGTTAATCGCCTTGGTTACTTCCTCGGGTGAGGAGACGAGCACCTGAATTGGGCGGCCGTAGCAGATGCGGAGCTGCTCTATAGCTTCAACGTTGAGCGGATCCGCCGTGGCAACGATGACTACCGAGTCATCACCGCCGATCGGTACGGTCAGGAACTGCCGCCCCCAGGAGCCCGCAATTCGGTCGAAGTCGCCTCGAATCGGGTTGCGGGGCGGGGCTGGCTCCGGAAGGCGGTCGGCGTACTGCAGGCCAAGGAGCTGAGCCATGACCCGTCCTTGCGAGCCGATGATCGCGTTTCCTGGGACTGCGCTGGGCGTGGCCGGGGCCTGAGGGGTGCCAGTGGTCATTTGCCGCTTCCTTTGATCCAGGGGCCGTTGCCCAGGTTCATTATCTCGTACGGGGAGAGGGTGTGCCAGCTCTTAGGCAGGGGATTTCCGCCAGAGCTGCGAGCTGGTGCGGCGCCCTGCACCTCACGCGCCTTGAGCGGAATGTTCTGTCCATTCCAGCGGAAGGAGTAGGTCTGCCCAGCCTTGAAGAAGCCCTTGGCAGCCTTAGCCGTTTCCTCCGGTAGGTAGATGCCAGC
Source organism: Deltaproteobacteria bacterium (assembly GCA_947491545.1). GTDB lineage: Bacteria > Bdellovibrionota_C > UBA2361 > UBA2361 > OMII01 > OMII01. Next base: position 1,254 of record CANLJX010000060.1, read on the forward strand.
AACCTTTGACCTCGCGCCGTCCAGGAAAGGAAGGTCCTTAATAAAGTCGCCCTTGTTCATCAGCTCAAGCACTACGTATGTGCCCGGCGGAGCGCTCGGGGCAGCCGGCTGAATCGACGTGCTCTTCAAAGCAGCGTGGGGCTCTTGCGAGCCTCCGACGGTCCCGAGGTCTAGCACCTCACCGCTGCCGGACTCCGGCAGGCTCGGGCTCAGCTCAAGGTTGAGTGTGCCGTCCTTTGAGCCATCGAGAACGATTGTGCTCTTGTCCTGCACCCGCTCTGGATTTGAGCGCGCGGCCTTCGACATCCTTTCAGGAGCGAGAGCTGTGCCGGGCTTCGGTCCCTCGTACGGAGCGGTCTCTGCCACTGCGTCTATCTTCGCGCTTTCGAGCAGCTGGCCGCGGCGCGGGGCGACGTTGTAGTTCATGATGACGTCCTTCATGTGCTCGCGGCCTTCAATCGTCGCGTCGCGTGCGTCGTACTGATCCTTCACGATGCGCGGCAGGAGGAATATGAGCAGGTTCTTCTGCAGGCGCACTGAGGAGTTCGCCTTGAAGGCATGACCGAGAACAGGGATGTCCTTGAAGTAGGGGAGACCATCGTCCGACTCGGAAACGTCGTCCGCAATCAACCCGCCTGTCACGATCATCTGTCCGTCCTTGGCGATGATAGTAGTATCGCTCTGGCGCTTAGTGGTCGTGGGCCCAAGAGTGGAATTGATCGTTGACGGGATGACGGCCGAAACCTCTGTGAAGACCTTTAGTGTCACGTAGTCACGAGAGCTAATCTGCGGCGTAATGCGCAGCGTAATACCGACGTCCTGCCGATCGACAGTGTTGAAGGTGTTGTTGAGGTTTGTGGCGTTCGTCGACGTGCTCGCCAGGAACGGAACGTTCTGGCCAACCACGATCTCAGCCTCCTCGTTGTCGGTTGCCAGGATCGTCGGCGCGCTCAGCACGTTCACGTTGTTGTTGTTCTGCGCGGCCGAGATGAGCAGCGACTGGGTTGGGATCGTGATGTTGTTGCCGAGGGAGAGGGAGCCTGCACTCGCGGCAGCAAGGGTGAAGCCCTGAAGCGCCTTCGGATCGAAGAAGAGGCTCTGGAGGCTGCCTGAGGAAGGAGCGAAGTCGTTCTTCACGAGGAGTCCGCCGTCGTCTCCGCCGCCGGAGGCAAGGAAGCTGGTGCTCTCTCGGATGCTGTCGTCGATCGAAACCTCAAGCAGAGTAGCCTCGACGAGCGCCTGCCTGCGCTTCACGTCGATCTGGGCAAGCAGCGACTTAATCTTCTCGAAATCAGGCTTGCTGGCAGCGATGATCAGGGAATTCGTCGCGGGATCCGCCGTAATAGAGATGTTTTCGCCGAGCTTGGTGCTTGTGACTCCTGGGCTCTTCCCGGAGTTGGAAGACTTCTTTCGGTTTGTCGAGGTTGCTCCCGATGAGCTCTTGCCCGATGGGCTGCCGGGCAGGCCTGGCTCGTTGTCGCCGAGCATGCCGCCCTGCAAGCTGTTCCCGCCGGTGGTGGCGCCGCTTCCTCCGACGAGGCCGGAGAGCACCTGCGTCAGCTCTTCAGCGTTGGCATGCTGACAGCGATACACGTAGAACTTGTTGCCGGAGAGGTCCACTTTGCTGTCGAGCTGCGCTATCAACGCGCGGATGCGAGCGGTGGTCTCCTCGTCGGCGACAACGATAATAGAGTTTGTGCGCTGGTCTGGAATAATCTTTGGCTCAAGACCTCGGGCAGACACGGTGCGTCCGCCAGCTCGGGCCGCGCCGCCCTGGTTCGGAATCGTTGCTGACGGCGGCTGCCCCGGGTCGCCCATGCTGGCACGAACTGGGTCGGAGGCCCCTTCCTTTTTCTGGCCCTCACCGAGAATGTCATTGAGCTTCTGCGCGATGTCCTCAACGTCGGCGTACTTGACCGGGATGATAGTCATCTCGCGGTTTGAGAAGGGCACGTCGAGCTCATCAACAAGCTTTACCAGGCGCTGGATGTTGTCCTCTGAGTCGATAACGATGAGCGAGTTGGTTCCGGTGTAGGCGTTCACTAGGCCATCGGCTGAAACGAGTTGCTGAAGGATCTGCTGAATGTCCTGGGCGCTAACGTACTTAAGCGATAGCAGGCGAGTCACCACGGCGGCTGTGGGCTTCTCGGCTCCGCCGTCCGTGATGGTTGGAATCGTGGATTGGCGGGCCTCTTTAGACGGCACGATCTTCCAGAGGTTTTCGCCGATAGGAACTGAGGTGAAGCCTTTGAGTGCTAGTACCGAGTCAAGAATTCGGAGCGCCTCGTCGGGGGAGACCTTGCCAGGCAGGTAGATCGACACCTTGCCGCGCACCTTCTCGTCGAGGATGTAGTTGCGCTTCGTCTTGCGCGAGAAGATACGGACGAGGGCGGCGATGTCAGCGTTCTTTACGTTGATCTCAGTGTTGGCGTCTTTCCCGTAGTCCTTCTCGTCGACTCCACCGTCCTCGGCCTTGGGTGCGCCCGGGCGGTCTTGGGCAAGCACATCAAACGATGCTGCTGTGAGAAAAGCTGCGCTCAGGGCGAGAATTACGGATATCGTTCGTTGCGCTTTCATCGCTTACCTTATGGTGTACCTAAACTCTCTCTCTTGCTTGTCGCGCTCCAACGTCAGCGTGATTGAGCGCTCCTGCTTTAACTGCTCGAACAGCTTCATCGCTTGAGATATGTCTCCTAGCCCGTTGCCGTTGATCGACTTCAGGATGTCTCCATTCTTGAGTCCCACCTTCTCGTACAGGCTGCCGGTCTTGATAGCGAAGAGACGCAGGCCGATTGAGCGGCCGTCTTTGAAGTAGGGGACTGCGCGCGCTTGCGTGAGGAGCATCGGCAGGTTTTCAAGGCCCTTGTCGAGCTCGGCCTCGTCAACGACGAAGTCGTCGCCTTCACTCGAGATGCCGCCCTGTCCAGAATCGCCGCCGCCGAAGTCGTCGAGCTTGAGCACCTCGATCTTGCCGTTACGCTCGACCTCAACGCGGTCTTCCAAGATCTTCTTGAGCACCGCTTGGCCAAACACTGACTGCTCAAGGAGGAACATCTCCTGAGACTGCTTCTTCTTGTCCTCGATGATGGCGTATGGCTCTTGGCCTGATGCGAGGAAGGTTCCTACAAGCGCGAGCATCAGCGGCGACTTAGGTGCTGGAGCAGCAGAGGGCGCGCTCGGCGCGGCCTTGCCCAGTGGGCCAAAAGATGTGAAGTCAGAAACCAGATTCCAGTCGTAGGTAGTATTGAAGACGGGGGCGCCCGTTGCGGCTGTGTTGGCCTTAATCGAGGCGACTTTCGCAGCGAGTTCAGAGTCGAGGCTCTTGCGGCTCAGGGTTTCGGTTGCTGCGCTGTAGGCCAGCACCCCGAGAGCGAGAACTACCAGAGCGATCGCGCAAAGCTGCGCAGCGCGCACGGCTACAGCGATGTTTTGCCGGCGCATCAGCCGACCCGCCAGCGAGGCGAAGTCGAGATCCTTAATTGATTGCAGAGAAAGCGAGACGCTCAAGGTATCTTTCCTAAAACCAAATAACGAAGACTACTTAGTTACCACTACGGCACTCAGCCCAACAGCAGGGACGGGCAGCGTTACGAAGACGGCACAGGAGCAAGATGCACCTATCCCATCGCCGATAAGATGAGGGAACATTGTTCTAAGTTGGTGAAATCTGCTGGGTCCGCGAAAAATAAAGCGGCCGGGGGTAAAAAAGGGAAGCAAACGGCAATATTTTCCAGGCTCAGGCGCGCTACTTCGCGATCCTCGTTAGTAGGATGCGGGCAGGGGCGTTGAGGGTTGTTAGGATGAAGCCGTGGTCGCTGCGAACCTCAAGTTCGCCGGCACTGTTCAACAACAGGTCCCCTTCGCCGAAGCAGTTAAAGCTGCGCCTCTCAGCCGACACGGTTATGTCTGGGACTCTCACTAACCCTTCTTCAGGCTCTAGCCTCTCGAGCACGTTCCCTGCGGAGTAGCTCTCCGGGAAGCGCGAGAGCTCGATCATGGCGAAGGGGATATCCTGATTGCTGCACTGGACGTGCCGAACAGTAATTACCTCTGGAGCAATTACCTCCGGCGGAGAGGTTTCCTCCTCTATTTTTGCTTCCTCAGCCTCGACCTGGCGCGCCTCTTCGGAGCCGGGCTCAATCTCCGGCAATGGCTCAAGGGGGATCTCCTCAGAGGTTTCCTTGAACTCGCCAGCCTTTATGCGCGCACCCCAGCGCTCATCGAAGAGCTTCTGCCGAGCCGCCACAGCCTCTGGGTTACCCTTTTTGCGGTAGAAATCCATTATGAAGCGGTCATACGCGACCAGGTCTTCAAGAGCCGGGGTTCTCTCGCTCCGTGCCAGCACAGCGTAGGGGGTGTTTGGGTAATCGTGCTCAAGCTCATCGAAGAGCGTAAGTGATCGCTCAAGTGGCTGTCGGTCTCGGCCAGTCCCCTTAGCCGAAGCGAGGTGCGCTCTCGCCGCCTGGAGCTTTACGTAGGGAGTGTCTGGGCTGCCGGGATAGTTTTTCAGGAACTCCTCAAACGACTTCGCCGCTTTGTCGAACTCGCCGTTGTAGTAGCAGGCGTCGGCGGCTTTGATTGCAGCCCACGAGCCGTAGGCTCCGAGCGGATAGCGGTCTCGGATCGAGTTGAGGGAGTCCTGCGCAACCGAGTACATGCCGGCTTGGTAGAGCCGTTTTGCAGTACGAACGAGCTCCTGCTCCGGAGTGTCTGACGAGGCGCCGGCCTCCTCTGACTTTATCTCTTTGGCCTCAGAGCTGGAGACCTCTGCCTTGTCTTCGTCCTCCTCTTGGGCCTCCACAGACTCGTCACTGTCGTCTGAGGAGCCGAAGCCTGACCACAAGAAGCAGCCCGAGAGCAGAAACGGCAAGAGGCCTGCGAGCAGGACCGGGGCAAGCGCACCACGAAAAGATGGAGTTGCGCGGGCTAGCTGGGGTTGTTCACTTGTTCGCATAGGGTAGAGGGAGCGAATTTTGGGCTTTTTCCAGAAGGTGCTAGGGTCTTGTAGCCGTAACCTGCACGGGAACACTAGCAAACAAGGTCGACTGGCGCGAGTGGGCGAGGGCGATCTTTGTAGCTCGGAAACGGGCGATTCCCCTTGCTAGGGCCACAAACCTAGGGACGAAACCGCCCCTGTCCGGCAAGGTGTACACCCGACGCCGGATACCCAAGTGACCCACGGTCTGAAGAGGAGTCCAAGATGGAGATAGTTTCAACAGTGAGCGCAGCGAGGTCCTTCCTTAAGCCCCTCAAGCGGGCAGGGAAGCGAGTCGGATTTGTGCCGACCATGGGTGCCCTGCACGAAGGGCACCTCTCTCTGGCAAGGACCCTGAGACAGCACTCCGATGTGCGGGTCTGCTCAATCTTCGTCAATCCGAGCCAGTTCAACGATCCGAAAGACTACGAAGCGTACGTCATCAGCCTTGAGCGCGATGCTGGCCTGCTGAGGCGAGAAGGGGTAGATCTCCTCTTTGCTCCCAGTGTGGAAGAGATCTACCCGGCTGGATACCAGACTACAGTAACGGTCTCGGAAGTCTCAAAGCCGTTCGAAGGAGCGCTCCGTCCAGGACACTTCACTGGAGTTGCCTCTGTGGTCTCGATCCTCTTCAACATCGTTCAGCCAGATGTGGCGATCTTCGGCGAGAAGGATTTTCAGCAGCTCTCGCTTATAGAGCGGATGGTGCACGACCTTAAGTTTGATATCGAGATAATAAGAGGTGCATTGGTCCGGGATGCAGATGGGCTCGCACTTAGCTCGCGCAACGCCCGACTGTCGCAAGATGGTCGGACACACGCGTTAGCTATTAGCCGAGGGTTGTTTGCGGCGCAGGCTGCATTCAAGCAAGGACTACGCGATTCGGCGCGTCTAGAGGAGTTAGTTGTCGAATCAATTAAATCGGTCCCAAATCCAGTAATAGATTACGTCAGTATGGTCGATGAGGGTTCGCTCGCGCCGGTAAGGTCGGTTTCAGGTCGTTGTCGTCTGTTAGTGGTTGCTCGAGTTGAAGGGGTTAGGCTCCTTGATAACGCGGCCTTCGACCCAGCTAGAAGTTAATTTGAGTAGCAAATGCACTGTGCGTATAAACGTCGGAAGCCTCTTCTGAATCCGTTGTATGGTGAGTGTCATGAACTGTATCAATCAGGCCAATCGCAAGAAACCTTCGCATCAGGTTGCCGACCCAGCGCTCTCTCAAGATGCCTCTGGCTTCTCCGATCTCTCTCGTCTCTCCCTGAATCGCAGGGGGTTTTTCGGGATGCTTCTGGGCGTAGCCGTTTCTGGAACCAGCAGCGCCCAAGCCCAGAAACGTCTCGATCCCGCCCCTGAGGTTCCGCGTTGGGACATGTATGCTTGGTTCCCAAAAGAGCTATTCGACAGGGAGGGATACCTCTCTAGTCCAACAAAAAATCAATTTGTTCTCGGTAACGGCAACGCTCTGCAAGCGCTGATTATGGCTGTGGCAGAGCTCAAGGAAGCTAACGGAGGGGCGCTTCCAGAGGGATACCAGTTAAAAGTGGTCACTGAGGTGAATGGCCGTTTTCGGAAAGAGTCCCCGATTCCCCTCGATCTCCTCCCTCGATCAGTAACGCCGGACTCACTCAGGCGCTTCAGATCCCACCCAGATGGACGACGCGCCACCGACATACTCTCTGAGGACTACATGGCTGTGACCTTTGTCGAAGATGACAAGGGTACTAAGAAGCTAGAGTTTTTTAAGGGCGAGATCCCGGCTCGACTGAAGGAGGACCCGCGTTACAGAACCGAAGCCAATCGCACTCGGAATCATTTCTACGTTGAGCTAGTAGCCCCCGGAGATCGGAGAACCGGCACGCGCTAGTTACGTTCAGGGTGAACACATGAGACCTGGCTGTGCGGAGCGGCAAGTAGTAGTTCTGGCCAGTATACACGAGAGGTAGCAGTCCCCATGTTTCAAGAGCGAAAAACGAGTCGACCGGCCGTGCAGCGCGAGCCCACTGAGGTCGTAACACCAGATGACAGGGGAATCGCCATAGCGAAGCGGGGTCAGATTATCGAGTCAGGTGCTGCAGGGCCATGCACCTTAATCGGAATGCTCGACCGCAGGTCTGGTGTGGCAGTTTCGGGTCATTTTGTGCGCCCGAACGACGTCAACGAGGATGATTTTGCTAGCATGTTAGAGCAGGGGCGTAAGCTCTTCAAAAACCCTAAGACAGTCGATGTATTCCTGGCCGGGTGCTCTACGGAGAGCGATCTAGACTTCGACGAAGCAGGAGGTGGATACGGCGCCGGGGACGCTCGACGGTCGCGCCAGCTTACCATCGACAAGATAGTTCGCGCTGGATACTCGCGCGACGCGATCAGAACTGAGTGGCAAGACGAGGTCTTCTTAACTCAGGAGATGTTTATCAACCTTTCCGATTGCTCTGTCTCAATAGAGACAATGAATATGGACGACCGCTCCGCAAAAACGACTCGTTACTGAGTTGCTTCGTCGAGGGGCGTTTGTAGGAGAAAGGAGGTCTTCTAGGCGATATCGCTAGGACCGTCGGTTGGGCGTCCGCGGCGAGACTCTCGCTCCTTTGCTAGGTCGATTAGCCCTGGAACTCTAATCGGCTTCTTGATAGCGACTCGGTCGCTGGGAGTTTTCCCTCCAGGAAGAACCGCAAGCTTCGCCTCCGGCTCCTTCGCCAGGTCGAGGTCGTTAGCCGTGTTGCCAAATGCTTCAAGCACGCTGTTGAAGAGTGAGTCTTCGAAGTCTTTGAGTTCTTTATCCTCGTCCGTCGAAAGGCGCTTTTCGCCCGAGGCGATACGCTTGACGGCTCGCAGGAGCAGCGGGATGGCTACCGCGCGCTCGCTCTTGCTCAGGTTTGCTAGTGCATCGAGCAGCGCGGCCGTATCCTCGCCACCTACGTCTTCCAGCAGTGTCTTAAGCTGTAGCTGTAGGCTAAGCAGGCTCTTTGTGAAATCTCCGCCCTTTGACCAGTTCATACTTCCAATCTCCACTTCGGTGACGGCCTCTCTTGTGAGCCGCGAATCCCAAGTACGTCCTTCACTCACGTATCCGTTTGAAGCCCCAAAGTGCTTCAGCTGATTGGGGTATTGCAGGGGTTGTGCCGGTCGTAAGTGGTTGTATCTACCCTGTTTGCGTTCTGATCGGGTGTTTTCGCAGACTACAGATGTCGGATTCCGCTACGCCACCTTACGCAGCCCTTGGGCTGAGCTTATGAAGGAAACAAGGCTCTTAGTGTCGTAGCCGTACATGGAGTGCTGCTCACCCTGCGATGCGTGCGGTACAAAGCTGTCGCCAACGCCGAAGCGCTTGATCGGCGCGCGGAGAGCGAGCCCTGCATCGTTAGCGAACTCGACCACCGCTGAGCCGAAACCTCCCGTGAGGGCGTGGTCTTCGAGTGTGCAGACAACGCCGTAGCGCGGAAGCTCGGCGGTCAGGAGCTCCGTGTCCAGGGGTTTGGCGAAGCGCGCGTTGATGACGGTGGTCGAGATGTTGTGCTCCCGCTCAAGGATGGTAGCAGCCTGGAGCGCGCTTTGGACGAGTGGTCCAAAGGCTATGATGAGAGCGTCCCTTCCTTCTCGAAGCACCTCTGCTTTACCGATCGGGAGCGGCTTGAGTTGGGGGTCTAACGCCACGCCTATTCCGTTGCCGCGCGGGTAACGCACTGCCGCGGGAGCCCCGAGGTTGACCGACGTGAAGAGCATGTGGCGGAGCTCATTCTCATCCTTGGGGGACATGATGGTGATGTGCGGAATAGTTCGCAGGTAAGCGATATCAAAAACTCCCTGGTGGGTTTCGCCGTCGTTCCCGACCACACCACCGCGATCTATCGCGAACGTGACCGGGAGCTTCTGGATGCAGACGTCGTGAACAACTTGGTCGTAGGCGCGCTGCAAGAAGGTTGAATAGATCGCTGCGACGGGCTTTAGGCCCTCGCACGCAAGACCGGCTGCGTACGTCACGGCGTGCTGCTCACAGATTCCCACATCGACAGTCTGCTCAGGGAGCTCCTTCTGCATCTTGTCGAGTCCGGTGCCGCTAGGCATCGCAGCAGTGATGCCGAAGATGCGACTGTCGGACTTGGCCAGCTCAATCATGGTGTCTGCGAACACGGCGGTGTACGAAGGAAGCTTTTTAGGAGCTGCCGAGTTTGCTGGCACAGTTGCTGCTCTAAACTCTCCCTTTTGGCGATCGAACGGTACCACGCCGTGCCAGAGCATAGGGTCCTCCTCGGCGGGCTCGTAGCCTTTCCCCTTTACCGTGCGGCAGTGGACGAGGACTGGAATGTCTTGGCGCTTCGCGTTTTCAAGAGCTTTGATAAGGGCGGGGAGGTCGTGGCCGTCTACTGGACCGATGTACCGGAATCCGAACGCTTCAAAAAGCATAGCGGGAGACGAGAAGAACCCTTGCGTTGCCTCCTCCGCCCGGTCAATCGCCTTGTAGAGGAGCTCGGGAACATAGCCGCGCTTGTACAGCTCCTTGAATTTGCTGCGGGCCTTCGACGAGGTTTCCCCGGTCATAGCACGGGAGAAGAGCCAACTGAGAGCGCCCACGTTCTTAGAGATGGACATCTCGTTATCATTGAGAACAACTATTAATTTCTTGAGACCAAGATCTCCCGCGTGGTTGAGAGCCTCAAACGCCATGCCCGAGGTAAGAGAGCCGTCACCGATAATTGCAACTGCGTACCTTTCAGGATCTACCTTATCCAGCGCGTGGCGCATGCCTACCGCTGCCGATATGCTAGTGCCTGCGTGCCCAGCGCCGAAGGCGTCAAAGGCGCTCTCTGAGCGTTTCAGAAAACCAGAGAGACCATTTATGGTGCGAATTGACCCCATACGCTCCCGACGACCGGTGACCATTTTGTGGATGTAGGCCTGATGACCCACGTCCCACACCAGTCGATCGTGTGGTGTATCAAAGAGATGATGGAGGGCTACTGTTATCTCTGTCGCGCCGAGACTTGAAGCGAAGTGTCCACCGGATTCACTCACGGTGTCGATAAGCTCATTGCGAAGCTCTTCCGCCACAAGCTTTAGGTCCTCAACAGAAAGGGTCCGAAGGTCCTCGGGAAGCTTGAGGGAGTCGATGAGCTTTGTGGCCATATCGTCGCGCATCATACATGTAACCCCTTGATTCAATCAAATAGAGAACCGCTATCGATGGTTAAGGTACGCAGCTGTAAGTAATTGATATTGGGTATGGAGAGGGGGTGGGGACCTCCCCACTGGTGGAGTTTGGACAGCAGTGATAGCCCCCTGTTTTTCTTGGTCCCCGTCCCTTAAGCAGTAGAGGGAAAATGCCGAGAGACTGGTAGAGCCGTTGAGCGGCAGGAAGCCGCTCGTCAAGGTGCCCGAACCAGCACACCGACGTCGGTGCGCGCATGCGTCCGATGATTAGTGATGTTCTCCTTGACCGCGCGAAGGAGTGTATCAGTAGCCATGAATAAGTTTAAGTCCGACCCCTCAGAGAGACGCATCGACAGGGCGCTCCAACACGTGCTGAAGCCCTGGTTTCCTATCAACCAAGAGGTTCTCCAGCTCGTTCGCAAGCGCTTCGCCGAAGGCGACTACGACAAGGCCCCAGGAGAGCTGCTCAAAGATCTGAAGAGCGACTTCGCACTCTTCACCCTAGTTGTGAAGGAACTCCTTCAGGTGGGGAAAGGCGAGGGCGCCACGGCCGCAACGCTTCATAACCCGGTGGAGTTGATAAAGTGGGCGGGGCCAAAACGAATTATCGCGCTACTGTCGAACGACAAAAAGCTGCCAGCCACGCACTCGCTTCACTGGAGCGAGCCTTTTCAAATCTCTCGCTTGCGAGAGACGGCTATCAGCGCGACCACCGCATCGCTTTTGAGTGAGAAGAAGAATCTCGATCCAGAGATGGGCTTCGCGCGAGGTGTTGTAAGAGAGATCGGGCTTAACCTGATCGCGTGGAACTACCCAACTCTGTACGCCAAGGTAATCGAGGGGCTCAAGCCAGGGCAGAATCTTGATGATGAGCTCTCAAAGGAGCTCGGTTTCACTCCGACATTGCTGGCGGTACGAATCATGCGCCCCGAGGTGGACGAAGAAGATCCGCAGGTGGAAGAGATCGAGCGGCAGTGGAATCTCTACGACGATCTTTGTGAAATTGGCGAGGCTTTGGCGAGGGCTGAGCATCCGGAGACCTACCCCTCTGCAGAGAACGACTGGCAGAAGGCTGAAGCGTTTCTCTCGGAGACAGTTGGAGAGGATGCAATTCAGCTCGTGAAGGGCAGGGCGCAAGAAACAACTACTCGTTACGAGAAGAGTCTTCCTAGCACCTTTGGGTCGGTAGCGGCGTTCAACCCAGCCCGAAACATCCGGGTACACAACAAGATGGCCCGGGTGATCGATGACGCACTGCTCAAGCAGTGCCCTCAGGCTGTGCAGGCGGCGCTCAAAGCGCTCTATGCCGACATGGATGGCCAGCGAGTGAGCCGAACAGCGGTAGAGACCCTAATTAAGAATATAATCCCGCAAGCCGGTTTCACCGGCGGGTGTGTTTTCGTCATCGACCCGACGACATTGACCCTCAAGCCGCGAACGGTAATCGGGCGGGTTGCGCTGCGCTCAACGACGGATGTTGCGCTCGACCCTGGCGACCATGCGGTATCGGCACTAACGAATACCGAGACGCTCGTAGTCGATAGCACGGAAGTCTTGTCGCCTACTGGACTGGCCGGCATCTACCATGCTCTCGGTGAGCAGCGAAAGGTCGGGGTGCTCTATCTTGAGAGTCCGGCAAGTGGGGACTCACCCGAGTCGCGCCAGAAAGCTTTGGTGACCTTTGAGGCGATGCGACGAGCGCTCTCGGACGTCTTGCTACTTCAGTAGCCAACATCTCTTTCATCCGCGGCGGTTCGCCCACGCCCAGCTCCGTAGACTGATTCCATCAGCCCCTCCGCTTCGTTGCTCACTACCGTCTGAATAGCCGTCTGGAAGCCTGTCGAGCCGGCAGCCGATTTTACTGCGGCGTTAATCTCTCCCAACGCGTCGGTCCATTCGGGCCTAACGGCAAAGGCGTTGTCACTCATCTCAAGAAGGTGGCCTGGGTTAGCGAAGAGCGGTGCCAGCGAGCCTGCGTGCTCACGGGCCTGCTGGATGGCAAACATCGCATTCGTCACGAACAGGTGTGCCGGTCGTGGGACACCGCGCAAGAGCACTCGATCGAGGGCTTCTTCAACGCTGCTGCACACGATTACCGAATCTTCTGAGCGCTTTAAACGGGTGACACAGAAGTGGTGCGCACGGCTGTCCTTGAGCGCCGCTAACGCGTAGCGCCGATTCAGTAGGTCCTCAAGGCTTGAGGGTGGCTCAAGCGGAGCGAGCCCCGAAGTTGGCCTAAGCCGCATCAAGAGCGATAGCCCCATGCGGTGTGTCGGAAGGGTGAACTTGATGTGTGAAGGGCAGAAGGGGCTTACGAGCAGTGGGCCGAAGAGATCGATGTCACCCCGACAGAGCCGTTCCACGTAGCGGTCGAAGGGGGTCGCGATTGTCTCCACTTCGCAGCCGAGGTGGTGACTCAGGAGGCGGCACAACTCTGGAACAGCGCCCGTCTCGGAGTCCGGGGATCCGTCCTTGAGCCTTCCGAAGAGCCATGGCTGAGTAAAGTTTAGGCCGATTCGCAGAGGTCGTCCGGCCAGTAGCTGCGTGAGTGACTTGGGATGAGCCTCGGAGCGGATGGCACCCTGAATCGCATCGAGTAGCCCTCGCATGTTGAGCTTGACGCTAAGGAATCCTTCCTCAGGAGAGTCGCGCGGGGCCAGCCTCAGCGCACCGTCGAATGGCCACGTGTCAGTCTCGCTGGCAGCCCTGAGAAGCTCTTCTGGTTGAGCCATTCCGAAATTGAGGGCCAGCAGAAGCAGCACTGGCTTGCTGGGTATCCGCCCGTACCGGCCGACATGCGCTAAGTACGACTGGGAGACTCCGCAACGCTGGCTAAGTTCCTGCAGGCCGAGGTGAGATTGCTTGCGCCAAGCATCGAGCTCGCGCACGAAGATACGTTTGAGCTCTGCAGAGGTTTCGAATTCCGGGTGCTGCTTCATGTTGGCCCCGTCAAGGCGAGTATCTAAATTAGTGGCTGCTGTGTGAACTGCGGGCAGAGCGGAGAGTGCGCGCCCCCACAGAGGAGTGTCCCGTAGACACGGAGTGTAACCAAAAGGTTTATTGCGGGGCTTTTTGCCGCACTCGGGTTGGATAGAGTGTGGTGGCGTTGTCTGGGCATTATAAATACCTGAGCCGTTCGGCGAGGTTAGGAATCTGAACGAAAGGGCACGCAAGCGCCCTGCCTCCGGGGTTCGCGGGCCTTCGCTGAATTCTTGGGGGTGTTTCGACCAAGCCGCCGGGGTGGCGTAGGTGCGCGGCTGGCGGATGGTGTGGGAAGGAGAGAGCCCGCTTTGTCCGCAGTTTTAGAAAGGTTTACGAATGGGAGGCTCTATGAAGCTCATGTTCATGACGGGTGTCTTCATGATGGGGGTCTACTTCGGGTTGCACGCGGAGAGGGGAGGAGAGCTGGAGGCGGTCGTTGATACGATTGCGTCCTTCGTTGCTGAGCGGGCCGAAACGTGGCGATAGTCCACGTCGCTTCTTCCTGCTGAGAGGTTTGTTAGCTGCACTACAGCGCCACACCGGCTTTTTTTGCTCGCCGTATCGGCTAAAAAACGAAGGGCGCTCAGCGTTCGGGTTATGCCCGCGCTGCGCGCCCCTCTTTAGTCAAAGCTTGTCGGCTTAGTAGTGGCTCGTCTTTGGAGCCGCTGCTGCAGTGTCTCCAGGAGAGAAGTGCACACGCCTGTTCTTGGCGTACGCAGCTTCGTCGTGCCCTGGGTCGAGCGGGATCTCTTCGCCGTAGCTGATCGTGTCGACCTGCGATGACGGAACGCCGAGGTTAACAAGCGCATTCTTCACCGCCTTGGCACGGGCTGCGCCGAGAGCCATGTTGTACTCAACCGTCCCTCGCTCGTCACAGTGGCCTTCGAGCGTGATAGTCATGGGACGAGTCTTGAGCGTACGGGCGTTCGCCTCTAAGTCATTTTGCGACTCTTCCTCAACCGAGTATGAGTCGAAGCCGAAATGAACGTCTCGGAACATGCCGTCACCCTCAGCGGTGGGAATATTGCCTGAACCGAAGCGGCCCTCGCGCTGTGCAGCGAGATCTGATTCTGAGAGCTCGCCCTCTTCTCCGCTTCCTGAACCGAACCAGGAGCAGCCCGTAGCTGACGTAACCGAGAGAACAAGCAGGGGGGTGAGGAGGAGTGAGTGCAGGCGTTTCATTGCGGGTCTTTTCCGTAAAAAAGGGTTTGCTTGGGAATAGTCGCACCGAGCGGGGCAGAGCGCAACGGTTCTATTGCGTTCTGACGACGGAAAATTCGCCGCGAGTGGAACGTCCATGCGCAGGCCACAAAATCTCTTCAAGAGCTGAGCCATCTGTAGCAGAATGGGGCGATTGTAGCCGTTTGACAGGCATTTCATGAAACAGTTTCAAGAGTACTACGCCGCCAATCACGAGAGATTTGTTTCGGAATGGAAGGATTTTCTGCGCTTCAAGAGCATCAGCGCCGATCCCGCGTACCGTGAGGATTGCTTGGCCTGCGCCGCTTGGGTGACGCGTCACCTTGAGGGGTTGGGGTTCACGGCGGAACTTTGGGACTCGGCTACCCTGCCTCTTGTGTACGGCGTGCTTCCCGGTAATCCAAAAAAGCCGACGGTGCTCTTCTACGGCCACTACGACGTTCAGCCCCCCGATCCCCTCGACCACTGGCAGTCGCCGCCCTTCGACCCGACCCTTCGAGACGGGCGCATGTACGCGCGCGGGGCGCAGGACAACAAGGGGCAGGTATTCTATTTCCTTAAGGCGCTAGAGGCGCTGGGCGCGGCCGGAGCAGACCTGCCGACTATCAAGGTGCTGATTGAGGGCGAGGAGGAGAGCGGCAGCGAAGCGATGCACGCTGGACTCGACGGCTGGTCCGATGCGCTCAAGGCCGATGTGCTGATGGTTTGCGACACCGGCGTGATTCAACCTGGCGTGCCGACTGTCACGATGGGGCTGCGAGGAATTGCGCACTTCGACGTAAAGGTATTCGGCCCGAAGGTTGACCTGCACTCGGGTGTCTACGGTGGTGTTGTGCTCAATCCGCTCCAGGCTCTGGTTGATGTGGTGGCATCGCTGCATGCGGCTGACGGGTCGGTCTCTATTCCGGGCTTTTATGACGCGGTGCGTGAGCCCAACCCCGAGGACCGTCGGCTCGCGAATGAGTCGCCGATCGACACGGCTGAGATGTCGGCCACGCTCGGGGTGCAGCTCACCGGCGGAGAGCGTGGATTGCCTGTCATGGAGCGGCGCGGCTTCCGGCCAACGCTTGAGATAAACGGGATCGGCGGCGGGTACCAGGGAGAGGGGAACAAGACGGTCATTCCAGCAGAGGGCTTCGGCAAAATTTCGATGCGCCTGGTGGATGGACAAGATCCGCAGCGTACCCTTGAGCTGGTGGCGAAGCACATCGAGGGGCTCGCCCCAGAGGGCACCCGGATAGAGGTACAGCATCGCGTCGCTGGCGG
>CANLJX010000061.1 GCA_947491545.1 Deltaproteobacteria bacterium
ACTCCTCTCGCTCTCCTCTATCTCTGCGACCCTGGTCTTGGCTGAGGAGCCTGCGCCTGCGAAGCCTCAGGAAGTAGCGGTTGGAATGTACCTCAACAGGCTCTCCAAGGTTTCTCACAAGGAGGGGAGCTTCGACATCGATGCCTGGCTCTGGTTCCGCTGGAAAGATGGCGAGATCGATCCGACTAAATCCTTCGATATTGCAAACGGCAAGATGGATCTGGTGACTCCGACCGGGGTGCTTGCTGATGGAGGCTACAAGTACTCATCTGTGCGTGTCCAGGGCACGGTCTTTCAGAATTTTGACGTCCACAGCTATCCATTGGATAATCACACGTTATCGGTATTCGTTGAGGACACAACGAATCAGGCGCCGCTGCTTAAATACGTAGTAGATGAACATAGCAGGATCGATCCCCAGGTGAATCTTGATGGCTGGAAGGTGAGCTTTTCTGGCACGAATACTGCCACCCACAGCTACCCCACTAGCTACGGTTTTCGTTCACTTGGTGAAGATAGCTCGAAGTTCTCCCGATTCACGTTTTCGGTCAACCTCACGCGTAAGCAAAACCTTCTCTCCCTTATAAAGCTTTTCTGGGTTTCAGTTCTGGCCCTGTTCTTAGCCATCTGTTCGTGTTTTGTGCGCTCCAACGATCTTGACGCTCGTTTTGGTTTAGGGCTTGGCGCGATCTTTGCGGCCTCAGCAAATACAATCGCCGTGAGCGAGCAGCTTCCGAGCACACCGTTCCTCACTGTCGCGGAGCAGATTAACATGCTCACGGTGCTTCTGATCTTTATCGTAATCTTTGTTAGTATCATCTCTTTACGGTTGCGATACGTGGGAAGAGACCTTGCTGCTGAGCGACTCGACTTCACGTGTGCGGGGGGGTTAGCGGTTCTGTACCCAATCAGTCTCTTTATCTTGATACAGATGGGGCTTTAGCTTCGTTTCTGTCCTGGGCCGCGAGCATCGACAGAGCTTCGATTGTGATGCCTCTTGGGAAGCAGATCTGCCGATTGGGACACAGTTCTACGATTAATCTTAAGCAGGAGTCAGAAGAGATCTGCATGAGGGCGAAGTGCTAACGGTTGAGGGGATAGTGCTGAAACATGGGTCATTGGGCCTATTCCTGCTGGCATGACTTGCTTCGTGCGCTGTCTCTCGGGTCGGTCAGACGCAATATTTTTTTATTGCCTTGCTTTTTGTCTCATGTACTGTGGCTCCTAGGTCAACGAGCTAGCAAGGGACCAACGCTCAGATATGAAGATTGCTCTCTCTGAGAAGGAAGGTCGAATTCTTGTCGCATCGCAGCTTCGAGCCAACGCCTCGATAACCGAGCTACAAGAAGAGCTCGGTATCCCTGATTACGCAATTCGGAGAACGATACGAAGGCTTATCGACCAAGGGGTAATCGCGCCGCGCACTCTCATCAATGTACACCCGCTCGGTTTCGACAAAGCTGGAGTTTTTTTCTCTCTCGCTACTGGCGACCCGCTCAAGCGACAGGCAGGAATAGATTACATCGGCTCCCTTGAGAGCTTGGTCTCACTCTACGAGCTCAGCGGTGAGCACGAGTATTTTGCGGTACTGGCCACGCGCGGGGCGATGGCACTAGCAGATGCCTTGAGTGATATCGCAGAGAATGTGGAATCTTTTGAGCAGAGTGCAATTTCGACCCGAATTTCCCTCTCTCTGTACCAGCGGACCTATCTGTCGGATCCGCAGCAAGAGCGAGACTTCGTGCGGTATCACATGACGGGAGAAGGGGTCAGAATCCTTCCCGATGATGTTGCTATCATAGAAGCTCTCGATGCTCATGGAGTGTTAAGCCCCGCGGGTGTGGCACGGCTTGTAACCCAACCGGTATCTTCGGTCGCCTACAGAGTGGCGCGCCTAGAGCGCCACAAAGTTATTTGTGGCTACCTGTATCACGTGAGACCGGGAGCTTTGGGGCTTTCTTCGCACCATATTCTCATAGCGTGCCGCAACTACGGGCGAAAAATGCACGATAAGCTGCACGAATTCTGTATGAGGGAGCCCAACGTTGCAGTGCTCGCTAAGTGCCTTGGAAGTTGGCAGTTTGAAATGAGGGTCGAGACGGGCGACGCGACCGAGTTGACTGCTCTGTGCAGCCGAATTAAGCGCGAGTTGGGTGCTGATCTGATTGAGCTAAAGTCGCATTCAATAGTGCGAGAGATGCGTTACATGCGCAGTTCGTTTATCCGACAAGCA
Source organism: Deltaproteobacteria bacterium (assembly GCA_947491545.1). GTDB lineage: Bacteria > Bdellovibrionota_C > UBA2361 > UBA2361 > OMII01 > OMII01. The sequence goes on from CANLJX010000061.1 coordinate 2,234, forward strand.
GTCGGGGCGACTGCCGAAGATGGTGCTGCGCTCAAGGTCGCCCTGTAGCATCCTCTCGATAGGCTGCTCTTCAGGAGCTAGCGGCCGAAACTGTTAAATAGTCGGCTTGTCCAGGATATCGGGTAGCCATACCATGCGGGGGTCGGGAGCTTGTTGGAGTATCGATGAATACTGCTATACCACGAGGAATACGCCTGGAGAGGAGAGGTCAAGGCGAGAAAGCCAGTAAGGGGCAACACAGCTCTTTCGCGGATGTTTTCGCCGACTGGCAGCCGAGTAGGGAGTCTTTCCTGTTCTTTGCCCCCCACGATGATGATGCCGCTATCAGTGTTGGTCTCCTCATAGCGGAAGCCCGTCGCCAGGAGATCCCTGTCAGAATCGTAGTAGTTACCGACGGTCGTAACGGATACGTGTCCCTTCGGGATAGGGCAGGGATCGTCGAGCGCCGAGCGGAGGAAACATACAAGTCGTACGCCCTGTTGGGAGTTGATCGTGATGAGATCGTTTTCTTGAATTTTCCGGACGGAGGTCTGCAGAACTACTACGGTCGCCGCATCGCCGAGCAGGGAGAGCCCCGAGATGGGCACGGCTACACGGGACTTGAGAACCACTTTGTGCGAGAGCTGAGGCGTCGAGTATATGTGGGAGGTGCCATGGTCGCTCCGACTCGTGTGTTCGTTCCGAGCGCGGCGGATTATCATCAGGACCACGTGGCGGTTGCGCGAGAGGTTCCGATATCGATCTTCCATGCCGTTGGCGGAATTTGGCCGGAATGCGGAGAGAAGATTAGCCGACCACCATTCCTTTACTGGCACTGTGTGTACTGCAAGCTTCCGGATGCGCACGAGCCAAACATCAGAATTACTGGCACCCCAGATGTCTTTGGGCGAAAGATGGAGTCCGTTGAGGCCTACAATTCCCAGGGGCAGATCTCGGCTATGCTAGACGGGCTCCGAAAAGCCCCTCCAGTTGAGTACCTCCTTGAGGAAAGCTTCTCGCTGTACCAGCCAGGAGTCTACGACCACTGCTTCGATTAGAGGCCTACCTCGCGCTGCGCAGAACTACTTCGGCCAGAAACAGACAGGGCCGACTTGGAGAGCTTCGCTCTCTGGCTGGACGCCATGCGCGACAGGTTCTACCCTCGCGCTTGTGGGTATCGGTGTAGTTCACTCTCTTCAGAATCTTGCTGCGCAGTTCGGACTTGCAGCTGCTTTAGGGGCAGACCCGTCGCAGGATTGTTTAAAACAGCTCTCGGTTCCGCGGGTTATGCAGAGCCCAATCCCTGCGGTGACAGATCCAGTTAGGCAGCTCACGAACAGCCAATTTTTCAAATCAGCTTCACCACGCCAGCAGAGCTCGATGCTGCACAGCCTTCATTCGACGTTCGTTCGTACATCCTCGCAGCGCCTCGATGTGGCAGGAGCCATGCTCGACCAGCTCTCCTCGATATGTGATACGTCCGCCTACGAGCGCCTGACCGATAAGCAAAGGCTTGCTGTGCTGTCGATCGCCCATCTTGAGATTCCCAATTTCGAACGAATATTTTCGTGGAGCTCCCCGCAACCTCCGATCTCGAAGCTCTCTCGAAGTAGTGATGAAGGCCTGGTACGGCTTGAGGCGCTCTCGCGACAGCAAAGCAAGAGGCTCGGCGCCAACGGAAGTAGTGTCGTGCGACAGCTGCTCTCGGCAGTGCTGAACCCAGATGGAATCCGACAGATGGGCCCTACGTGCTATCCAACAGTACTAACGCGGCAGTTGGCCCTAGTGGAACCGGAGGAGTTTATCCGACTCACGGCCGACCTGATAGAGAACGGTGTGGCAGTCAGCAGCTATGGGTTACGGCTCAGCTTCAACGAAGCCTGGCGGGACAGCTCTGCTTCGAAGAGCTTCGGATTTCCAGTTGCCCAGGTGCTTCCCTGGGCGCTCTACCAGGAGATGAGTCACAGCCCGAGCAACAACATCGAAGAGAGTCTTGGACTGGGTGAATTTATTACTGGACTCGATGCGGCGCTATTCCTAGGGAGAGATGTGACTCTGAGAGTTCATGACCGGAAACTAAGAACAGCTTTTGCGGCAGGGGACATTCTCTTTTTGACCCCTGACCAGGACCGAAGGGGGCATGTGCTCCAGGTCGCTGGGGTGGCGCAGGATAGGGTAACCGTGTACGACCCGAACGGCACCCTTGGGATGAAAACGTTAGTGGCGGCGAGAGTAAAACCGGGTCCTGGAGAAGTTATCGAGCCGGAGGGGTTTTTAGTGAGGATCACGCCATCGCTTCTGGCGCGAGTCCTAGCAACGAGTTTTCGCCTCAGCCCAACCGCATCTGAGCTCCCTCGATTTGCTGTGGAGTGGAGCAGCGGCGAGGTTGTTGAGTTTCGAACCCGTGAAAGCCTTAAGGCTTTCATCAAGGATGAGCAGCGTCGCTACGCGTTAGCCGATCGGGATGGCAGCCTATTGTGGGGGGCTGTCCTGATGGGAATGGCAGCTCTAGCAGCGTACGGGGTGCTTCGCGCGGCGGGCAGGCGCGAGGCTAACACGCCGCAAATATCTTCCCAGGATTGAGAATCCCCAGAGGATCAAAGGCACGCTTGATGTTACGCATTAGGTCGATCTGATACTGAGGACGCGAGTAGCCCAGAAAATCGCGTTTCAGCAGTCCTACCCCATGTTCAGCGGAGACAGAGCCTCCGTACCGTTGCACCAGAGAGAATACTGTGTGGTCAGCCTCGTGGCACGCCTTCCAAAAATCGGTGTCACTGATGCCACTCGTCTTTAGGATGTTCACATGCAAGTTGCCATCACCGACATGTCCGAATACAACAGCCCTGAGCGCCGCGTATTTCTCGTTGATAGCCGCGTGAAGCTCGTGCAGAAATGCAGGGATGCTTGGCACTGGGACGGAGATGTCGTTCTTGTGGAGGGTATAGTGAGAAGAGAGCGTCTCGCCGATCAAATCTCGGAGATTCATCAGCTCTTGAGCTTGAGCAACGGACTCGCTCACGACGACATCGGTGATGAGCCCCTTCTCGTAGGCCTCGCCGAAGGTGTTCTCGAGCTGTTCTGAAGCTCCCGGCCAATTGAGCTCAACCTCGACCAAAACATAAGACGGGTAGGCCTGCGAAAGAGGATCTCGTAACGAGCGATGGTGGATTACCTCTTGTAGGGCACGGCGCTCCATAAACTCGAACGCTGAGAGATCTCTTAGGTTGTCACGGCAAAACGCGAGAAGTGGGAGCACTTCATCGTTGCTGCTGAGTCCGCACAGCACTCGGGACACATCCTTTGGAGGTGTTGTTAAGCGCAGTGTCGCTTCGGTGATGACTCCAAGGGTGCCTTCGGAACCCACCATAAGGTGCCGCAGGTCGTACCCCGTATTGTTCTTGAAGAGGGATCCGTTAAGCTCAACCAGCTCTCCGGCCCCTGTTACGGCTCTTAAGCCAACTACCCAATCGCGAATGTTGCCGTAGCGAATAACGCGGATTCCCCCTGCGTTGGTGGCTAGGTTGCCGCCGATCTGACTTGAGCCTCGAGTGGAGAAATCGACCGGAAAGTAGAGGCCACGCGAGGAAGCCTCAAGTTGAATTCTTTCCAGTACAACCCCAGCTTCGCATCTAAGGGTACGGTCGATCTGGTTCACCTCAAGAATCTTCCGCATCCGTTCAAGCGAGAGAACCACTTCGCCGTTGGTTGCAGTGGCGCCACCACTAAGCCCTGTCCGTCCGCCAGATGGCACAAGAGGCACCATACGTTCATTGCAAAGCCTGACTACCTGCTGTACCTGCTCTGTCGTTGAGGGAAGAACGACGAAGGAGGCGTTAGGCTTGAAATCTTTTATCCAATCGCGCCCGTAGAATTGCCGCGATGGCTCGTCAGAAAGAACCGCCTCGGGACCTAAGATGTCACTGCAGCGATCTTCCAAATCCTTGATATTGCTCATATATATAATACTGAAGCAGTCCGTTTGTTTGCGAAGATTAGAGTTAGAAGCAGGAAAGCACTGTTGACGGCTTTGGGGCAAGAGCCGAGGTTTTTAGGTTGTAGGGCAATGTGCGCCATGAAGTTACTGACCGATCTTAGAGCAAACGTCTCGATGTATAAAGACTGGATTGTCTCGTGGCGAGCCATGCCTGTGCGCTCGTGGATGAGGGCAGCTCAGGCCTACCGAGTTGGTAATTTTGACGCTGCGGTGGAGCTGTACCGACGTGGGTTGCAGTCAAACCCCAGCAGCCCTGCCCGGGTCAACGCGCTACTTGACCTCTCTCACTGTCTTTTTCGGCTTCGACGATTCGATGAAGCGGAGCGAGCATTACGGCAAGCATCTGTCGCAGCTCCGAATGAGCGCGAGGTCTTCGTGAGGCTAGCTCGCCTGCAGCTTTGGCTCGGCCACTCTTCCGAAGCAGCTTGGACGGTGCGTAGCTGCTTGCAGAAAGTTCCGGCAGATCCCGAGCTTGTTGCTCTCTTCATAAATGCAGCTGTTGAGAGTGGAGGGCAGCCCCACCTTGTGCAAGAAGCGAAGGCCCTCTTGGCTGGAATTCATTACGAGCCCGAGGCCTTTCCGCGTCTGGAAGTGGCTCGGCTTCGGCTTGAGCTTCTCCTCTCAGATTCCCTTGAGGCGCGCGACGATCTCGCAAAGCTAGCAACGGCAGACAGGGGCCCGTTTGAAGCGGTTGTATCCTTCGCCCAGCTCCTCATCCGAGAAGATAAGCTTGCGTATGCTCGCCACCATTTGCACCGCGCACTTTCGGTTTCACCCGAGCACCCGCGAGTCCTCCGATTGCTCGCTACGAGTTACCTGCAGAACGGGATTTTCTTCGAGCCAGAGTACGCTATTCAACTCGCGACAAAAGCATGCCAGGCGACTGGTTGGCGAGGGGTGAATGAGATGCATACGCTGGCGCAGGCTTACGTAGCGACGGGCGACAAAGTCTCTGCCTTGCTTATAGCGAGCAAAGCGCGTGACACGGGCCGGCGCCTTCTCGGCTCGTTCCCGGATTCGGGGCAGCTTGACAGGCTGATCGAAAGGCTCTCAACAGGTACACAAGCCTAGCCCTGGCCGTACATAATCACCCCCCGTATCAAACCGAATGTAGGCACTGCTGTTCTGCTCGGCATTGAAAGAACTAGCGCATAGTTGGCGCGGAGCGCTGTGCTTGTGAATCGGACCACGACGATACGTAGGCCGTTTTGGTCATCCTCCAGCAAGCCGAGCCGGTCTCGATAAAAATGAGGGCTGAAATGTCTCTGGCGGTTGCCTTGATGGGGCTTAGAAAGGGTAGTGACTTCTTACAATACGTGGGACAACCTAAGCCTTATGAGCAGCTCTGCCCCGTGGTTAATGGAATTAGTTGCGGTCGCTGACGCGTCTGCGGAAATGGTTGATATTCCGGCTTTTGAGGTTGGTCTTATCATCTCTGGGCGCCGTTCAGGGTTTGCTGCGCCGCCGGCCCGCATTTCGGATGGCTCGCAAGCCGTGGCGTGGGTTGAGGGGAGTGAGGCTACGTTTCAGCAGATCGTTGGTGGGGCGATTACTCCACAGCAGGCTTTTCTGGCAGGACTCCTCTCATGCCAAGGGGAGCCAGAAGTGCTGCTGCGCTTTACTGCCCTTTTAGAAGCGTGTGGAAGCAGTAGGCGCCAGTAAACCTTAGGGCTTCAAGGGGCCTTTTACACCGGGTTTTTCCTGCTATTTGACGAGCATCCCCAGAGCCGGTCTATACTTCACCAGCGATGTTAGATGAAGTGTACCAAGAGTTGATCCTCGACCATTACAAGCGCCCGCGCTGCCAGGGTGTTTTGATCAACCCAGACAAGAAGATAGACCTGCACAATCCACTGTGCGGCGACCAGATTTCGCTGATGGTGAAGTTCTCCGGAGAGGAGATCTCCCAGATAGCATTCACGGGGCACGGCTGCTCGATAAGCCAGGCCACGGCGTCAATCATGTCTGAGCTGCTTACGGGAAAGACCAAAGCCGACGCCAGGCGCCTGTCGGGGCTCTTCCGGCGCATGATCAAGAGCGAGGAGTCGGGCAACGCCCTAGACGACCTCGGAGACGCTCTCGCCCTTGAGGGGGTAAAGCGCCACTCGGCACGCATTAAGTGTGCATTGCTGGCCTGGGATTGCGTAGACCGGGCGCTGGCTGAAGATGCCAGCAGCGGCAGCATGCGGGACGAGCTTCCCTAGACTGAGATCATCCCCTCGCTGATAGCGATCTTCACGAGCTCAGCGTTGCTCTTCACGCCCAGCTTCTTGAGAATGTTCGAACGGTGAGTATCGACTGTTCGGGTGCTGATGTGCAGCAGCGCGCCGATCTCTCGGTTGCGCCTGCCGTTAGCGATGTGGATCATGATCTCCCGCTCGCGGGCGGAGAGGAGCCTCACGGAGGAATTCGCCTCTTGGCTAGCCGCATCAGGAGACATGAGCCGATTGGTGACGCTCGGGCTCAAGTAAGTTCCCCCCTCGACAATCGCATCTATCGCAAATTGCATCTCAGTCAGCCCTGCTTGCTTGGGCACGAACCCTCGGGCTCCGGCCTTTAGCGCTGCCCGAATGTTAGAGCTGTTCTCCACGGCCGAGAGGATTAGCACGGGCGCGTTACAGCCTGCTTGTCTCAGCGCCTCAATCGTTTCAAGGCAGTTTGACTTCGGCAGGGCATGGTCGAGGACAATGACATCAGGAGCGCACGAAGTGAGCTGCGAGAGCAGCTCCTGGCCGTTTCCAGCGTGGCCAATTACCTCGTAGCGATGCTCCTCGCTAAGCGCCTTGGACAGCGCTTGGCGCAAAACCAAATGGTCGTCGACCAGGAACAGCTTAACTGGATGACCCTTGCCGCTCATGTTCTCTTGCATAACGAACTCCCCTAGCTTTACGAAAGCAATCACCACGGATATGTCGAGGGTATCCGTAAGGCGTGCTGCGTTACCCGCTAAGGCTAATACGGGTTATTCGTACAGATAGTTGAGCTTTTGGGGCGCTATTTTTGGCTCCTCGTGGAATCGAGGGGATGACAACGAGCACAGAGATAACGTAAGTCCCTGTTTTTACCCACACATCACGCCCGTCCTACGTGAAACTGAATCTGACCGTTCCCGAAACCGATAAAAGAGAACGAGAAATCGTAAAAATACAAAGAGAGCGGCGAGAGCAGAGAGGAGAAGGTAGAAACAAGCGTAATCCCCCCTCGCTGTTCTCGCTGACCTCTTTGTGAACATTCCTCGCATCGACCCTGAACCGGGCATTGAGCCATCAGTCTTTCCATCCCTCGCCCTTGTTTTTTAGCTAAAACAGGCAGATGGGCTAAGCCCAGGCGCGAGGGTTTTGCAGGGCCTCAACCAGCTTCGCTTCACCCGATCCCGGCTCGTAGACAGGGCAGTAGTCCCAACGCACCAGCGACGGCAATGACATCAGGATGGACTCAATACGGCCACCTGTTTGAAGTCCGAAGTGAGTCCCCCGGTCGTAGAGCAGGTTGAACTCCACGTAGCGCCCTCGGCGCTGGAGCTGAAAGTGCCGCTGAGCGTCGGTGTACTGTTCACCCTTTCGTCGCTCTACTATCGGGATGTACTGCTCGGTGAAGGCGAAGCCAAGATCTTTGGCGAGCAGGAAGAGCTTCTCTGGATCGGCTCCATCATCGCGACCTAGGTAGTCAAAGAAGATGCCGCCAATGCCACGGGTCTCCTTGCGGTGCGGAAGGTAGAAGTACTCGTCGCACCATTTCTTGAACTTAGGGTAGTGCTCCGGCGAGTGCCGATCGCAGGCAGTCTTCAGCACCGTGTGGAAATGCGTCGCATCTTCCTCAAAGAGGTAGTACGGAGTGAGGTCCGCACCACCGCCGAACCAGGCCTGGTCTCCAAGCTCCAAGAAGCGGTAGTTGGCGTGAGTGGTGGGAACAAGCGGCGAGCGCGGGTGTATGACGAGCGAAACTCCAGTGGCGTAGAAGGGGAGCTCCTGCTCTTTTGCGCCGAGCTTAGCGGCGAAGCTGGCCGGCATCACGCCGTGCACCGCGCTGAAATTTACCCCAGCTTTCTCAAAGATAGCGCCTTCAGCCAAGATGCGTGTCAGCCCGCCGCCGCCGTCTCCGCCTTGTGCATCGGGACGACTCCACTCATCACTGCGGAACTTCGCCACCCCATCGGACTTCTCAAGCGCGGCGCAAATGTGGCTTTGAATCTCCCGAAAAAGGGTCGCACAGCGGTGTTTGAGTGGGAGTGGGCTAGTCATACAGCTCCGGAAAGTGACATTACAGGCACTGCAGACAGGCGATGGTGGCGCCGCTCATGTCGACTTTTGCGCCGGATGAGGCGAGGCACAATCCGATGGCTGAAATAGCAGCCGACACCTCGAATGGGTCGACGTACCCCATGTGGCCGATCCGCAGGATCTTCCCCTTAAACTTGCCTTGGCCACCTGCAAGGCGCAGCCCGAAGCGCGACCTGACCGCCGTTCGCAGTGCGTCTGCGTCTACTGAAGGGGGCGGAAAGAAGCCAGTAACGCTCGGGCACGCAGCATCAGGTGCCAGGAGTTCGCAGCCGAGCGCCTGAACCCCAGCGCGCGCCATGCGCGACAAGAGGGAGTGGCGCGCGTAGATCTCTTCAAGCCCCTCTTCACGGAAGATCTCGATCGCGGCGTTTAGGCCGACGATGATCGTTGAAGCGGGAGTCCAGGAGGTTTCGCCGCTTTTGAGCGACTTACGCTCAGTCGCGAGATCGAAGTACAGGGTGCGCTTCGGAGTCGACTCTACGACCTGCCATGCGTGCGAAGAGAGAGCCATCAATGACAGCCCGGGCGGAAGCATCAGGGCCTTCTGAGAGCCGGCGATGTACATGTCGAGCGTGCTTGGCCCGCCTGGCATCGGGGTTGTGGCACAGGATGAGATGCCATCCACAATGGTCAGCATGCTTGGCGCGAGCCGCTTCACCTCGGCCAATACGTCACTCACCGGATGGAGAACCGTGGTGCTCGTTTCTGCATGTTGGATGCAGAACGCCTTGGCGTGAGGAGCAGAGGCGACCGCTTCGCGAACCTGCTCGAGAGTCACTGCTGCGCCCCAAGCCACTTCGATCTCCTTAACCTGAATCTGGAGTCGCTCAGCTATCTTTCCCCACCTGGCTCCGAACACTCCGCCGTTCACCGAGATAATAGTGTCGCCTGGGGAGCAGCAGTTCAGAAGGGCGGCTTCCATCGCGCCGGTTCCGGAACAGGCCAAAAAGATCGGGTCGCTGTCCCAACCGAAAAGCCAGCGGGCTCCTTCACAGGCTTTGGCTAGGTGCTTCTTAAAAACGTCGCTGCGGTGGTGCAGCATGGGCAGCTCCATAGCTTGCAAAACTCGCTGCGGGATGGGGGTGGGGCCGGGCGTAAGGAGTCTCTCTTTGTACATGTTCTGCACCTCGTTTTAGGGGGAACGGCTCTTGGGCGCCCGGAGTGGCAAGGGACTTGCCATTGCTTTAGGCAGAAGCCTCCGGAGGTGGTGAAGCAGAACCCCAGACGATGCTAATTCAACTGGTTAGCACTAGCAAGGAACTGCTCGGAGTCAATGGCCTGACGGGATCCCCCCGCAGAAACATGGCTTTTTGACACCATCCGCGGAGCCGACACAGGACGAACGTATGATACAACAGCTTCCAATCTGGCAGATGGCGGTAGACCTCGGGCTCATAGCTGCGGTCATGACCATGGCGATCCGATGGATGAAGGGGTCGCGGGCCCAGGCGCTCTTGCCTCAGACCATCGAGCTTGAGGCAGCGCTGCGCAACCTGATTGCGGAGGCAGAGGTCGCGGGCAGGCAGCTCAACGACCAGCTCCTGCGTCGAGAGAACAATATTCAGAGATACCTCACGGAGCTAGAAGACTCCGAGCGACGGATCGCCCGCTCTGTTGTGGAGGGCGAGGAGGTTGCCAAGCGAATTGAGGGGATATCGAGCACCGCACAGTCGCGGCTGCAGGAAGTCATCTCGGCTCGCGCTCCCGGCGCGCCCCTCTCACAGGCAGCTCCCAGCAGCGGCATGAGCGCCTCAGCGCAGCAATCAGTCGCTCCACAAGCATCGGCAGCACAGCCGCAAGCGAGCCAACAGGCGGCGAAGGCGCAGGCATCAGCGCCGCAGCGCAGGGCTCCGCAGGGGGCTTCGCAGTCAGCGCCAGCTCCGTCCGGCTCCACAGCTCCAGCCTCCAAGACACCCTCTCAGGCTTACAGCAGTGCCGCCAAGCAAGCTGGCGGAGAGATTCACCGAGTGTACGCTGCTGCGGAGAAGATGATTCGGGAAGGGCACGACGCAGAGAGCGTGGCGGCTAGGACCAAGCTTCCGCTAGAGGGAGTAAAACTGCTCTCGCAGATGATTGAGGTAGAGCGAACGGATGAGGCTGCGGTTGAGGCGAAGGGCACAAAGATCGTTTCGGGTGATCCCAGGCTGGGCGCACTTGGAGCGACAAGGCGCCAGCTTAACGCGTAACGGATAGAGTATGGATATCGGAACGTACGCAGCAGTATCAGCGGGGCTCCTCCAGATGAAGAAGCTGGAGGTGGAGAACAACAACCTCGCAAACTCGAGCACGATTGGCTTCAAGCGCCAGTTCGTGGTGGCCGAGCAGCAGGCGTTTGAAGACACGCTTTCGGGCCAGACTAATCCCGGCCAGTTCGCTCGAAGCGACAACCAACGGGTGCCGGGAGTGGGCGCGTTCGAGACCTACATCGACTTCTCTCAAGGCGCTATTCGCCACTCCGGGAACCCGCTCGACGCTGCTATTCGGAATGCTAACGACTTCTTTATCGTGAACACCCCGAACGGTAGGCAGTACACGCGGGCAGGAAACTTCGCCATCTCGCAAAACGGCGACCTCGTGACCCAGGATGGAATGCAAGTCTTGGGAGACGGCGGCGCCATACAAATCCCCGGCCCCGGCGCAGTGATAAACCAGGACGGAAGCTTGCAGATTCAGGTGCCAGGGCAGGCGCAGGCGATCACAGTTGGGCGCTTGCAGGTAGCCCGCTTCACCGACACCAAGGGGCTTGAGCCGGTTGGCGGCACCCGCTTCAAGCTCAAGGATGGTGGTGCTCAGCCCACGGTAGTCGAAGCGTTCTTGGAGCCGATGTCAGTGGAGATGTCGAATGTGTCGGCAGTAACCGGAATGATAGACCTGATCCAGACCAATCGGGCCTTTGATGCGTACTCGAAGGCGGCGCAGTCGCTCGACACGCTCAATCAGTCCGCAATCACGCAGGTAGGAAAACGAGCATCGTAAGGAGCTGAGGAGACACTATGATTAGAGCCCTCTATTCGGCAGCAACCGGAATGAACGCCCAGGAGACTAACATCGACGTTATCTCCAACAACTTGGCGAACGTGAACACCACGGGCTTCAAGAAGAGCCGGGCGGAGTTCCAGGACCTGATCTACCAGTATGTGCAGGAGCCTGGGTCGCCAAGCTCCCAGACGACTATTAAGCCCTCTGGCGTTCAGGTGGGTTTGGGAGTCAAGACCTCCGCGGTGCAGAAGATCTTCACGCAGGGAGACCTCACCACGACCGGCAACCAGCTCGACATCGCGATTGAGGGAGACGGCTTCTTCCAGGTTACTCGCCCTGATGGAACCTTCGTGTACACCCGAGCTGGGTCGTTCCAGCTCGACCAGAACGGCCAGATAGTAACGGCAGATGGCTTCATCCTTGCGCCGGGACTCGCGGTTCCGCTCGACTCACTCGGAATCGCGATCGCCCAGGACGGAACGGTGAGCGTGAAGCAGCCCAACAACGTGAACCCGGTCCAGATCGGACAGCTCACAGCGGTGCGATTCCCGAACAACGGCGGATTGCGCGCGGTGGGGCAGAGCTTCTACGAGGAAACTCTGGCTTCTGGACCTCCCGTAACGGGCATCTTCAGCCAGAACGGATTCGGACGATTGAACCAAGGTTTCCTTGAGAGCAGCAACGTGAGCGTCGTTGAGCAGGTGGTGAACATGATCACCGCCCAGCGCGCCTATGAAGCTTCGTCAAAGGGCATCACCACCGCTGACGAGATGCTCTCGCAAGCGATTAACTTGAAGAGGTAAGAGCATGATAAGAAAAGCCCTCACTGCCGCGCTTTTGCTGGCTGCTGTGCCGCTTGCACAAGCGGAGGTACCGCACACCCCTGCGTTCAACGGCATTATGCTTCACGGCAGGAACGAAGCCGTTGTCGCAGGTGGCACGATTCGGCTCGGTGACGTTGCCGATATCATGTCCCCTCGCGCGGAGGACAACTCCACCGTTGAGCGGCTGCGGTCGATAGAAGTTGCGGCGGCCCCGCGAGCGGGGGATACGCTTCGAATTGAGGGAGCTACGGTGCTGCAGAGACTTGCCTCTGATGGGATTGACCTTAACTCAGTTCGTTACTCTTTTCCGCGGGAGCTCACGGTAACGCGCTCCTTCCGCGAGGTGCAGATGGCAGAGCTGGAGCAGGCCCTCAGCTCCTTTCTGGCGAAGAATCCGAAGCCGATTGAAGTGAAGAAGATCGCGCTCGATCGGTCGGTCAAGGTGCCCTCTGACAGCGTTGGCGTCGAGGTGGTTGCGCTCGAGACAACGCGCCCAGGACACATCGGGATAGACTACAAGGCTCTCAGCGCCTCGGATGATGCTCGCTTTCAGCTTCGCGCATCGGTCGATAGCTGGCGGATGCTTCCGGTGGCTGCCAAGCCGATTAAGCGTGGCACTGTGGTCAACGCAGAAGACATAAAGCTCGTCAGGGTAAACGATGCTGCGTCGAACAGGGACGCAATCGATAACATGGGAGATATCCTCGGACACGCCATCACCCACGACCTCGGGCAGGGGGAGGTGTTCCTTGCCAACGGGATTGAGCTTCCGGCTGTGGTTACGGCTGGCTCCAAGGTATCGCTCATCGTCCGAAATGGCCGTCTTGAAGTAACGGCGTCAGGCATAGCAGTGGAGTCGGGAGCGGTCGGACAGCAGGTCAAAGTGCAGAACGAATCCTCGAAGAAAGTTGTTTCAGGGAAGGTTGAGGGGCCAGGAATCGTGGTCGTGGGAGCTTACTAGGTATGAGAGACAAGAAGACGGCGCTGTTAGCCGGAATAGTCATGGCTGGTCTTGGCTGCGCGCCACCCCAGAAGCCCGAGCCCTACGTGCCGGCGATGCGCTACTCAGTCCCAAACAGCACGGCGCAGTCTCGCGGGCTTCAGTGGGAAGGGGCGCTCGTTCAGGACAGCACACCAGACGGCCGAGCGCAGATGAAGTTCGTCGACGTGCCACCCGCGCCGCAGGCTCCGCAGGTGCTGCCAGAGGCGCAGATCGCAACAGCACAGGGTGTGCAGCTGAAGCAAACGGCGGCTGACCTTGGTGACGGAGTGCGCGTAGTGCGCAGCTCTGCCCAGATGCCGCCACCGTATCCGGGGCGCCTTGAAGAGGGCGATCCTGGCATGTCGGCGTCGCTCTACCGAGAGGATAGGGTCAACAACGAGCTCTACCGAGATTTCCGCCCGTTCCAGCCGATGGACCTGTTGACGATCGTCGTTACAGAGAGATCTCTCGGACGTCAGTTCGCAATCACCGAGATCAAGTCAAAGAGCGAGGTGCTCGCAGGTATCAGCAAGTTCTTCGGACTTGAAAACCGTCCGGAAGAGCAGTGGACATATCCTCCGGACATGTCGGCCCTTATCGCAGCTAACACTAAGAATGACTTCAAGGGTGAAGGAAACACGAACCGCCAGTCTGAGTTGACCGGCAGGCTCTCGGCAGTTGTGGTTGAGGTTCTTCCTTCAGGACTGCTGCGCATCGAGGGAGAGAAAATTCTTGTAGTTAACAACGAGGAGCAGGTGATGGTGATATCGGGCCTGGTACGCCAGCGCGACATCTCATCGAACAACGAAGTCAATTCCTCGCAGATTGCACAGATGCGAATCGACTACTACGGAAAGGGGACAGTAGGAGAGGCTCAGTACGGCGGCTGGTTCGCCCGTTCGATGCGCCTCTTGTGGCCATTCTAGCTTAAAGGAACGTATGAAGAAGCTACTGTACATGCTTGTGGCGGCTGCAGCGCTCCTCGGAGCGCAGGTGGCGCATGCTGCGCGGCTCAAGGATATCGCCGATGTCGAGGGAGTTCGCTCGAACCAGCTGATCGGCTACGGAGTTGTCGTTGGCCTTAACGGCACGGGCGACGGAAACCGTGTCGACTTCACGCTCAAGACTATGTCCAACATGCTTGAGAGAATGGGCATTAGGACGGACCCGCAGCTGATCCGCGTAAAGAACGTGGCATCGGTAATGGTCACAGCCGAGCTGCCCGCCTTTGCTCGGCCAGGCTCCAAGCTTCCTGTTACCGTCTCGTCTCTCGGAGACGCCAAAAGCCTCTTCGGCGGAATT
>CANLJX010000062.1 GCA_947491545.1 Deltaproteobacteria bacterium
AACCTCACTATCTGAAACAGCAAGCCTACTCGTCGAGAGAATCGCTGGGTCGTGGCTTTTTGAGGGTCTGCAACCTCTTGCTGCCGAGAATTTTGCGCGAGGATGGGTTCAGGGTCGGCAGTTCAACCCGCGCAAGACTGAGTGCATCTCGGTAAGTCATGTGTACAATCCGGAAACTCTTAAGGCCCAAATTAAGATCACTGACATGGTAGCGAAGCTCACAGCCGCCCCAACTAACCCGAAGGTCATCTTCGAGGTGCCCATCGATAAGAGCGATACGGCTGCCGTGAAGATCGTTGGTGCGGCACTCCAGAACGCTGTGGCGGGCAATAGTATAAGCGCGGCTTGTGAGGTTTGGGTTGGCGATGGAGCAGTGTCCAAGCCAGCCGATATGCAGGCTTTTAATTATGATGATTTTATTAAGCACTACGGCATCGCTAAAACCCCTTCGGCCCCAATTCCGCCGGGTCCCGGGGGGAATGGAACTCCGTCCACCACTAAGAAACCGTGGAAGATCTTCGCACCGATCAGAGTAGTTGGTCGCGGGCTGCGATGGCTCGACAGTAAAAACGACACTTTTAATGCCTGGTTAAAAAAATAGCACCTGAACTACTCGTAGCATCCTACAACCCTTCAATTGACTCTTTCTTGCTTGGTGCGGAATCCGGCTTCTTGCTGGTGGAAGTAGTATCGCCTTGGCTTGAAGCAGGGGTCTTCAGGCATAACCTCGCAGAGGTGAGGTAGACGCCTTTATCGTGGAGCACGCGCCCTAAGGGGGCAACAGTTTCGATCAATTCTTCGTTTTACGGCTATCTTGGACGGGATGTAATGTTGCGGTTTCGATTATGACCGCGATACGCGGTAGACTATTCCGACCGACGCTAGCTAACAGATGGGGTTGAACGGACACCGGCAAAGTGAAGAGGGGTGCCGGTGATTTTAATGATTAAAACCTTTCCGGCAACGGTGGTAGTAAAAGAGCAGCGACTTGCAAGTTGCCGCTCTCCTGCTACTTTTTTTGCGCGGGCGCTGGCGTTGTTTGAAGACCGTTTTTCAGCTCTTCCAACTTCTCGCTCAGCTTATCAAGCCCTACTTTGACTTCGTCCACCGCAGCTTTAATATTACTGTTGGAGGCTGGATTTTCCCTCCAGTTCCAAGGGTAATAGGGGCTGATGTACGGCGAAATCTGCTGCCATCCCAAGACGAGGCCCAACACAGCAACCGCCTTGATGGCGTAGTCCAAAACTTTTCCCTTCATTGGAACTCCTTTCGTGAGTTTCGGGGAAAACCTCATTAGAATCACCAGGCCGGATAAAGGTACCATGCTCCCATACCCTAGTCACACAGAGTGGATTTCTAATCCGCACAGCTCCGATCCAAAACGTGGTGACCAGAAAAGTCTTCTGAATTCTAACGATCGCCCCGGACCCAACCATCGGGACCTCGCTGGAATGCTGTGGGGTCCAGCCGCCTCTTATGCCTCACTTGAGCTACCTGGGCGGAGACCGATGCCCGCTCATAGATCGGAAACTGGCACGGATTAGCGAGTCCCCCAGGAAACCTCAGCCGACACGGCACAGCTCTTTTCAGGGTGTGCTATTTGCCAGCTTTAGGGGTCGTCTCACGCCGCTTTCGTTCATCCTCACAAATTTGGATGAGGGCGTCGTAGGCTTTGAGCTTCTCTTCATTTGAGGCGTTTGGGTCTGCAGAATCGAGAACGAACCGATTCACTGCCTCTTCGGGGGTTTTAGGTCTCGGAGACTCTCCCGATCCAAACCACACTACTGTCGAGACAACCGAAATGGCCACTACGCACACCAAGCCGATTCCGATACCCGCCTTCTGACTTCCGGGCATACAAACCTCTCTTTCACGTAAACCTTCGGGGTTAAACTCACTGACACGCCAGGAATTTACAGTTTTTGGATAAAAGTCAGTAATAAACGCACGAATGATTCCTGGTTGTTTCGGCGGAGCCCTAGCCTTAGGGGCAACTGGAGTTGCCTCCTTACCCGGGAAATAGGGAGCAGAGTACCGTCAGCCAGTGACTGTAAAGCTACGCTGTAATGCTATGAAGACGCGCCTAACTGCCCTCTGCCTGCCCCTGCTCCTAAAAAACTCCTGCTCGAGTAGCGCAGATTCGGCGAGTAGCGAAGCGATGGTGCTTTTTGGCGGCTGTGCCGCGGGCAGCAAGGATCAGTGCGAGCGGCTCGATGCGCTTGCTGCGAAGATGCCGCTCAACCTTGGGAAGGGGCACTTTCTTAAGCTGTGCTACAAATACGGCTCTGAGCCGGCCTGTGAGATCCTTGAGAAGCTGAAGAAACTACCAGAGTAGAAGAGGCCGCTAGCTCGCTACAACTTCTCAGAGACCTTGTAATAGCCTTTTCTCCCACCCCTCTCTTTGTCTTTCTCCTCCTCCTGCACTGAACTCCTCGTCCTCATCTGATTGGCTTGAGGCGAATTTTTTTGGGGAGGTCTCCTGATTATGACGAGGAAGCCAGTGCAAGTGCAGGAGAAGGATTAAGATTAGGAACAAGACTTCTCACCGGGGTCCTGCCGCAGTTAAAGCTCGCTACAACTTCTCAGAAACTTTAACGCTTCGGCAAGCTCTTAGCTCGCCACTGCTTCCTTGTGGTAAACCTTTATCGGCGGCTGCGTGCCGTTGATCACTTCAGGGGTAAGAATGACCTCCTTCACGCTGGTGTTGCTCGGAATGTCGTACATCACCTCGAGCATGGCGTGTTCGATTATCGAGCGTAAGCCGCGGGCGCCGGTCTTCTTCTCAAGCGCCTTCTTGGCGATTGCGTCGAGGGCCTCAGTGGTGAAAGTCAGCTCAACTCCCTCCATAGCAAGCAGCGTCTGGTACTGCTTGATTAGGGCGTTCTTCGGCTTCGTAAGGATCTCAATCAACGCTGGCTGGTCGAGCGGCTCTAGGCTCGAAATCACTGGCAAGCGCCCGATAAACTCCGGGATCATGCCGAATTTAAGCAGATCTTCTGTCTCAAGCAGCTCAAGCGGATTGGCCTTCTTTTCGCCCATCTGGACGATGTTGTTGCCGAAGCCAAGCCCCTTCTTGCCAGAGCGCTGGTTGATGATTCGCTCAACACCGTCGAACGCTCCACCAACGATAAAGAGAATGTTGGATGTGTCGACCTGAATGAAGTCTTGCTGTGGGTGCTTGCGGCCGCCCTTCGGCGGGACGTTGGCCTTTGTGCCCTCAATGATCTTGAGGAGCGCTTGCTGTACACCTTCGCCGGACACGTCACGCGTAACCGACGGCGTGTCGCTCTTGCGGGCGATCTTGTCGATCTCGTCGATGTAGACGATACCACGCTGAGTCTTCTCGATATCGTAGTCTGCTGCCTGAAGCAGATTAACGATGATGTTCTCTACGTCCTCGCCCACGTAGCCCGCCTCTGTCAGGCTTGTTGCGTCAGCAATCGTGAAGGGAACGTCGAGGATGCGCGCCAAGGTCTGGGCGAGCAGCGTCTTGCCTGATCCGGTAGGCCCAATTAGGAGAATGTTCGACTTCTGCAGCTCAACTGCGCCCTTCGTCGTGTGGTTGTTCTGGATGCGCTTGTAGTGGTTGTGCACTGCGACCGAAAGAACTTTCTTCGCATGCTCTTGGCCGATGATGTAGTCGTCTAGAGATGCCTTAATGTCTTTCGGAGTCGGAACCGCCATGCGGTTCGTCTGGTGCGTGTGCCCGTCGAATTCCTCGGTCAGAATATCGTTGCACAGGTCTACGCATTCGTCGCAGATGTACACCGAGGGGCCCGCAACAAGCTTACGAACCTCTTCTTGGGTCTTGCCGCAGAACGAACAGATTAGGTTGCTGCCGCTCTTGCCGTTGTCCTTGCCCATGACCTAATCCCCCTTAAAAAACCCTTTGGTGCAAATCCTCGTACCTATTGAGATGCTGACAATCGGCGGGAGGATTTGCCCCTTGTGGGGAACTTTTCCGAGGGCTTTCCACTGCCCTCCATGGGATCTTCGGCACAGTTTCGGAAAATCTTTACGAAAAACCGCTCCTCCGCCTGTCGGCGGTCGAAGTAAAAAACTTGACTTTTGGGGGTGTCGCTAGGCTCAAACACCTCACCACCTGGCTAGGGCCCTGAATTAACCGCTTATTTTCCGAAAGATTTTAGGCGCCGATCGGCATCAAGGGGCTTTTTGCTCCCTCAGGCTATAGTTTAGAGTCCTAGCACTACTCAGGCAGCCCCCGGTGGGGCTTACTCAGCAAAAGAGGATACATGGAAAAATTCAAGGTTAACGACCGCGTCCGCCGCCTCCCATACTCAATCACCCTGGCGAAGCAGGGCGGCGATGCTATCGGGTTCGCTGATGGAGACGTTGAGACTATGACCGTTTCGACCCGCGGATGCTGCGGTGTCGTGAAATCACTCCGCCACGAGACCAGCGCCGCCTCGGCAGAGAACAAGAACCGCTCGCTTATGGTGCAGGTGCTGTGGGACAACGGCACCCTCTCGTACCACGGTCCTGAGGCGCTAGAGCACACCAAGTAACTTCTGCTGATCGCCTCGACTTCCCGTCCTTACCGTTGGAGTTGCTGGGCTTTAACTGGGTCAAAGCGGCGCCGGCGTTTGGGAACCGGCGCCGGAACCGGTGCCGTTCCCGTTCCGGGACACGGCTTCCCAGGCCAAAGACCTTACTCCAGAGCTACGCCCTCACCCCTACTTCGCTTGAAAGCGCGGCTCCCGCCCCTCTATCAGACGCTGAATATTCTCGCGGTGGCGGAAGATCACAACCGCGGCTACAACGCCTAACGCGATGATGGCTGCATCAGGAAGATTCACGACGAGCGCAAACGTCGGAACTACGAGCGCTGCAAGCAGCGAGGAAAGGGAGACTATTCTTGAGGCTGCAAAGGAGCATGCAAAAGTTGCTACTGCGACAATCGCAGTGACTGGATCGAGAACGGCAATGACGCCGATAGCGGTGGCAACTCCTTTCCCGCCTTTAAGGTACGGCGGGACTGAGAAGCAGTGTCCTACGACAACAGCGGCTGACGCAGCTGCCGCCGCCCACGTATCACCGAAGCAAAGCTGCGCTATCGCCGCTCCGATTGCGCCCTTGGCAACGTCACCGACAAGCGTCAGTACCCCCGCCTGCTTCCCAACAACGCGAGCCACATTCGTTGCTCCGACGTTCCCGCTTCCCTGGCTGGTGATATCGATTCCGTGCAGCTTCGCCACGAGCACGCCAGTCGGAAACGCTCCGAGCAGGTAGAAAGGAAGGATAGCGAGCAGAAGAGCGACTACGGTCATGGGCGGAGTCGTCGGATTGCCTCAGCGCGATCAGATGCGCCGAACACATACGAGCCGGCCACAAAGGCTGATGCGCCGGCTTGGCGGCACTCGAGGGCGGTTTCGGCGTTGATTCCGCCGTCGACCTCGATGATGACGTCGGCAGCAGCAGACTG
Source organism: Deltaproteobacteria bacterium (assembly GCA_947491545.1). Classification (GTDB taxonomy): domain Bacteria; phylum Bdellovibrionota_C; class UBA2361; order UBA2361; family OMII01; genus OMII01. Next base: position 5,444 of record CANLJX010000062.1, read on the forward strand.
GATACGAGACTGAAGCTGACGAATCTTGCCGAGACACGCTGGGATAAACGGCTGTCCACCCCAACCAGGGTTGACCGTCATTATCAGCACCAAGTCACACACTTCGAGCACATCGTAGACTGCCTCGACCGGTGTTCCTGGGTTAATCGCTACGCCGTTCTTGATTCCGAGCGTTCGAATAGCCGACAGCGATCGGTGCAGGTGTGGGCAGGTCTCCTGGTGAATGATGATGCGATCTGCTCCAGCATCCTTAAATGAGTCGAAGTGCCGCTCCGGCTCGACGATCATCAAGTGAACATCGAGGAACGTGCTCGTTTGCTTCCTGAGTGAGTGCACCACGTTCGCTCCGAAGGTGATCGGCGGAACGAAGGTGCCGTCCATCACGTCGACGTGAAGCCAGTCAGCGCCTCCTTTCACGACGCTGTCGACTTCATGCGAAAGCCGGCCGATATCGGCGGCCAGGATCGAGGGGGCGATGTAGGTAGGCTTTGAGTTGTGGGTCATGAGGCAACGAAACTAGTTAGAAGGCTGAAGTTTAGCACTCTCCCCTTCTCCCTCACAGCTCCTACATAGAGCCCGGATGGCGACCGCGGGCATGCAAGTGCCCATCCTCCGGAAACCCCAAGGATGGGGTTTTCCCGGAGGTTTTGAATGGCTGGGGTGGAACGGTTCCTGCTTTGTATCAAACCAAAGAAGCCCCTCACTGGAAGAGTGGGCGCGGTTATTTTCGCAAGGTGCAGCAATGGAAGCTCTCTCATTAGCCTTCGCAAGTGCCCTAAATTATGGGCTTAAGTCGCTTAAGTCGGCTGTCTCGTCGGCTAGCACAACGCCGCCTCCGCAGCAAAAAATCGCCAAAACCAGCAGCGGATCGGGCGATTTCGACGCCACATTGAAGGCACTTTTAGCCGCCGATGGGCAGAATAAGGTCAGCGAAGAGGACGTTTTTTCCGCCCTCGTGCAGGAGCGTATTGGGAAGGAGAAAGGCCAAGACGCGCTCAAGACCTTCCAGGATCTTCTCCAAAAGAGCCGTGACGCCCACAAGAAGGCTGATGGCTTCGTGCCGGTTGAGGACGCGACCAAGGATGCTCTGCGCAAGTTCCGTGACACCGGGGCGATCTCGCAGGAAGAGGCCGACAAGATCTACTCGCAATCGTTCGCTGCTGCGCAGCTTGACTCAAACAAGGACGCGCTCTTTGATAGTCGCGGCGGACCGGGCGACTCATCGGTCGCCGTGGCAACTCTTGAAGAGGCGCTGCTTGCAAGCCGCACAGTGTTTACAGCGTTCGACGCGGGCACCGAGACTGCGGCTGTCCGAAGCCTCGACGAGACCTCGGCAGGCAAGCCGAAGGGTGCTGATGGTGGGCACGTCTCCGAGCCAGGCGCGGGGCAGTTCCTCTTTAAGCCGATCTCAGACAGCGATGGCAGGCTAGCGATCCTGCTTCCGCCGAAGCTCGCTGGACTCGTATCAGGAGTAAAGCTGATTGGTCCCGGCGGCAAGGACCTTGAGTCAGGCCGATACGCTGGCAACGGCAACGGAGGTCGAGACCACTACCGATTCAATCAGCCCGGCGGGAACTACCCGGATGGATTGACGGTCGAAGTGGCGCTAAAAACGGGTCAGTTGGTGCGCTACCTAATCCGCGAAACATCGCAGCGCACTGAGAATATCACCGCGGAGAACGGCAACGGAAACGACGGTTCATCCTCAAACGGCGGATCTTCGGGCGATAACTCTCTGTAATTGCCGACCCTACGGAAGCGCTAATTCGACGGCCCGCTGCGTCAAACGCGGTTTCCACTTATCTCATCAAGCTCCGTTGAGTCACCGCCGACCCTAACCAATGAGAAAGTCACGGAGGGATAGGGAGCCATGACCGTTATTCTCGGCGTCTTAGGCGTCGTATTGAGCGTACTGATAGGATTCATCGGTCCCGGTGGACCGGTAGAAGTTCTCTTTCAGCCTTACGAGTACCTCGTAATCACGGGAGGTATCGGCTTCACCGTGCTCATCTCCCAGCCGGTGCCGGTTCTCAAGGCGCTGCCTCGCGCCTTCGTAGAAGCTGTTAAGGGCACCGGTGTCAGCAAGCCGATGTTTAACGACCTGCTCGGTCTTATGGCCATCATCTTCGACACGATGCGCCGCGAAGGAGTTCTCGGAATTGAAGGCGATATCTCAAACCCGCACCAGAGCGCTCGCTTTAATCGTTATCCGAAAGCCTCTCACAACCACCACCTGATGGAGACCCTAACGAGCGCACTACGGCTCTACGTCGACGGTGTAGCTAACGCCTTCGACCTCGACAAGCTGCTCGACTCTGAAATTGAGACGCACCACGAAGAAGCTCTCCTGCCGTCTACTGCCGTAAAGACGATGGCCGACTCCTTCCCAGCGATGGGTATTGTGGCAGCCGTACTCGGAATCATCATTACCATGCAATTCCTCGATGGTCCGCCGACTGAGATCGGCCACCACGTCGCCGCGGCTCTCGTAGGAACCATGCTCGGAATCTTCTTGTCCTATGGCTTCGTAGGTCCAATCGCGACGAAGATGGAGCACGGTGTCAGGGAAAACACCGCACTTCTCAAGTGTGTCCGGGCCGGCCTCGTTTCGTTTGCAGGGGGCGCGCCTCCTGCTGTCGCGCTCGAGTTTGCCCGCAAGACGATCCCAAGCTGCTTCCGTCCGACCTCTGAGCAGCTTGAGGAGATCATCAAGGAGGCCAAGAAGAAGTAAGCTTGGCGCACTGCGATGGCAGATAAGGACAACAAGCCAGTCATCATCGTCAAGAAAGGCGGCCACGGCGGCCATCACGGCGGCGCCTGGAAGATCGCCTACGCCGACTTCACAACGGCTATGATGTGCTTCTTCCTCTGTATGTGGCTCATCAACACAGCCTCGATCACGACGCGCCAAGCGATAGCTTCCTACTTCCGGAAGCCATCCGTTTTTACAGAGGGCTCCGGCATGCCAGTGCTCCTCGGCGGTCAGGGCGTCCTCGAAGACGCGTTTACTCCTCCTCGGCCTGAGGATAAGCGCAAATTAAAGAAGCCTTCCGATGACCCGGCGCGCAAACTGTACGGAGAAACTGACGAAGACCGGGACAAGCATTACGAGCGTGAAGGCCGCCTGCCTCCGAAGAAGAACCGCGGACCGGACAAGATCACAGGACTCAACTCTGACAAGAAGCATCCAGAGGAGAGCCGAAAAGATATCCGGCTGCGGCTTCTCGCAGAAGCAACTCAGCGCGATCTTGAGAAAGCAATGCGCTCGAATCCTCAGCTCGCCCGGCTGCTAGGCAGGATTGAGACGACCGTCGAATCCGATGGATTGCGAATAGACATCATGGACACCGACAAATTCTCAATGTTCGATCGGGGCAGTGCGCGGATAAATCGTGCAGCGGAGCCCGCGTTCCAGTCCGTCACCAACGTGCTGAAGAAGTACCCGAATGTGATCGAGATCTCTGGACACACCGATGCGCTGCCGTTCCCTACAGCCGTCGGAGGCTACACGAACTGGGAGCTTTCCGCCGACAGGGCCAACGCTGCGCGCCGACTGATTGAGTCGCAAGGACTGCCAGCTCGGCAGATTGTGAGCGTGAGCGGGAAGGCATCAAATGAGCCAAAACTCCCCGCCGACCCTAACGCTGCCGCAAACCGTCGCATCTCCCTTAAGCTCAAGTTCGATTGGCAAAACGACATCAAGCCGAACGACGAGAATACTGACCAAGCTGGACTGCGCGAACTCTTGCGGGCCTCAAATGACATTCCGACTACGCCAGCTCCCGAGGGAGATGCGGCTAAGGCTGAAACGCCAGTCCCGCTCGACACTCCAGTACCAACACCGTACAACAGCAAGGATCACGTAAAGCTGCCTGATGGGCCGCCAATAAACGAAAATCCAGGCTTCATGCCTGAGGACAAGATATTCGGAAATCACCCGATACTGGGACCGAAAGAGCTCTTCTCTGGTCGATAATTGATCGGCTCCGGCTCCGAATAGCGGGCTTTTCACGGCATAGTAGGCAACCGAACCGTAGCAAAGCGATATTATTTACCCTACAATCCCGGCATGGAAACGAGAATCCACGCGGCAGCCGGGGCAGCTTGTATGGCGATCGGAGTAGGATGTGGCGCATTCGGAGCACATGCCCTCCGGGATGTTGTCTCTCCTGGTGATCTCCAGATCTGGGAGAAGGCTGTATTGTACCAGCTTGTGCACGGGCTGGCGGCACTGGTTGTGGTGCTCGCTCCTGTTCAGCTTGTCGCCGTTAGGGCCCAGCGCCGCATCTCAGCGCTCTTGCTTCTCTCGATCCTGGTCTTCTCAGGGTCGCTCTACGTGCTGGTTCTGAGTGGTCAGCGCTGGCTAGGCATGATCACGCCGCTGGGCGGTACGGGCTTTATCGTGGCCTGGCTACTGTTGGCATTTCAGCTAGTTAAAAGGGTCCCAGAGGCCCGGAATTAGGGGAATCCGAGCTGCCCCCCTCTCCATCCTAAGAGGCATGTTCCCAGCCCGCATGCTCGCTCTAGCTCCAGCCCTCGCCGCACTGATGGCAGCCGTGTGTGTTGGCTCATGCGGCGGTGGCGGCGGAAGCGGAAGCAGCAGCTCTCCGAACTACGCTGGAAGCCTCTCGTTCTCTGTCGAACGGGACCACATAGATCCCGGCGACAAGACCCGCGTGTACGCGGAGATCAACGACCTGAATCCGTCGGGCGCAATTCTCAAGTTCCACTACCCGACAGCTCTGCGCTACGTCCCAAGCAGCGCCACTCTCTTTCCCGATCGCGACGAGGAAACACGCGTTACCCCTTTCATCGAAGCAACGGCTGATGGGCAGCGCTACCTAGTGTTCTTCCTTTATTCAAGTGCCGCTATCAATGACAGCTACATCTCGCTCCAGTTCGACCTGAAGGCTGTTCGCAGCAATCCTGATGCGTACGTCGAGGTCGACCTCGACAACAACGATTCGCAGGTAGCCGACAGCAGCGAGTTCCGAATCGCCGACCCACGATTCTCAGCGCTTGAGCGCTGGGACGTCGTGGTTAAGGGGCAATCGACCGATCCGACCCCTACCCCAGCCCCTACGGGAACACCGTAGTTCTGCCGCAGCCGTAACCGGTGCCGCGACCGTTAGCGGATGCGGAGGGGTCTGCAAAACACCCGCTCACGAATCAGCTTCGAAGCTTTTTGGTTAGGCAACGCGGAGTCCGCGGCGATGGGGCTTCGTATGAGAGAGTAGGTCGTAGCTGAGGCCTTGGTGCATCACTTTCCGTGACCTTTGCAAGCTCCGCGCCTCCGCGTTACTTCACCAAAAGGCGTGAACACCGAGATGGCTTACTCTTCACAATCGACCGTGAGCGTATCCTCGCAGCTTCAGTCGATACCGGGAGCTCCTGGTTTAATAACGCGGAGGCACGGAGGGCACGGAGGACGCGGCGCTGGGGTTTTCATATCAGAGGGTATGTCGCTACTGGAGCCTGGGTGCATCACTTTCCGTGACCTCTGCGAGCTCCGCTCCTCCGCGTTACTTAATCTAAAGGATTGAACACCGAGAGAGCTAGCTCTTCACAAGGAGCTCGTGGGCCTATCCTCGCAGCTTCAGTCCTTGTCCGGGCTCGGCAGCGGGGCGGTGCTGCAGCCGAAGCCGAAGCAGCAGTTGTTAGCGTTTGCTGAGCTGTGTCTCCGTTGAACGGATTTAACTGGATACAAGGCTCGCAGGCTTTTCAGGACCCGGGACCGGTGCCGTTGCCCTTCCCGGCGCCGTTCTTGGGACCATGGGGAGCTCTTTCAGCGATCAGAGAACGAACTAATCCCAACAATCGCCCTTTAAATTTCAGCCGAAAAAGGCGATTCTGCGACGATAGCCTGACGTAAAAATGCAGCCATGAGCACCTCAAGCGCCGAAGGGAAAACGCCACCATCTGACACACAACAACGCCCTGCCGCTCGCCCTTTCTTGAAGTGGGCAGGGGGCAAGACGCAGCTTCTTCCACACCTCGTGCATCGGGTTCCCAACAGCTTCGGACGGTACATCGAGCCCTTTCTTGGTGGAGGTGCTCTTTTCTTCTCAATGCAGCCGCCGCTCTCGTTTCTCTCAGACTGCAACCAAGAGCTGACCAACTGTTTTCAGGTGGTGCAGTCCGATGTCGAAGCGTTGATCGAAGAGCTAAAGCAGTATCGCTACGAGAAGGAGATGTACTACTCAGTGCGTGAGCTCGATCGCAGCGCAGAGTTCGCGAAGCTCTCGCGCGTAAAGCGTGCTGCGCGGCTGATCTACCTAAACAAGACCTGCTTCAACGGGCTCTACAGAGTCAACTCGAAGGGGCAATTCAACGTGCCTTTCGGCTCCTATACAGATCCAACGATCTTGGATCCGGAGAACCTGCGCGCGGGCAGCGCTTCTCTCAAAGGCGCAGTGATTCAGACCGGAAACTTCGAGCAGGTCCTGGAAATCGCCGAGAAGGGAGACTTCGTCTACTTCGATCCTCCATACGCACCAGCTTCGGATACCGCAGACTTCACGAGCTACACGAAAGACGGTTTTGACGACGCGGCCCAAGAGCTTCTTCTGTTGGTTTGTCTGCAGCTGAACCAGCGCGGCGTAAAGTGGATGGTTTCGAATTCGAATACGCCAATTATCCAGGAGCTGTACCGCGGCTTTACTATCGAGCCTGTTGGAGCCTCGCGCGCCATTAACTCAAAAGCCAGCAAGCGCGGCACGGTTGTGGAGCTGATCATTCGGAACTACACGTAAGGCGCATGCAGGCGCCACCACCCCAGCTCTGGTCACCTTCGAGAGCCGCAGCGCTTGAGGCTCTTGAGGCCTTCCTTCCGCGCGTGCCGCGCTACGCCTTTGAGCGTAATTTCGATCGGCCTGGGCACGCCGAGGTCTCGCGCATCTCCCCGTTTCTCCGTCGCAGGCTCATCACCGAAGAAGAGGTCTGCCAGCGCGTGCTTGCGCGCTACTCTTTTGCAGACTCCGAGAAGTTTCTCCAAGAGGTTTGCTGGCGCACATACTGGAAGGGTTACCTCGCTTCACAGCCCGAGCTCTGGTCGTCGTTTCGATCGGGCGCTGAGCGCCTCGAAGAAGAATCCTCTGCAGCCCCATGGCGGGCAAGGTACGAGGCTGCAATCGCCGGCTCGACCAGCCTGAGCTGCTTCAACGACTGGGTAGCCGAGCTCAAGCAGACAGGGTATCTGCACAACCACGCCCGCATGTGGTTTGCCAGCACCTGGATCTTTACGATGAAGCTGCCCTGGGAGCTTGGCGCGCTCTTCATGTACCGCCACCTCCTCGACGGGGACCCAGCTTCTAATACCCTCTCGTGGCGCTGGGTAGCCGGGCTGCACACACGCGGAAAGAGCTACCTCGCTCGCGCCGACAACATCAGCAAATACTCCGATGGGCGCTGGACTCCCAAAGAGAGCGAACTTGCGTCAGAAGCCACCGCACTGACCGAGACACCGACAACTTCCGCTACGAGAAACCTCCCGAAAGAGCTGCCAAGAGCAACATCGGCCGAAGACAGCATCTTGGTCATTCCCGCAGACGACCTCTCGCTAGAGCTCTCACTTGAAGCCGTCCCGGGAATTAAAGCCGTAGCCCTGCTCGCCCCGGTGTTAGAGATGGGAGAATCCCCCCTTGTTCGCACGTTCGCCGAGCAGGCCTGCAGCGACGCGCTCAGTAGACTGCAAACGGCTACCAGAGCACCCAGAGCAGCAATGATTACCTCAAGTGAAGGTCTTCCCTGCCTTTTAGCTTCCTCAGGGGCGACATCTGTTATCTTGGTTACGCCGGGAGTGGGGCCAGACGGGCGCTGGCAGGAGACCGTCACAGCAGCCTGTGCAGACGCAGAATTAAGGGCCTTCCAATGGCGCCGCCCGTGGGACGAAACCCTCTTCCCGCTTGCCCGTAGGGGCTTCTTCCCATTTTGGCAGGGCGCAAAAGCCAAGGTCTTTTAAGTCTCAAAGCGACCTTCCAGACGGGCGAGTGCTATTGCCTTGGTGAGTGAGGCTTTGATCCGCTTCACAAAGATGCCCGAGAGTGCAAATTAAATCCGAGGTCGAGACTCAGGCATAGGTCACTCATGAGCCGAGGCCTGCTACCGCCTCTTGAGACCCGTTCGAACCATATCAGCAATGCTTCCCAAATAGTGCCCATAAAGGAGCGGAAACGTGCGCTGATGCTACCGCAACGGAGCTGGGCGAGATCCGGTGAACCGCAAAGCAGAGTGGTTTCCCGGGGGGCTATCATTTGTCTTGGATCATCGCCTCAAACACTCAAAACCACTAGGGTTTTGTTCTTTTCCTTACAGTTAAGCGGCATGAAAGCTCAAGTTATTCAGCTTGTTAGCCGTTTAACTAGGTGTGTGGTACCGAATGCCAAAAAAGGGGTTTGTCTTTTGGGTTGGTAGTGCCTGCACCCTTCTATGCATTTTGATCGCCCTCTATATAGGCTCTTCGATCAAAGATCGGTCAAGTCCGATTGCGGCGTTACAACCACCGAATCCGTTAACCGCCGAACCTCCGATTCCAGCCGCCTGGGTTGCGCAGGCGACTGATCATCTCTTCGAAGCACAACGCGCAGCAACCTTGCAACCGCGCGGTCCAGCGGGGGAATCATTTCGACAGCCCAACTGGCACATGATTAACCATGAGCAGAAACTCCGCTCGTATGTGAGCGGCAGCGGCTGGGAGCTCTTACCGAGCAAGGATCTTTCTACCAGCAAAATGTGGAGATGGCGCTACTCCCTGAAGTCCCTCAGTCGGTGTGGTAGCTCTCAGTCATTCCCCCAGCCACAACCGAAAGATATCCGGGGTGACGGTGCCACTGTCACAGTAGCGCGACCGCACTCTACTCAGGAGTGGTATAAAAATACGGGTCAGGGAATCGAGCAAGGATTCATACTTGAAACTCGCCCCTTGCCGGCAGCCGAAGCGGGAGACCTCATCCTCAGAGGAGAGATAGCAACTACACTCACCGTCGCACGGTCCACCGCTGACGAGATACTTTTCAGCAATAATAGCGATGAGGTGCTCCGCTATTCAGGACTGAAAGTAGTTGATGCTAACGGGGCTCTCCTTCCAAGCAGGCTAGCTTTTACCTCCCTGGGGAGAAAAGGCGGGACCCTCGACATTGTGATAGACGACTCCACGGCCGTCTATCCTGTCATAGTCGACCCGCTTGCAGCATCCCCCGCTTGGTCCGTTGCGAGTGGGCAGGCTTCGGCACGTCTTGGGCTATCTGTGGCATCGGCTGGCGATGTAAACGGAGATTCCTACGCCGACGTTATCATCGGTGCCCCGTATTTCGACAATGGCTCATCCAACGAAGGCATGGTTTTTGTCTATCTCGGATCCCCATCCGGCTTAGCTACAACTCCTCACTGGGAAGTTGAGAGCAACACCGCAAGCAAGTTCTGGGGGCAGTCGGTGTCTTCTGCTGGAGATGTCAATAACGATGGATTCGATGATGTCGTCTTCGGCTATGACCAGGGGATAAAGATCTATCACGGCTCATCAACCGGCCTTACAAACACAGCCAACACAACACTAGCCTCTCCCTCCACGGGCTCCAACAACAATTCATCCTCGACATTCTTTGGACAGATAGTTGCCAATGCTGGAGACGTCAACGGCGATGGGTACGATGACGTGTTTATCTCCTGCCCGAGCGGCTACAACAGTAGCTCCGGGGCAGACTTGGGCAAGATATTCCTCTGCAAGGGCTCTCCCTCCGGAGTTCCTTCGACGTTATCGACCTCGAATTGCCCGGTCTATTACACCTCAGGAGCAAGTCAGCAAGCCACCGGTAGTATGGGCTCAAACGTCTGCGCTGGCGACTTCAATGGAGACGGTCGATCTGACTTCGTCATTACCGATGCCTATTGGGACAACGGCAGCGGTGTCGATAGAGGGAGATTTTATATTATTTTGGGAGTAGTCTCACTAGCCACTGCAAATAACATCAGTTCCTCTTCGAGCCGCACAGTTGTCGGAACTGTAAACAACCAGGCTCTGGGCATATCAGCGGCCTGCCCCGGAGACCTCAACAAGGACGGGTACGATGATCTCGTTGTGGGCGACAATCTAGGAACGCTCAGGGTCTATCCAGGCTCCTCTACGGGGCTTGCAGGCACTCCACTGCAAACAATCACCTATGGTGGCACACTGGGTCGCGGAGGAGACGTGAATGGAGATACCTACCCTGATCTCTTAACAGCGAGTGGAGGGACGGTGTCTCTATTCGAAAACTCTTCCGGGACCCTACCGTCCTCAGCTTCTCAGACTCTGACGGGATTTGCCTCCGGGGCTGTAGCCGTGGGCGCCGGGGACGTAAACGGAGACGGTTATGGTGATGTGCTGATTGGCGCTCCGAATTTTAATAACGGCTTGGCGGCCGAAGGGAAAGCGTTCGTGTACCACGGACAAGCATCCAACGCTGCGGCGACCTCTACGCCGACTCACACGCCGAGCAATACGGCTACGCCGTCACATACGCCGACGAGCACTAGCACCCCACCCAACACACCAACGGCTACATCGACACCGACGCACACTCCGTCAAGCACCCACACACCAGCTGATACTCCGACGAGCACGAGTACGCCGACGAATAGCCCTACGAGCAGTGCTACGCCGATTGATACGCCCACGAGCACAGCTACGCCAAGTCATACTCCCACCAGCACGCACACTCCTCACGATACCTCTACAAGCACAAGTACTCCGACCGGTACGCCGAGCAGCACCAGCACACCGGCAGATACGCTTACTAGTACTGCGACCGCTACGCATACTCCGAGCGCCACCGACACACCAACACATACGCCGACCGGCACAGCCATGCCTACACACACCGCGACAAGCACGGAGACCCCGCCAGATACCCCCACGAGCACTCACACGCCGACTCACACGCCAACGAGCACTCATGCGCCACTTGGCACACCGACTAGCATGGCCTCACCGACGCATACGCCGACTGGCACAGCTA
>CANLJX010000063.1 GCA_947491545.1 Deltaproteobacteria bacterium
CACTCCGACGCCTACTGAGACCCCGACCAGGACGCCGACCAACACGCCTACGGACACCCCGACGGCTACCAGCACGCCGACGACGACTCCGACCAGGACCCCGACGAGCACGCCAACCGAGACGCCTACTCGCACGCCGACCAACACGCCCACAGACACGCCGACGGCCACAAACACGCCGACCACAACTCCGACTCGCACGCCGACGAGCACCCCAACAGACACGCCAACAGCCACCAACACGCCGACAACAACGCCAACGATTACACCGACAAGCACGCCGACCGACACGCCAACGGCGACAAACACGCCGACCCGTACGCCGACTCACACGCCGACCAGCACAAGCACGCCAACCAACACCCCGACTGACACGCCGACTAGGACCCACACGCCAACGGCGACGTCTACCAACACGCCGACCGACACGCCAACGAACACGCCGACGCCGACCGATACTCCGACCGCGACCGACACGCCAACAAGCACACCGACGCCGACGGCTACTGATACCCCAGTGATTGTGACCTTCTTCGGAGCCGCGGTGGTGGAGCTGACTCCGCTGCCGAACATGCCACTCGACGTCAACGGCGTGATCGTAACGACCGACGACAACGGAGAGTTCACGATTCCGCTCGAGGAGAACGGCAACTACAGCATCGTGAGCGGCCTGCCTGGCACCGGCGGCGATAAGGCGGTGGCCTTCAGCGAGATCGTGGGCACCGGCGGCGAGCTGGCGGCTCAGAGCCCGTACACTATCGAGATGGAGCGCAAACTCTTCGTAGGCGAGCCGATCTGCCGAGCCCGCCGAGACGGCATCGACGTGGCTATCTTCCACTACTACAACACCACGACTGGAGCGCTGGAAGTGCCGCTCGGCTACGGCAGCCTGAACCAGATCCTCTCGCCGACCGGCTCGCAGGCGCCGCCAGCCTCGTTCGCCTCTGGCGAGAGCTCTTTCTACCTGCCACTGAGCGGCTTCGAGGCCGAGGGCGGCTACGCCGGAGAGTGGAAGATCACAGGCCAGTCGCTCGAGTTCTCTGGTGAGCCGCCGCTCTGTCCGGATGAAGGAGATGGTGAGTGCACACCTGTCGACGAATCGCTCTTCGACAACCTATGGACCTACACCGGCAGAGTCGTTCAGAACCAGGTTGGCAAAGCGAAGCTGCTCTACGGCAAGACCTGGAAGCCGAGTCCGAGCCAGCGCCTCTTCGTTCTGAACCGCGGCGCGAAGGTCCTTGCCACCCTACGGCGCGAACTGGCGCAGTACGAGGGGGCTCTGGTCTGCCCGGCTCCGACCGCGGCATCGTGCCAGACGGTCAACGTAGACAAGCGCGCTATACGGGCTCAGTTCAATCGTCTCTTCGAGGGCACCCCCAGAGGCCTGAGCCCGCTCGATAACACCTCTGCGGCCCAGAAGAAGGCCCTCGGCAAGCTCCTGCAGTCGGTACCTGACTCGGTAACCGTCTGCGACACCCCCTAAGGCCATATGGAGTAAATAGGGCGAATCCCCGCCGCGACCGCCTTCATCCTAGCAGGTGTTAAGGCAGGTCCGTGTTCAGCCCTGCCGTGCCACTTGGCATAGGATTTGCTCCTTTTAGGGCATCGGATGACCCCTCACGGGGAACGAGGCAAGAAGGATTTTATGAAGACCACCCAACGCACCGTTCAAAGCACTGACGTCCAGGCTGTAACTGCTCAGCCTAAAAGGAAGAAGGCCGAGGCAGCTACAGCCGAGACCACCGACTTCGGGCGGGTCATCCAGACCATGCTAGGCAGAAAAGGCGCGTCAACTGAGATGAGCGAAGAGGATCTTTTTGCCGCAGCGACTTTCAAGGTCATCAAAGAGCTGCACGGAGTCGAGCTGGCGAGAGATTTCAAGTCCGCCTTTAAGCTAGCCCGAATTGAGAAGCTTCCGAACGAGATCGTGGCCTCGAACGAGCGCGCCACCAAAGAGGCCCTCAACTTTTTCGTAAAATCGACCATCTTGACTAAAGAGCAGGCTAACCAGATCCGTGATATCGCCGCTCAGGTATGCCAGCTCGACAACAAGCAGGCCATCTGGGACGAGTTTGGCAAAACCAAGGCAGTTACAACGTTTGCTGACGCCCAGGTCACTATCCAGGAGCGGCTCGCTGAAGCGATCAGCGGCGCAGGTGGAGGCGGTGGAGATGAGGGCTCAGAGGGAGCCTCGGCCCTCGCCCGTAAGAAGGCTGGCTACGCTGCCTCTGAGCAAGCAACCGCAACTCGCCGCTCAAGCCGACGCGCATCGCGCGGCGTAAAGACCGTAGGCTAAGAACCTGACCTGAAGCATGCAGCTTTTCCTCGCTCGGGGAGATGATGCAGCGCTCTGTGACCTCACTCTCATCCCACCTACTCTCCCTCTTCCTCCCCCTAACCACCGCCCTTATTTTTATTAGTTCGTTCCTAGCCCCAAGCCACAAAACCCGCCAGGGCACCGGCCACGGCTCCCCCACCGCCACCACCCAACCCAATCTCCCCCCACCCCCCTTCCGCTTCTCCCCATCCCCAACCACGAAGCTACTCCTCGTCTCCTCACTCGCCGACACAGGACCAAGCACGCTGAGGTCCTGCATTGAGTCAGCCGGCCCGCGTGTCTGCCTTTTCCAGGTTGCAGGAGTTATCGAACTAAAACGACAGATCAAGGCGCGCTTTCCTGATCTTCTTGTCGCAGGCGAAACCGCCCCCGCACCCGGTATTACCCTTGTGGGAGCAGGCCTCTCGATCGAAACGAGCAACGTCGAGCTGCGCCACCTTGCCATCCGTCCCGGTGACGGGACGTTCGGAGCAAAGCCATCTGAGCGAGATGGAGTCTCTATCGGCGCTGAGCCGCCCCGCAGCGCCTACAACGTCTCGCTACAACACCTCTCCCTCACCTGGGCGATCGACGAGAACCTTTCAGCGTGGCACCCCACTACGCGCGACATCTCCGTCCGCGACTCAATCATCGCCGAGGGCCTTCACCGATCCATCCACCCGAAGGGTCCCCACAGCAAAGGCGTAATGGTCGGACGGGGTGTGCGCCGCGTAGTGCTTGAGCGAAACCTGATAGCCTTCAACGAGGAGCGAAACCCCTACCTCCAACCCGGCAGCAGCAGCAAGCTCATCAACAACGTAGTGTACGGTTGGGGCCCGCGTGGGCCGTGGAGCATCTGCAACCTCACGAACAACGACGGCTCGCGCTTACCTGTACGAGCAGCAATTCTGGGGAACGTGTTTCTTCCTGGCCCCTCAAGCTACCGAGACTCACCTCCGGTGTACTCAAAGCGCCTAGCACCTGGCAGCCAGATCTTTCTGCAGGACAACGCCGTCTTCGCGCCCTTCGTCTCCGAGGGGCTAGCAGCTAATCTTCCGCCAAGCTTTTCACCAGCAGCTACCTGCCCGTTCAAAACAGGGTGTGCCGCAGCTCTCAGCTCCACAGAAACCGAGAGCTTTGTGCTTACGCACGCAGGCTCGCGGCCGAAGCAGCGAGCAGCTCCCGACCGGCGAATCGTGGCCGACGTCCGAGCACGGCGCGGGGAGCTGAAAGACTGCCTGCGTGGATGTCGTAGAGAGACAGGCGATCTCGAAGTTCGAGACCCGATATTTCGTCGGCTCAATCCACCGCGGTTACCCGCTGCGGATCAAGATGGTGATGGGGTGAGTGAGCTTGATGAGTGGCTGGCGGGATTTTTGGAAGAGGTGGAGTGAGAGCGGTGCCGGTGCCGGTGCCGGTGCCGGTGCCGGTGCCGGTGCCGGGAGTATCGTTAATCGTGCGGGACTTTGCGCCAGAGGGATTACGCGCGGTGTTTAACGAACCAGTCGTGGAAGAGGCGCATGCCGTCGCGAAACGAGGTCTTCGGATCGTAGCCGAGCAGCTTGCGAGCTTTTGAGACATCGGCGTTGGTCAATTCTACGTCCCCTGGCTGGGCCGGAAGCTGCTCAATGTTGAGCTTCTTGCCGGTCACAGCAGAAACCGTCTCCAGAGCCTCATTGAGCGAGACGGTGGCGGAGTTCCCGAGATTAAAGATCTCAAAGCCGATCTCTCGGTCGATTGCGTTGACAAATCCCGCTGCGAAATCGTCTATGAAGGTGTAGTCGCGGCGCGTTGTGCCGTCTCCGAACTTCCGAATCACCTTTCCGCTCAGAGCGGCTTCGATAAAGAGCCACGGGGCCATGTCAGGGCGCCCGCGCGGGCCGTACACCGTAAAGGGGCGCACGACATTGATCTTAAGCCCGTACAGGCTGTGGTAGCTGTGGCTTAGGACCTCGGTGGCTTTCTTCGTCGCTGCGTACGGCGAGATGGGGCGATCGGTAGCTGAATCGTCTTCGCGGAACGGGATCCGGGTTGAGTTGCCGTAGACTGACGACGATGAGGTAACTACTGAGTTCGCTACCCCCGCCTTCCGAGCAGCCTCAAGCAGGGTAAGTGTGCCCTGCACGTTTGCCTCTTGGTAGATAAAGGGATCCTCGATCGAGGGACGGACTCCAGCTCGCGCCGCCAGGTGAGCCACATGCGTTACACCGCCGCGAGCGAAGGTCTTCTCTACGAGCGCGCGGTCACACAGGTCACCCTCAACAAACGAGAAGCGCGGAGATGACGAGAGAAGCTGCAGGTTCTCGCGCTTGTACTGAACCGGGTAGTAGTCGTTACAGTTGTCGAGCCCAACAACAGCGTCGCCACGCGCAAGGAGACTCTCGGCAACGTGAGAGCCGATGAATCCTGCTGCACCTGTAACGAGAACCGTTTTCATGGAGGAACTAGTTTCGCCGCATTCAGCCCTAAAAGCAAACCGTGCCGCGGAGGGTCTCTTACCGCAGTCTGACGCGCCATGGGATGAGGAGCGTTAGCACACGCGCCCCACGGCTCAGGCATCATAACGCCATGAAAAAGCTGCCTGCAATCCTCGTCGCGACTCTCTTCGTCTGCTCACTAACTGCCTGCCTACGGTACACCCCATCGAGGGAGGAGCTGCAGGAAAAGTACGAAGGCGCTCAGGAAGCAATAGGTGGCGCAGTGGAATTTGCGGCGTACGAGGCAGCGCTCGATTCACGGCTCGAAGACCTCGTTGCGCAGCGATCTCCCCTCCTCACGGGCTCTGCCGAGGGCGGGTATCCGGTCGGACCGGGGGACGTGCTCGATATCGCTGTCTTCGGTTTCGGGGATCTGCAGACCTCCTCGGAGGTGGCGCCCGACGGCACTCTATCCCTCCCACTCATCGGGCAGACGCGCGTGCAAGGGAAGAGCGTCCCCCAGATTCAGCGCGAGCTTCGCAGCCGCTACTCAAACTTCGTGCGAAGCCCCAATGTCGACGTCTCGCTTAAAACGTACCAATCGAACCGCGTTAGCGTCATCGGCGAGGTGGCGAAGCCTGGGGTCTATCCGCTGCGGCGCCCCGGACAGCTTCTAACCGAATTTCTGAGCGAGGCTGGCGGAAAGACCCAAAACGCAGGCAGCCGAATAATTCTGCTGCCTGCGCCTCGTATACTTCCTAACCAGATGCCAAGCACTTCGGGCACGGGAGCACCGGTACACATGGCAAGCGCCGGAGGCGGCCAAGCGCAAATAGGCGTTGAGATCGAGCTTGAGCAGCTTATCGGACAGGTTGACCAGCCGCCGCTGCTGATTCCGATGCTCTCCGGGGACACCGTGGTTGTGCCGGAAGCTGGCATGTTTGAGGTGGACGGCGAAGTAAACAAGCCCGGCTCGTACCGCCTCGCCTCTCGCATTTCCGTGATTGGCGCAATCGCAGCAGCGGCAGGCTTCACCTACTCGGCAAACGTGCACGAGGTGGAGGTGGTGCGTGAGATCGGTGGCGGACGAAAGGCCGCCATAACGCTCGACCTGGAGGAGATAGGGCTGCGCGGCGCACGCGACATCCGGCTTCGAAACGGCGATCTCGTTCGAGTGCCCAGCGACCCAGGCCGCTTCTTCAGGAGACAGGTCGTTGACACGCTGAACGGAATCTTCAACGGGTTTAGCGTAACTCAGCGCGCAAATTAGTTTCTAGAGCAAGGAGCCGCAACATGAACTCACTTCCCCACAACGACGATCTGCCTGCCATCGGGCATCAGCCCAACGTGCCAACACCGTGGCTGGCTAAGGATGACGACGCCGTGCCCTTAGAGCCCCCAGAACGCGGGCTCCGAGAGTGGCTCGTAGTGCTGCGCAAACGCCGCTCTCTGGTAGCGACCGTAACCCTCTTCTTCCTCGGCGCTGCGGTGATCTACTGCGCCTTTACTCCTCCCCTCTACACAGCCAAAACAACGATCGAGATCCGCGGGCACGCTCCAGTGATTGCGAACCTCCAGTCGGAAGCGCTTCTGGGGGCCGACACCCGGAAAATCGAGTACCAGAAGACTACTGTGGCGAAGCTGACCCTTGAGGGCTTGGCAGACCAAGTGCTCTCAACCGACAGCCTAGCTCTTGAGCTTGACGACTACTGGCGATCACGGCGCTCCCTGATTGAACGGGCATACGCAACCGTATCCGCCGGCGATGCCCGCCCGCACAGCAATCTGATAGCGACGGATGACAAGCACTTCCTGCACCGTCCTTCTATTATTCGAAAGTACCTCTCGCTGATCGACGTCACTCCGGTTCATGAAACAAACCTAGTCACAATTCAGGCTACGACGAGCAACGCAGAGCTCTCGCAACGGGTAGCGAACGCGCATGCCCTGGGTTTTATCCGCCATCTGCAGAACGAGCGTCGTGAGGCGACGATGAACAACGTGAGCCTGCTTCAGCGCCAGGCAGCAGAGCTAAAGGCGCGCGTGACAGACGCAGAGAACGAGCTCTCAAAGTACGCCGCCTCCAACCGCCTCTTAACCGTCCGCCAAGACGAGGCGAGCGGCGTCAACATCCGGCAGATAGAGAGCCTATCGTCACTGCTCGCTGAGTCCGTGGGGCGGCGCATTAAGTCAGAGAGCCTGCTGCACGAGGCACAGGGCAAGCGCGCTGATGAAAGCTCAGTCGCCGACGATGAAGTTACGCGCCAGCTACGCGTGAGCCTGGCGCAGGCTGAAACTGAGTACGCAACCCAGAACAGCCGCCTGATGGGACCTCATCCAGTCATGCTTGAGCTTAAAGCGAAGGTCGACTCCCTCAAGAAGGCGCTCGGCGACGAACGGAGGCGGTCGCTGCGCACTATTCAGGCACAGTTCGAAGCCGAAAAGGCAGGCGAAGCGCGGCTCCGTTCACAGATCGAACAGGAGCGCTCCGCTGCGCAGGAGACGGCGCAACGGCTCATTCAGTACAACGTGCTGAGCAAGGAGGCTTCATCTCTGCGCGACCTGTACCAAGCCGTCATCAGGCAGGCGAAGGAGGTCGAGATCAGCGCCGCGACAGCCACGAGCAACGTATTTGTAACAGACTACGCCTCTCTGCCAGGCTCCCCCAGCGCGCCACGCACCGGAGTTATCCTGGTGCTCTTCAGCATCGTGGGGCTCTCGTTCGGCGTCTTTGCGGCGTTCGTGGCTGAAGCGTTGCAAGATACCCTTGGGAGTGCAGACGACGTTGAGGCAGCGCTTCTGCTCCCGATCCTAGGCAGTGTGCCGTCATTTATTGGCAATCACGCCGGCTCGCTAGCAGCTCTTCCTGCCCCGCCGCCACTCACAGAGCAGCCCGAGCAAAGCGAGAAAGCAGGCACCCCTCAGCGCACCTCTTCTTCGCTGCCTCCAGCGAAGCGGCTCCTGGTCGCCTCTGGTTCACGCGAGCCGGTGTCAGAGGCGCTGCGCACCCTGCGCGCCAGCATCCTCCTCTCCTCAGCCGACCACCCGCCACGCATCGTAATGGTTTCAAGCGCGGCTCAGGCTGAGGGCAAAACAACCATCGTCAGCAACCTGGCAGCGATCCTGACGCAAGGCGGGTACAGAGTGGCGCTCATAGACGGAGACCTACGGCTCTCAGGACTGACAAAGATCTTTAGCGAATCGCTCGGTGAAACCACCGTGGGGCTGACCGACCTGCTTACAGGGCAAACCTCTCTTGAGCAGGCACTCCGCACAACCTCCGTGCCCGGGCTCGACATTATCCCGGCCGGAAACCAGGCCCCCGACCCTGCTGAGCTGCTCGGGTCCCAGCGCATGCGCGAGCTAACTCGCGGGCTCACGCAGCGCTACGACTTCGTCTTGATCGACTCTCCTCCTATCCTGCCCGTTGCAGACTCACTGATGCTCTCCCGCGTGGTTGACAGTGTCGTGATGGTGGTCCGAAGCACGCACACCGACCGGAAGCAGGCACAAGAAGCGCGCCGCCGGCTCATCGCTGTTCATGCGCGGATACTGGGGGTAGTGCTGAATGATGTAGAGTTAGGCGCGGGGGGTGGGCGGGGGTATTATGGGTATTAGGATGAAGACTTTTTGCTCACAAAGAGAGCAGCGAGAGCATTGAGGGCAAAAGCCTCTTGTTCCGACCCACCCCTCGTTGCCCTCGCCGCTCTCTTTGTGCAACTGCCCCCGCTTGGCTCTGCATGTCCGTGATTTTGGCGACGGGTTTTATTTACAAAGAGAGCAGCGAGAACAGTGAGGGGAAAAGATCTCTTGTTCCCTCCTACCCGTCGTTGCCCTCGCCGCTCTCTTTGTGCAACTCCCCCTGCTTGGCTCTGCATGTCGGTGATTTTGGCGAGGGGCTTTATTAACAAAGAGAACAGCGAGAGTATTGAGGGGAAAGCCTCTTTGTTTACCTCGCCCCCGCCCCACTAATCACCACCCCCACCGTCTTCATCGCAATCCAGAGATCAAGCAGCACCCCTCTGCGCCGGATGTAGAGAAGGTCAAGCCCTAGCTTGCGGCGGTATCCGGCAATATCGTCTGGGTACCCCTGAACCACCTGCGCCAAACCGGTAAGTCCAGCCTTTGCTCGCAGGCGCCGATGGAAACCGCGAATCTTAGCTGCAAGCTCATCAGCGATCTCTGGTCGCTCAGGCCGAGGCCCTATTAGGCTCATCTCTCCCTTGATCACATTGATGAGCTGCGGAAGCTCGTCGAGCCTGGTCTTGCGCAGGAACCGTCCAAGCGGAGTTACACGACTATCGCCATCTTGTGCGAACACTGCACCGCTCTCGCGCTCCGCATCCACTCGCATGCTGCGGAACTTAAGCAGCATAAACACTCTGCCATTCTCCGTCAGGCGCGGCTGCTTGAACAAGACTGGGCCCGCCGACGTAGCTCGTATCCCGACCGCTACAGCGGCCATGAGCGGAGCAGTCGCAAGCAGAAGCATACTTGCGCCCGCTAGATCGACAACGCGTTTTGCTCGTTCGCTAAGCACGAGCCCCTCTTCACGTGTAGGTAGTGCACTCGTGCCCGCTGGCGTGACGACACCTGATGTTGCTGACGAAACTAAAGCTGTGCTGACACTCACTGTGAAACCCCCGCTATATCACTCTTCGCTTCGCGGCGCGCTCCCCGTGCGGATCACAGACACGCGCTCGCTCCGCCTGTAGATGAGAGCTACTTCAGTAAGAGAGAATTTTTTATGCGAGCAGTCATCCTCTACAACACGTCCTGGTACGTGTACCTTCTGCGAAGAAACTTAATTCGAGCCCTGCAGACAGCGGGCTGTGATGTCTCTGTGGTTGCGCCCGTTGACGGATACACCGAGCGCGTCAAGGCGCTAGGCGTCCAGCACATTCCGATCACCCTCAATCCGCGCAGCACGAGCCCTCTGGCTGAATCCGCGAGCGTCCTGAGCATCTACCGCGCGCTTAAGAGCGTGCGCCCTGATTTCGTTCTCTCGTTCACGGCGAAGTGCAACCTTTACGCTGGGCTGATGCGCTCCAGGCTTGGCTTCAAGCAGGTGGCCAACGTCTCAGGCCTTGGCGAGGGCTTTCAGCGTGGAGGAGCGCTCGCCATTCTGATGCGCCAGCTCTACCGGCGCTCCCTCTTCGGGGCCGAGCACGTTTTCTTCCAGAACCGAGAAGATCGCGAGATGTGCCTCTCAAGCCGCCTGGCACATCCGGAGCGCTCGGTCGTTATCCCCGGCTCGGGAGTGGACCTTGATGCATTCAAGCCAGCAGCGAAGCCCCTGCCCAGCCCGGTGACCTTTCTGATGTTCGGCCGACTCCTCCCCAAAAAAGGCTTCGACTACTTCCTGAGCGCCGCCAGGGAGCTTAAGCCGATATACGGCGAACAGTGCTCGTTCTGGGTCCTTGGATCGGCAGACTACGACCGTCCCGAGTCGGTCGAGCTTCTGGAGCGAATCATGCGAGCGCACAGCGATGGCGCGATCCGCTACCTTCAGTCGACCGATGACGTGCTCCCGATCCTGCGCGACGCCGATGCGGTGGTCCTTCCCTCCACGTACAACGAAGGCGTCCCGCGCTCGCTGCTGGAGGCCCTCGCCTGCGGAAAGATCGTTATAACCACCGACTGGAAGGGCTGCAGAGAAACAGTGCAGCACGGGCACAACGGATACCTCTTCGCTCCCCACGATGCCGAGTCGTTGCAGCGATTCATGCGCAAGGTGGTCGACAGTCCAGAGGCAGTCAGGGCTCAGCTGGGCAGCAACAGCCGCCAGCTCGCCAAGGAGCGCTTCGACGAGCGCACCGTGATCGATGCTTACAAGCGGGCTATGGGGCTTTCACGCGTAACATCGCTCCCCGCAGTCCATAGAACGCATCTAGCCCCGTCACCCACCGTGCGCGGGGACAACATTCGGCCGTTTCAGCCCCCAGCGGGAAAGCGCTGGGATACGCGTGAACACCGCTTGTAGGGCCCGGCCTGGGAAGAGATTCGCCGCGACACACACCGAGAGCGCCCACACTGCACTCGCCACACTCGCCATCAAGAAGAGCTGCTGCAAGGCAGAGAAGCTCCCCGCTCTTGCAACACCACGCGCAAGCTGCACCGCTCCAGCAACACAGACGGACACAAACACTCCGGAAATGTGCCCGCGCAGGAGCTCCCGAAAAGGGAGCACAAGGAGCCGAGCACTAAGCCGCGTCATGAACAGGTAGTTAATCGCCACAGCAGCAACGACACCGACGGCAACCCCCTGTGAGCCAGCAGCATATGCTCCGAGGAGCGAGCCGAGCAGAATCGCAACTGCGTACACCCCCTGCTGAAATGCATACTGGTAAACGGCGCCTACCGAGCGTGCCACCGTGTCGCTGCACTTGTACGCTGTGCGAAAGAAGACCCCAAACGAGAGCACCGAGAGAACCGGGACTACCGGGCTCCAGCGCGGGCCGAAGAGCACCTCAACAACCTCAGGTGCAGCCAAGAAGAGGAAGACCCCGGTTGGCAGCGAAACCAGTGTCAGGATCTCAAGCACCGACAGAAACGCCTCGCGCAATCGCTCAGGGTGCCCTTGCTCCTTCGACAGCACCGGAAAGAGCACTCGCTCAATCACCTGCGCCACATAGACGGCCGGCAGCGCCATGAGCTGGTAAGCCCGGCTGTAAAGGCCCAGCGCCTCCATCCCAAGCACCCTCCCCACAACGAAGTTGTCTCCCTGCAGTGAAGCGAAGTTGAGGATTCGTCCAAGGCTAAACCCTCCACCCATATACAGGAGCCCCCGCACCCGAGCGCGATTGAAGCGCCCGCTGCCCGGCACGCTGGGGGCGATCCAGTACAGCAGCCCTGTTCGGAGCGTTCGCATCGCGACATGCGCGGCAACAAGCGCCCAAACACCGAGCCCGAGCATCGCGAGGCCTGCGCCGACTACGCCGATCCCGAACACGTACGACACGTTCTCAACGAGCATCATCGACCGAAATCCAAGTGACCTCTGCAGAAGCGAATCACTCGTCACCGCCAAACCGTCGATGAAGAAAGCAAGCGAGAGCACACGCACGAGCGGAGAGACGAGCGGCTCACGAAAGAGCGCCGCAACAAACGGCGCCAGGAGCCACAAGACCGCCATCATCACGAGCCCGCACAGCGCCGAGAGAACGGCGCCAGTAACCACATCATCCGCATCGACCGACTCGCGCTGCACCAGCGCCGGACCAACCCCGACCTGCCCCAGCCGTTCAGCGAAGCTGGTGCAGATCAGCGCGATCCCCATCAGTCCGAAATCGCGGGGTGAGAGAAGCCGCGCGAGGATTGCGAGCACAACGAGCCTAGAGACTCCTCCAATAAGCGCTGAGAGGTACATCCACGCCAACCCAGACAGCACCACGCTCCGCCGCCCCGCTGTTTCTTTCACTATGCCTACCCCTAGAGTATTCCCACCCGCCGTTCCCAAACCCAGGAACGGGAACGGCCACGGTTCCGGCTACGGCTCCGTGCAGTTACCTCCGAAGCACAGCCCTACTTCTTCCCGCCGCTTTTTTCGGAGCCGGTACCGGAGCCGTTCCCGACATTTGCGAAGGCCGCACACTACCAGCCCCACACCCTCCCACTCCGTAACCAGAGTCATACCCCCGTCCCCCTCCCGCAAAGTTTTACGCCGCTCAGCGCAAGGCTTCGCCGTATACTCCAATCCCATGCTCAACTCTCTCGCAGCCGCTCTAGCTTTCCCTCTTCTGGTGCTCTACCTGAGTGTGGCCGATATCGCGCTCGGGCATCGCGGGCTCCTTCCGGCAGCAGCTACTCTCTGCGCCATCGCTGGACTCCTGCCGCTAGCCCTGTTGGAGTGCGCCCGCGAGCTGCCCCCTCGTGCAGTGCGACGCAACTTCCTGCCACTCTCAGCCTTCGCGGTTGTCGCTCTCGTAGCCTTAACCCTTTCGGTGCTGCCCGGCGCCTACTGGGAAGAAGGCGGGAAGTGGATCTTCCTCCTGCCGTACGCATTTCTGACAACGCTGCTCACTGTCATCGCTGGCAGCAACCAGCGACTCTTGGCGCTCCGGTCACCCGCCGCAGCCACGGCGCTCGCGCTGCTGCTCTGGTCGATCGCTTCAGACTTGTCGACTCCAGGCACTTTTACCCCACCGACAGAACGTGCCGCCGGATTCTCTGGAAACGCAAACTACACAGCGCTCGTCACAACGATGCTCTGCGCTTCGGCACTAGATTACGAGCGGCGCCGGCCACTCATAGTTGACCTGCTTCTTATCGCCGTGTCATTGGCGATAGTGCTGATATCGCTCTCACGCAGCGGGCTGCTCGTGCTCGTTGCGATGCTGTGTGTGTACGCCGTTGTCCGAATTAGACAGCGCCCGCTCGCCCCGTCAGAGCTGCGCTCTGGCCTCATCTCAATTGCGGCAACGATGCTGGTTTTGGCAGCGGCCTCGCCACTCTATGCTCCCCAGGTTGAGGCGCTTCAATCCCAGAGCCGCTTCCGGCGCGCTCTAGCTGGCAAGCAAGTTGACGACGGTTCTGCCGCAAGCCGTATCGCCGCCGCTCAAGACGCACTCGACCGGATCGACCGCTCGCCACTGCTAGGACACGGCACAGGGTACGCGCGCCGGATGCCTGAGCTGCCGCACAATTTGTATCTACAGCAGTGGGTCAACAACGGAGTGCTCGGGCTGCTTGGCTACGTAGTGTTTTTGGGCACGAGCGCCGCTGTGTTTGTCCGGAGGCGGTGCTTGTCTGGAGCGATGCTCATCTTCGTGACCGCGCTCGGAAGCTTCTTTAGCCACAACGTGCTCGACCAGCGGCCATTTCTCTTCCTGTACGGCTTAGCCCTGGCACAGTCTGTAGGCTCATGCCCCGAGCCCCGCAATCGCAAGGTACTCCGATGAGGCCTGCGCAACACCGAAGCGATCAAGAACGCTGCGCTGCGCTTCGAGCTGCCGCGGCTGGTCGAGTGAGTCGTGTATCGCCTGCGCCATCTCAAACACCCCGCCAACGGGAACGAGCGTTCCGAACCGCCCACGCTCAAGGATCTCAGAGGGACCACTCTTGCAGTCGGTAGAAACCACCGGTGTGCCGAATCCCAGAGCCTGAATCAGCACATTTGGCAGCCCCTCGTACTCAGACGAAAGCACGAAGCAGCGCGCCCGGCTCATGAACGCAAATGGATTGCGCTGAAAGCCCGGCAGGTCGACGTGCCTGCGAAGCCCCAAGCTATCGACCTTCTTCTCTAGCTCTGAACGGTACGCCCCTTCTCCGATTATCAGGAGGCGCGCCGGCCGGCAGCGCCGCACCAAGGCAAAAGCCTCGAGCAGGGTGTCGAATCCCTTGTGGCGCATCAGTCGGCCCGCTGCAAGCACCACCGGCGGCTCACCTGGCGCGAGCCAGCTGTGCTCAGGGTCGGCCTCGCCCTGCGCCAAGACCTCTGGCGATAACACCGGAGTCGGAACCACCTGCACCTTAGGCTGCAGCCGGGGCTCCATCTCCGTGAGCTCTTCTGCGACTCCACGCGAAACGGCGATTATTCTGTCTGCGAGCCGGTACGTGGGAGGAATGAGCCGATGCGCCACGCGCTTCGACCAAGAATCCTGCTCCTCGGAGATCGGGGCGTTTGACTGCCTCAGGATTATTCGCGCTCTTGATCGAGCAGCGCGCCCGACGACAGCGGCTGTGATGTTAGCGTGCGTGATCGTTGAGAAGAGCGCCTGCGGCCGCTCCCGCCGGAGGTATCGGCCAAGTCCCACAGCAGCAGCCAACATGCGAGGCGCCTGCAGGTCAACCAGCCGCACGCCGTCGGGGAGAATCGGCATGAGTGCCCCAACTGCGCGCGCGACCACCATGTCGACCGACACTCCTCGACTAAGAGCCTCACGCGCAAAGGTAACCATCGCACGTTCAGCCCCGCCACCATGGAGGCTCGGCATAAAGAGGGCGAGCTTCACTCTTCCTCCAGCATGAAGAACAATAAACTACGCCGCGCTGCGGCTAGATCTGAATTGAGTGTCTGATGAGGCGAGCTGGGACTACCCCTTGTACCACGCCAGGGTGTGCTCAAGGCCCGGAGCGAACTCCATCTTAGGCGTCCATCCAAGAACCTTCTTCGCCTTGGCAACATCGATACAGCTGCGCATCTGCTCGCCGGCTTTCGCCGCTGCGTAGTGAATCTCCACCGTTGGGCATGCCATGTCGCGCAGCCGCTCAGCGAGCTCTGTAATGGTCGTCTCACGCGATGTGCCGACGTTAAACTCGCCGACAGCTCGGGTATCAACGGCGCGTCCGACTGCTTCAGCGACATCTTCAACGTACACAAAATCTCTAGTCTGTTTCCCCGTGCCGTTCACCGCGATCGACTTCCCTGCGAGCAGCCGCTCGCAGAAGATCGCGACCACACCGGCTTCGCCGTGCGGGTTCTGGCGCGGCCCGTACACGTTCGAGAGCCTGAGCGCCGTGCTCGTTACTCCCCAAACACGCGACCAAAACTCAAGGTACAGCTCGCCAACTCGCTTCGAGAGCCCGTACACGCTCTCCGGCATGATGCGGTGCGTCTCCGGAGCGGGAAAGCTCTCCTGCTCTCCGTACACCGCTCCTCCCGACGAGAGGAACACGACATGGGTGCCCTTTCTATCGCGAAGTGGGGTCAGGATGTTGATGAGCCCCGTCACGTTCAGGTCAGTATCGAGAGCCGGCTGCTCCATGCTGACACGAACCGAAACCTGCGCCGCAGCATGAACGATAAAGTCTGGCGCCAGCTTCTCGACAAGCTCCCGCGCTTTCTCCGAGCGCATATCGAGCTCATGCAGGGGCACACCTGCCGCAAGGTTCTTCTTTGAGCCGCTTGAGAGGTCATCGAGAACGTGGACCGTGTGAGAACGCGCCAAGAGCCGGTCAACGATGTGTGACCCGATAAAGCCTGCGCCGCCTGTTACAAGAACCGTAGCCATGGAGAATCCCTGGAATCGCCGTTAACAAAACAGGGCAAGAGTAACGCTCTTTCTAGAGATTACAAAAGAGGGATTTCGGGGCTGCAACAGATGAGTAAAAGAACGCGCCCTGAGGGATTCGAACCCCCGACCACCTGGTTCGAAGCCAGGTACTCTATCCAGCTGAGCTAAAGGCGCACAAGCAGCAAGCCCGGCAGCGTACACCATTATCCTTTTAAAGGTAAAGAATGCAGCGAATAACCGCCCCAGCAACCATAAACGGGAACGGCACTACTCTGCAGAAAAGGTGCTATATCCCGAAGGAGTTACTAGCCGGCCGTGCTCCTCCTCATCCTTGCCCCAGTCTTCCTCTTTCTCATTCTCCTGCACCTGCACCAGATTCCTCGTCCTCGTCCGTCCCCGTGTTGCGGGCATATACTGGGTAATTCCCGGACATTTCTTGATTATGAGCAGGAGCCGGTGCAGGTGCAGGTGGAAGATTAGGATCAGGACGAGGAATGAGATGCTCCCGCTACGACTTGAATTGAGACTGCACCCCTTTTCTACAGAGCAGAACGGCACCGGTTCCGGCTCCGCATCTCCGCAGCATTCACCTGTACCTCCAACGGCTTGTTCCGAGCCGGAACCGTGGCCGTGGCCGTTCCCGCTACCAGACTAGGACAGGAGGCCCCGCCCCTTCTCCCCAACGTTCCTCCTTGCATCCCCCGCAA
>CANLJX010000064.1 GCA_947491545.1 Deltaproteobacteria bacterium
ATAAAACCTACGACTTCTTCGGAGCTGGCGGTCGAAAAGTGTACGCCATATCGGAATTCAGCGGAACCGACATCTCAGACTTCCGAGTCATTCAGTCAGCTGTTAAACAGCAGTTTAGTTCTGGCTTAAACGAAGGGGGGACTGAGTATCGCGGATCGGTCGGAAAGTACGTGAGCGCGCCATCTAACGGCTTAATTGGAGATCTCGAAGAGGTGAACTTCGCCACTGACACATTCTTTGATGCGCCAGCTTCCGTCAATCCGGACTATTCCGGGCTCTCCTGCACGGCTGACGCCGCGGTCACGTTACAGATGGACTTCTCAAATCCTGACCTTGGCGCGATCGCCCAGGAGTGTGAGCAGGAAAAGCTCGAAGGCATGAACTTCTGCATCGACGACTCGTCAGTGGCAGCAGCTATGGCAGCCTACGCCACAACCTGCAGCAACTGAGCTAGAAACACCCGAGGATTCTCGCATCGATCAGTCGGGCCGATTCGGCACGCCCCAGTTGAGCTTCGTGCGCAGGATGTCGAAGTAGCTCTTTTCGCGGGAGACCACAAACTTGACGGTTTGGCGGGCCTGGCTGACTTTAACAATGTCGCCCGAGAGCAACGGCTGTGACACCTGTCCATCTACGGTGACTATTACCTCATCGTCGAATTTAGGCAGCTCGACCTCGACTTGCGAAGTGCCTGGCAGGATTATCGGCCGATTGGTGAGCGAGTGCGGGCAGATTGGAGTCACGAGAATCACGCTAAGCGATGGGTGCGCGATTGAGCCCCCAGCTGCAAGCGAGTACGCGGTTGAGCCCGTAGGTGTCGCCAGAATGATGCCGTCCGCACGAATACGGGCGACGTCGTTGCCGTTTACCGAGAGATCTAGCTCGGGGAGACGAGATCGGGCCCCCTTCTGGACGACCACATCGTTTACAGCGCGAGACTCGAACACGATCGTGCCCTTGCGATGCACCTGAACCTCGAGCAGCAGCCGCTCTGCACACTTCACGCCGCTTTTGGCGACAGTGTCGAGCACCGAAATAAGCTCGTCTGGGCGAACCTCTGTCAGGAATCCGAGGTTGCCGAAATTAACGCCGACGAAAACTGGCGAGGTTCCCTCGACGTAGCGCGCGACTCCGATCAGCGTGCCATCACCCCCGAGAGTGATGATCGGATCTGCCCGCTGGACCATCTCCTTCGCCGAAACGCCTGTTACTGAGAGCTTGAGCGCCTTTGCTGTTTGGGCACAAACATCGAGCGGCAAGCTGCGCGCTTGGCACCATGCAACCACTTCCTTGGCGAGGTTCGCTGCTCTCTGGCTGCCTGCTCGAATAACGAGCCCCATTCTCTGGATCATCTCTATTCCCCTTCCTTCTGCTCAGGCAGCTGCGGGCTTGGCGGCGCCTCAAGCGCGCGGCGCAACCGTGCGTCTGCCACTTCCCTCGTTCGATACTCATGCCCGGAGACAGCTGCGACGACTTTGCCCGGTCCGGAGACGATGTGGTCGTAGGTGTCTGACCACTGCTTGCCGGACTCGTCAGGAAGCATCGAAGCAACCGTCACCGGCTCGTACCCGCTCAGCGACAGCACCGCGTTACTGAGAAGATAGATCGCGTACGGCGGAAATACTACGACCGTTCCGACGTTTACTGCCGTGTCGCCTAAACCTGGGCCGTACGCAAAGTTTCCCCCTACCTCGTTGAGAACTTGCTTCGCTTGTTCGGGGGGCATCTCCTTTCCCACCACGGAGAACTGGTCGGGCTGTTCCGGGGGCTTCTCTTTGATAACCCCGCAAGCGGATGTCGCTGAAACTAGCGTGAGGAGCGTGCTAAAAAAGAGAGCGCCCGGCGTCGCTTGAGCGAAGCTCAGTCGACGCCGGGCGCGGACGGTGCTCGGTGCGCCTAGAAATTCCGAGACGGCCGTATCTCTAACAAATAAAACCACGGTACGACCCCGAACCCACCCTGTT
The DNA here is from genome assembly GCA_947491545.1 of Deltaproteobacteria bacterium. Lineage (GTDB taxonomy): Bacteria > Bdellovibrionota_C > UBA2361 > UBA2361 > OMII01 > OMII01. Next base: position 1,965 of record CANLJX010000064.1, read on the forward strand.
GGCGCGAACAGCTTGCGTATGTTGCACGAATCCGGCTGATGCCGACAGGGATAAAGCGCTCGGACCAGTTCGGGCTTTAGCGGCGGTGCGCTTCGCACGATAGCTCAACCTAGGAAGAAGTTATCGAGAGGCAATGGAAAGCATGACACTAAAACAGCGGTTTGGCTTCGGGCGCTTATTTGGGGTATCTCTCTGCTTCACAATTCTAGCGGCAGCACTTCCGGCAACCGCACAGAATCAATCTTTCGAGGGGATCGAGGGCTTCGTGGACTACAAACACAGGGGACCTGTGCTGACGATCAACGCCTTCTACTTCGCTGCCTCCACGAGCGAGGCGAAGAGCGCAGGTGGAGCTTTCAGCCGAATCCTCGCTGATGCCTACGTGCCGAACGGAGACTACGCCGAGTACCCAATCAAGTTTGAGTTTTACATCAACCGTCAGCTCGTTTCTACGCAGCTACGGTCGCAGGCACAACCCGGACCGATCGGACTGACGCTTCCCGCGGGCGAAACTGCGCCGCCCTTCTCGTACTCCGTGATCGCAACGCTGCTCTATCCGAACCGCAGCTTTTCGACGGCGATCAACGGCACTCTCAATGAGAGCAACTCTGTTGATGATGGGGAGGATGTTGCAGGCTAGGCGGTTGCCTTACGCGGCGCAGCTAGGAGCACCCCCCCTAGCGCCATGAGCAGCAGTCCAATTATCTGAGCCTCGCTCAGGCCCAGAAGGACCGTCGGATTGACGCGGAGGAACTCTACGCTCACTCGCTCAATCGAGATTAAGAAGAGGTAGAGCCCGAAGCGCTGGTAGCGGTGCGGCAACGCAGAAGAAAGCTCAACTCGCGATAGCACCCACAACACTACAAGGCTCGCGGTCGACTCAAAGAGCGGCGTCGGGTAGACCAGCTCACCTGGCAGGGTTGGCACGACTCCCTGCAGGTACGACATCCCCCAGAACCCCTGCGTCGCGATTCCGTAATCACCATCCCCCGAGAGCTGGCAGCCGAGCCGGCCGATGGCATATCCGAGCGCCAAGCAGGGCCCGAGAGAATCGAGAAGTCGCCCCAAGTCGATCCGGTCTCTGCGGGCGAGGGAGATAACCGTGATCGCTGCTATGATGAAACCACCGTAGAAGGTGAAGCCTGCACTTGCGAAGAGGGCACCTGCGAGGTCTCGCCCTGCGTGCTCCCAGTTCTCTCCGATGAACCAAAGCCGAGCGCCGAGCAGGCCGGACACACCTGCCGCCATAACGTAACGCTCTGCGAGCTGAGGGTCGATGCCGCTCCTGCGAAAGCTCTTGGCGAGGCGCATGCCGCCCAGTATTAAGGCGAGCGCTACCATGAGCCCGAAGCTCTGTATCGGGAGCGGGCCTAGCTTAGCGAGGGTTGGAATCATCCGTTACTTTGCGGGCGCAGCGTCTGTTGGCGCGGCAGCGGGGGCCGAAAGGTACTGGGTCGCCCACTTCTCACTCCAGTTGCGCGGGCCGATGATGCGCGTTACTGGGCCAGACTTGTTGTCGGGGTCGGTTACAACCAAGACCTTCTGCTGGGCGTCAAGCACGAATGACTCCGGCATCCCTTGAATACCGAACAGCCGCTTACTCTGCGAATCAGAATCGATGATCATCGGGTACGTCAGGCCGTAGGTGGCCTTCATCTTCTCAACCGCCTCAGGCGTGTCGTCAACTGCGATGCCTACGACCTGAAACCCCTTATCTTTAAGTGTATCGTGAATGGTCTGAAGCAGCGGAAGTTCCGCTACGCACGGCGCACACCAAGTAGCCCAGAAGTTTACAAGCGTGACTTTGCCCGCGTACTGGCTCAGGGCAACTTCATTGCCCTTTACGTCGGTTCCCGTAACTTCGGGAGCTTTATCACCCGGGTTGAATCCTGTCGAACCGCCGCCGCAAGAGCACACGAGTGCTACTACCACTGCAGCCAAAGCGCGTGATACTCGACGCATATGCGGGACCTCTCAATTACTGAGCGGGAGTGCTCGAAGACGGTGTGCCTGAAGACGGGGCGGGTGACTTGCCGTACTTCTTCTTGAACCGATCTACACGGCCCTCGGTGTCGAGCAGCTTCTGCTTGCCGGTGTAGTACGGGTGGCACTGAGAGCACACTCCAACGCGGATCTCAGGGATGGTTGCGCCGGTCATGAAGGTGCTGCCGCAGCCTCCGCAATAAACCGTTGCTTCATGATAGGTTGGGTGGATGTTCTCTTTCATAGCGGCGTGAGGGTACTGTACCGGCAGATCCCTGTCAACTTCCGGCCCAGGCCCGAAAAGCCTTCAGAAAATCGGCAGGTGGCTCCATTCCCCGGCGGCTGTTGGTATCCATAAAGACAGATTCGATCACCAGTTCTACCGCGGGCTTGCCCCGTTCGTTGAGCAGGGTCTGGTGCATGACGAGGGTCCGGTCCCTAACCTCTGCCCGGTCACAGGTTACCGTGGCTACCCCGCGCTTAATCTCACGCTTGTAGGAGGCTGTGACCTTGGTAATAACGAGCGCCTTGCCCTCCTCTAGCAGCTTCTCGTTCGGGAAGCCGATGTGCGAGAGGAGCGCGCAGCGCGCCTGCTCGAAGAGCGAGAGGCTACGGCCGTGGTGGACGTGGTTGTAGACCGGCTCGACCCAAGAATCATCGATGGTGACGTTGATTGAGAACATGCTCTGCTCCTGCGCCGTCATGCTGGCGCACCGTGAGGTGCCTGTCAAATAGAGCCGCGCAAAACCGGCATGCGGAAGGGATGCAATCATGCTTTGATACGCATGCATCTAAACGACAGCCAGAACGGCGAGGTATCGAAACATGAAGACGCTCTACTCATCCCGCGTAGCGAAGGCTCTCAAGCTGCTCAAGGCTTCCGGCCGTCGTGATGCTCTTGCGATCTCAAGCAACCCGCTGCCAGTTCGTTCGCGCGACACCCATTTTCCGTACAGGCAGAACAGCGATCTCTTCTACTTCACGGGCAGCCAAGCCGAGCACATTACGCTCCTGCTTCGCCCGTACGCCGATGAGCCCGTGGTGCTGCTGGTTCCGCCTGAAGACAAGGCAAAAGCCGTCTGGGACGGCCCGCAGCCGTCAATTCGCCCACTCGCCCGCCAGCTCAAAGCGGAAGTAGTCGTTTCGAGCGATCACCTAAAGACCCTAATCGCTCTCGTGCGAGGCGCTGACACTGCCTACCTTCAGTCGATCCCAGGGACGGCGAGCGCTGCGCTGAAAGCAGAGCTCTCGGCGCGAAGCTCGCTCGCGAGCCGCGGGCTACCGGGCGCTCTCGTCGAGGCGGAACGCTTCACTGCGCGCTTACGAACCATCAAGGATAGCCACGAGATTAAGCTGATTAAAGAGAGTGCGGCTGTCACCTCTGAGGCGCTGCTCAACGCGCTGCCCCTGCTCCAGAGCGGCACATCGGAGCACGAGATCGCGGCCTTTCTGGACTACTTCTACCGCGCATCGGGGGGCGAGCCTGCTTTCGGAACTATCGTCGCAGCAGGCAACTCGGCTGCAACGCTCCACTACCAGGGCCTGTCGCGCAAGCTGCGTGACGGCGAGTTCGTCCTGATCGACACGGGTTGCGAACTGAACATGTACGCCAGCGACATCACCCGTACGATCCCTGTCGGAGACTCGCTCGCACCGCAGCTAAAAGACCTGTACGACATCGTCCTGCGCGCGCAGATGATGGCCATCAAGAAGGTCAAGGCAGGCGTGCTCATGAGCGATGTGTTCCTGACTGCGGCGAAAGAGCTGACGATCGGGCTGAAGTACCTCGGGATCCTTAAAGGCCCCCTGCCCCAGCTCTTGAAGAAGCAGGCGTACCGCCCGTACTTCCCGCACGGAATCGGGCACTCGCTCGGGATCGATGTGCACGACGTTGCTCTTGGCGCCAACGACCGGGTCGAGCGACTTGAGAAGGGGATGGTGATTACGATTGAGCCCGGCTTGTATTTCAGCAAGCCGGTCGGTCCACTCCCAGCCTGTGGGGTCCGCATTGAGGATGATGTGTTGGTGGGCTCTCGTGGGGCGGAGGTGCTGACTGCAGGGGTATTTCCAAAGGGCTTAGAGCACCTTCTGTCCATGCGCTAGACCTACTGTCCATGCGCTAGCCGGACAGCGCTCCGTTTAGGCCACGCCTAGCGGAGTATCACCCAACGATTTTCGCGGCGCTGAAGCCGTATTGGTCGGGATTGCTGACGATAAGCGAAAGCGCAATCACCCGCGGCACAAAGCGCCGCGTTTCTCCCGGGAACTCGCCGCCACGGGCAAGGTTCCAGAAGTCCGCTTCCGAGTTTCGGGCCAACACTTTTCCGACAGCACCACTGCCCGCGTTGTAGGCCGCTAACACCAGGTGCCAGTCATTAAACTTGGTGAACAGGTCCCGCAGATGCTTAGCCGCCGCTACCGTTGAACGCTCCGGGTCTAAGCGATCGTCCTGCTTGGAGTTGACTTTGAGTCCGTAGCACTGCGCTGTGGCGCGCATGAACTGCCACATCCCCTTTGCGCCGGCCGGGCTCGCCGCTTTAGGGTTGAGGCCGCTCTCAACAGCAGCCACGGTCAGCAGCTCTCTCGGAACACCCTGCCCTGCGAACACCTCTTCCATCTTCTCTAGCTCAGCGGCGCGCTCTTGAAGAACACGCTCAACCGTGCCCCGGTCCTGCTTCATGAAGCGATCAAGCTCGACTTGAACCTCTGGAGTTACACCGAACTCCGGCTTCGGGAGCACACGCGCGACTTGGACCGAGAGCTGTTGAGGGCTGCGTCCACTGGAGAGCTCGTCTTCTGTAGCTAACCCGAGGTCACCGACGCCCAGGTTGCGGTGGAGGAATCCGCACCCTACCGAGGGGATTACGACTGCGAAGAGGAAAAGTGCCACACTGAGGCGGCGAAGCAGCGATGTCATATGTTTGAAGGCTACACAGCAAAAAGCGCCCGGACACCCGTTTGGGATGGCCCCGGCTCCTCCGAGTACATCCCAAGAAGTGCACTCAGGCAAGCAACCCGGCACGGGACGAAGCTCCGGATGAGCTACAACCACATGAAAACATGAGACTTGCAAATATTTAAAATGCTATAATTATGTTCTAGAAAATACGAGTCGCGCCCCGACAAAGAGCCCTAGAACGAGCAATCCCCGCTTCTTCAAACCGCATCCTACTTACTACGCAAATCTTCCCGATCAGGGCTGCCTTGCGTGATCAGCCGACTAGAAGAGCTGCTAAACACTTCGCGGTTTTTTGGGTTTCTGTATGGCGAAAGCCACACTTCGTCCTTCGATGGTTCCCGTTGCACCGGTCAGATTCACCTGCTGCCGCGTGTGCGCGATCCTACTCGCTGTAACCCTCGGTGGCTGTGCCCTACTGCCTGCCTCCAAGCCAGCCACATCGAAGACCGCACGCGAATGGCTTGCCGATGGCTCTCTCGCTATCTCGCGGCCTATTCCGCCAATCAACACCTACCCGAGCGACCGAGCCAGTATGCGACCGGAACCCATCCCCTCGCACGATGCTGCTATCACGCAAGCCACCATCAGCATCTCTCGTTCCGCTGGCACAGTAACTTTCTCTGCGCCGGATTCCTCGCCGCTATCTTTTCACGCGCACGTCGCAAGCTCACTTAGGGCGGGGAAGTATACCGTTTCGCTCAAGCAGACGAATCCCCTGTGGTACGCTCCGCCCTCCTACTTCCAACAGCGCGAGATGCGAGTTCCAGCCGAGGGCAGTCGAGACCGCTTTAAGCGCGGCGCTCTGGGTAACCAAGCGCTTTTCCTGAACGACCAGACCCCGCTGCACAGTGGTCCGGTGGGGACCAACGAGATCGGGGGACTTAGACTTAACCCGTCCGACATGGCGCAGCTCTTCGAACTGGCGCAGGTCGGCACCGTCGTTGAAGTCCGCTAGTCAGCCCCCCCCCCAAAAACATTCACTAAATTTACCCCCTGCCCTCTGAATCGATCCGGGTTCGACTAGCGGAGGAGAAGAGTGTATAACCCCGCCAGCAGCCTTATTTGAGTAGACGAGAGTCCCCCTAGCGATGTGCCGCCAGAGAGCGCTCCTGCTGGGTCAGAACGACAACGCGTCGCAGGCGGCGTAGAGGAAAGTATGAAGTACGAAGAGCTGGGCGGGGGATTTATCAAGAAGCGCGAGAAGCGTGTTGTCGGTCTCTTTATCGACGGGACCGGACTCGACCGCGCTACTCGTCGCATAAACCGCAAAGTTGATATGAGCGCCCTAGTCCGCGGCGTCACATCAGGACTCACGCCGGTGGTTGCCCGCTACTACACGCTCATCCCGTACGAAGATGACTCTCGTCAGCGCGCCTTTCTCGACGCAGTTGCTCGAGCAGGTCTCTCAGTAATTGTGAAGCGCCTTCCACCTAAGGGCATTACCCGTCAGGTTAGTATCGACATCGAAATGGCAGCTGACATCGTAGCCTTCTCGTTGGGACTTTCGTCATTCAGCAAAGAAAACGAGTACATGCCGGCAGACCATCCGTTGCGCATGGCCGCGCCTTCGAGCGTCGTGGCGAACTTCGGGCGCAAGAAGCCAGCCTTCGGCGGTTCCGAGCAGCCAGAAGCACCGGCGCCGACCACAACGGCTCCTGGTGATAAAGCGCTTTTGAATCGCGACTCGGATCTCTCCGCTCAGCGTTCGATCGTTGTGGTATGCCCGAGCCGCGATATCGCCTACCCCCTCGGCATGTCGAAGGACCTTGGGTGCGACACAACCTCCGCTGACTTCGGACAGTTCAATACGGGTGACGTTCTCAAGTCTGCTGCCAAGTGGATCGATCTCTCAGACTCAGAGACCATCTGGCGCGACTGAGGCCAGAGCGCCCTACGAGGGAGGGTTCCGGAGCTGTTTACGGTCCAAAATCGCCTTTTATCCAAGGATTAAGGGCTCTCTGCGACCGCCGTCGGGCTAGAAATTGTGGGCTAAAACCAGCTTCTTAAGGGTTTCGGGCGCGGTTAGCCGGAGGTGGCACTTGTGCCTGCCAGGGTATCGGACGACAATGGCGGCGTTTTCGTCCGGAAACGTAACTGTGGTCATAAACATAGCAAACAACGACTCGATCGGGGCTGACGGTACGACGGCTGGCTCTTCGCTGCCCGCCCCGGCAGTGCCGGAGTGGTTCCATAGCACATCGAATGCCTACCTCCGCTTATCGAGCTGCGTGCAGCCGATAGACAAGGTGGGGAAAAGAGTTGCTATCGAGGGCTCGGTACACCACATCGCCGGAGAGCACGGGTCAGATCTTGCGGAGATTCTCGACCTGACGGTCAAGGTGCTCTCCAGGAAGGGCGCCCCGCTTGGCACCTACAAGGTGCTGCCGAGGCTCGATGGAGACCTTGGCGTTGAGTTAGGAGCTTACTTCTGCGCTCAAGACGGCTTTTCAATCGAAGATGGCGCATCTGGTGTTGTGCGTTTGAGCGCCAGAGGCAAACAGGCGGACGAGATGCTGCAAGACCTCGCCAAGATCGTCAGCCGCTTCAGAGACGTCGCGTGGCAAGGTGAACCGATTGCAGAGCTCGCCACAAAGCAGAACGTGGAAGAGGTCGGCGTACCATCAGACGACAGCGCGTGGGAACGGCTTCGCAATGCGGAGGCCGTCGCGGCAGAGGTCGAGCCTGAGCTGTCAGCGACACGCCGAGAGGCCGAGACGCGTAGTGTTCACATGATTCCGATTCTGCCTAGCTTCCCGGAGCTGGCAAAAGATCCGGGCTTCGCGCTGGATCGTCAATGGCGATCAGCGCTTGAAAGGCACGGGCTCCTCACAACGGTAACCGCCACGCTCATGCCGGGTGAGACCGACTGCATAGCGTTCGATATCGTGATGTCCGACGGGGAGGGTTTGCCGATCGGCCGCGACTCACATACCCGGGGGGTATCCCGCAAGGTCTTAGGGGTATCTCCGGAGCAAGTGCACCACAACCTCGAGCGCGTCACGGCTGAGGCCATGGACGAATTCCGCAGGGATGGTCTCGATGCCTTAATCCACAAGATATCTCGATTCCCGTTCAAGTCGCCGAGGCACGAGCGCGAAGCGGCTCTCGGCGCCTCAAAGGTCGGCGGTAGAGCTCTGCCGGGGACGGGATTGCGAGTGAGCAACCCAGTCGATACGAACATACTGCACGGGCAACGTCATGAAGGGGAGCTTGTCTTCGCCCGCACGTTGAGTTCCGGAGCGGAGCTGAGGGTCTCGGTAGGGATCAAAGCGGCCCTTCTGTCCATCTCGCCGAACAGTAGCGATCTATCGTCGTGGATCGGCTGGACGGTTACGGATCGGGAGGGAATAACGAAGGAGAGCTCGCTGGTTCGGGCGGAGCTGCTTGAGTACGCCGAGATGCTCAGCTCGGGCACGCCGGAGCAGCGACTTACCGCTCTAGACGGACTTCGCTCGATTAGTGCCAGGAAGAATGGACGTCCGCATGGGGGCAGTGGCTCTGCGGACAAGCTGCTTGGCTTCGGGTTTGACGCAGATTTGAAGTCGTTCGGTGGCGTGGTCGTATCGGCGAGTGCTCCGGCGTTTGACAGCGACGATCAGATTCTTGAACTCTTGAACGGCATTCAGCTTCTTCAGATCACCAAGTTCCGAAGCTCTGACAGCGTAGCTGAGCTGGTGAACTTCGACCGAGCTCTTTTCGGTATCTACCCTGACCACTCGCTTTCTGTGAGGACATGGAACAGGCTCGGAGGGCAGCTCAAAGCTAAACTTTGTCTTGAGACGTGCGAGGCGAATGGCGGTTATCAGGAGATAATTCGGACCGTCGCCGAAGTACTGAGCGACTCCGAGGCGAAGAAGGAGACAGGCCCGAACAGGGCCCGTCAGGAGATCCAGAAGCTGCTCTTCGACCTCGTGAACCAGTCAGGTGACGTAAACACCTTGCTATCGCCCTTCGACGAAAAACGTGGGATGCGCATACCGCCACTCAACCGGCCCAAAGCGGTTCAAGCGTACGATAGAAGCGGCAAGTTAGCTCGCCTCTGGACGAAGGCTACCGGTGGCGACCCCAGTGACATGCGATTAGGATGGCTCAGCAACAGCGACCTGTGCCTGGCATCATTTGAGCGGTTTGGCCCACGACAGCTCGACCGAATAGACCTGCTGACAAGCGCGGAGGGAATCAAGCGAGTGGTTGGCATCTTCTCGCTTGCTCAAGACCCCGCTCAGTTACACAGCCTCGTGGCTGAGTTTGCTCAGCCGCTCCGCTCCGGCGAAGACCTGAGGGAACTCTTTAAGCTCACCCAAAAGCTAACCGAATCATCTCCCAGGTCAGCTACGCAGGTTGAGGCATCCGCTCTGGCGAAATTCCTCGAAGAGCGCAAAGCGTAGCAGAAAAGCTCGTTTAGCTGCCCAACGCACTGCCGTCAACCTTCCAGATTGCAGTTGACCTCATGGGGTGCCTGTTTAATACTCCCCCCCCGCACTTCTGGAGCGATGGGTAGCGCTGCGAGGAGCCGTTTAGGCTCGTACGCTTTGCCTTCTTCCCTGGAGTTCCTTTTTTAAAACGTCTCTTTTACCTCGGAACATCCGAAGACTGGATATGGAGAGCACCCGCCGCCGATACCGCGACAACGTGCGCTCAGAGGGGCCGCAAGCACCAGTTGCTGGGCGCGTTCCTCCGCAGTCGCTTGAGGCAGAGGAGTCCGTGCTGGGCAGTATCCTTCTCGATAACCAGGCGATCAACGTCTGTCTTGAGAGGATACGCGCTGAAGACTTCTACAAGTCCGGTCACCAGACGATCTTCGAAGCAATGGCGACACTCTCAGATCGCCGCGAGCCGATAGATATAGTCACGCTCGGCCAGCAGCTGCGCTCGATGGGACAGCTCGAGAACGTCGGAGGTCCGCAGGTTCTCTCCTACCTCGCATCTTCCGTTCCGAATGCCGCGAACGTGGGATACTACGCGCGAGTGATCAAAGAGATGTCCATTCGGCGCAGGCTTATCCATGAGTCGAACGACATCATCTCTTCAGCTTTCAATCTTGAGGGAAACCTGGAGGAGTTTCTGGATGGCACCGAACAGCGCATCCTCGGAGTCTCGGACTTCCGCGTAAACTCGTCGTTTCACAAGGTGAGCGACGTCGTCCAAGACTCGATCCGCCTGGTTGAAAAGCTCTACGACCAGAAGGAGCCGGTCACCGGCGTTGCGAGCGGCCTCGACAAGCTCGACAAGCTTACAGCCGGCTTTCAGCCTTCTGATCTCGTTATCGTTGCTGCTCGTCCCTCGATGGGAAAAACGGCCCTCACACTCGGCTGGGGCCAGTATGTGGGCATTTACTCGCGCAGGCCCGTCGCATTCTTCTCCCTTGAAATGTCTAAGGAGCAGCTCGTGCTGCGCATGCTTTGCAGCGAGTCGCGCATCAACAACTCGAAAGTGCGCACAGGCGACCTATCTGAGCGTGACTTCGCTCGCATTGTGGACGGTGCAAGCCGCATCTCGGAAGCCGAGATATTCATCGACGACACTCCAGCCCTCTCGATCACAGAGCTGCGCGCCAAGGCGCGGCGGCTGCACAGGGACAACCCGCTCGGCATGATCATCGTCGACTACTTGCAGCTTGTTCGCAGCCCCGCCTACTCACACTCTCGTGAGCAAGAGATCTCGGACATCTCGCGCTCCTTGAAGGCGCTCGCAAAGGAGCTAAACGTTCCTGTTATCGCGCTCTCTCAGCTTAACCGCTCGGTAGAGTCGCGCAACGACAAGCGCCCGATGATGTCTGACCTGCGTGAATCGGGCGCGATTGAGCAGGACGCTGACGTGATCATGTTCATTTACCGTGACGAGGTCTACAACAAGGAGTCACCCGACAAGGGCGTGGCCGAAATTATTATCGCCAAGCAGCGCAGCGGTCCCACCGGGGCGGTGCGCGTTGCGTTCTCGGGTGAGTACACCCGCTTCGACAACCTCGATGAGACGGACTTTGCTGCGGCGCTGGAACCGCAGGCTAGCGGGGATTTCTAAAAGCCAGATTTTTTCCTCGCTACTGAAGCGGCGGTACTGCAGCCAGCTGCTCTCGAAGCGCGGGCGGCCATGTGATGAGCTCATGCGGCTCGCGGCCCCTGAATCCCAGCACCATCTCAACCCGCTCTTCCTCAACTTCTTCGGAGCCCGGCGCGGCGGGCGCTTTATCGAGGCGCTTCCCGATGAGCCACGCAACTGTTGAGATCTCCGAGCCCATCTCAGGGGCCTCTGGGATGAGATCAACTGCGATCTCAGCTGATTCGCTGGCGCCTTCGAAGTCCCCTAGCCCCACTTTCGCCAGGGCGACGGCAATCTGCACGGGAGCACTGCGCCCCAGGGCCTTATTTTTGGCGATCGCTCCCCCTGCGGTTTCCTTTGCCTCTGTGAAGAGGTTGAGCGCCACAAGGAGCCGCACGTGCCAGGCGAGCTGCTCGCTGTTCTGTCCTAGCGTCCAGGCCTCGTGCGAGTAACACAGGGCCTCCTGCTCATTACCCTCGATGAACGCCAAGTTTGAGATAGACCGTGCGAGACGGGCTGCCTGCTGCGCATTGCCCGCCTCGCGGAACTGGGCGAAGGATGCCTTGAGGCGAGCTCTCGCATCCTGCGGCTCTCCCAGGCTGAACTCGATGTCAGCCAGGGCTGCCAGGAGGTTTGGGTCGTTGGGCTTTCGCCTGAGGAGCCCCTCCACCATCTGCTTGGCATCCTCGCTCTGGCCGTTCTGGTTCATGGCAACTGCCAGGCTGTAAGCGATGCGCTCGTTTCCGGGAGCGAGGTAGTCAGCCTGCCGCAAGCGGTTTTCAGCCTCGAAGAAGCGGCCACGCTTAGAATAGTTCATCGCCTCAGATGCAAGACCCGCTATGCGGAGATCCTTGGTCGATGCAAAATCACCCTCCTTGCCAGGACCGGCGGGAATCGAGAACTGGCTGTGTGATACCGGCACGGCGCAGCCGTATACAGAGCAGGCAAGCAGGGCTAAAAAGACTGCCGAACGAATTTCCGACAGGCGACAAGTTGGTGCGACTGGCAAGTATCGGTCGGGTTTCACTTTGCTGCGAAGAACATCACGAACGTTATGGCAGCCACAACATACGTGACCTTGTCACGGAGCGCAAAGACGAGCGGATCGTCGTGAACAAGCCCTCTCCTGGCCAGCAGCCAGATGCGGCTCACCCAGTACAAGAGGAGCGGACAAACGAGGTAGACCACCTCCGGCTTCCCGTACAGCTCGACGATCTCCTTGCTGCTTACGTACAGCGCCAAAACCAGCACTGAGATGTAGGCGCTGGCAGAGCCAAACTGCGAGACCTGCTCTATGTCCCCCACCGAGTAGCCTCGGCCCCACGTTCGGCTCTCATTGCGCTGCTGCAGCACGAGCAGCTCTGAGAATCGCTTGACGCACGCAAGGCTCAAGAAGAGGAACATCGAGAGCGCGAGAAGCCACTGCGAGAGGTGAATGTTTGCCGCCACACCCCCTGCGATAATTCGCATCGTGTAGAGGATCGCAAGCAGGATGATGTCTACAAGCGCAAGCGCCTTGAGGCGAAGCGAGTACAGGCTCGTTAGCAGCAGGTAGATCGAGAGGACGAGCACGAAACCGGCGTTGGTAGAAGCCGCTATCGCAAAAGCTGCGGCGAATAGCACTGGTGTTAGCGCCATCGCCACAGAGAGAGGCATTCTCCCGACGGCGCACGGCCGCTTGCGCTTGCGAGGATGCTGACGGTCCGCCTCAAGATCGAGCAGGTCGTTCATGAGGTAGACGCCCGAGGCGCACAACGAAAAGGAGATCGCAGCGAGAACCGTGGAGCGGACTGCCACGGGGTCGAACCACTTGTGCGCCAGGACTAACGGCGCAAAGAGCAGCAGGTTCTTGAGCCACTGATGCACTCGAAGAGCCTTGAGCAGCACCGTAGCCGTGAAGGCAGGCTTGGAGATAATCTCAGCGCCCGGATACGCGGCCTTCACCTTCTGCGCGAAAGAGCTGCTCGATGTCACGCACACAACACCCGCAGCTTCGCGCCACACAGCCATGTCGGCATTTGAGTCGCCCACATACTCCCACGCCGCGCCGTTGGCCTGCTCCTGTATGACTTTGGCTTTGGCGCTACCTTTGCAGTTTACGGCCCCATCAGTTGCAATTACCTCCGACACGAAGCCAAGGCGGTGGGCTACCCGCTCTACCATCGAGCGGTGAGAGGCTGATGCCAAGACAACTCTTTGACCCTCCGTGGCAGCTTGTCGCAGATACTCCACGGCGTTCTCATTCAGGGGTAGGAGGTCGATCGCAAGAGCCGTCGACCGTCGAGCCAGCATCTCCTTAAGGTAGGCTCTCCCGCGGAGCAGCCAGAAAGGAAGGAGGAAGAGTATGCCCGGCTTGCGTTTAATGACGAAGAGCAGCGACTCGTACAGCAGGTCTGTGGCTAGGACCGTCCCATCCACATCCGCATACACAATCGGGGCTTTTGGCTGCATGTTTGGCATCTCTCCTTGCATGAACGGGGTTATAGCAGGCGAGCCGACCCCCGTCACCGCTCAAACCAAACGGCAAAACTGCGAAACTTCTGTGGATTGCGCCCTGACAGGGGTGTGGATATCCTGCCCGAGCGTGAGCCGTGAGGTTGCTTCGTGAAGACTTTCGAATCTTGGGGCAGGTTCCCCAAGCTCCAGGACCAAAAAGTAGTGTCGATAGGCTCTCCGCGAGCGCAGCTTCCCCTGCCTGCAGACGGCAGAAATGTCCTCCCGTATGGACTCGGCCGAAGCTACGGCGACAGCTGTGTCAATAACGGCAACGCGGTCATCGATACCACCTCCCTCTCCTGCTTTATCTCTTTTGATTCTGAAAAGGGCATAGTCAAGGCTGAGGCCGGCGTAAGCCTCGCCACGATTCTCGATGTGTTCGTGCCACGGGGCTGGTTCCTTCCGGTTACGCCGGGCACGAAGTTTGTGACTCTGGGCGGGGCAATAGCCAACGACATCCACGGCAAGAACCACCACAAAGCTGGCACATTCGGCAGACACGTCCTCTCGTTTGGGCTGCTCAGGTCGGATGGAACACACCGCACCTGCTCGCTTTCAGAGAATCAGGAGCTCTTTGCAGCTACGGTAGGCGGGCTCGGTCTCACTGGTCTCATTACCTGGGTAGAGCTGCAGCTTCACCCGATTAAGTCTCCCTACGTCGACACGAGCACCATAAAGTTTAGGAACC
>CANLJX010000065.1 GCA_947491545.1 Deltaproteobacteria bacterium
CAGGATTCCGTCCAGACCCAGGTGAGCAGCCAGCTCCGCACTGCCCAGACTCTACCTGCACTCCCCCGTAGAAAGACTTCAACGGGAACGGGAACGGGAACGGGAACGGGAACGGGAACGGGAACGGGAACGGGAACGGGAACGGATCAGCGTCTGACGTTTAGCGTTCGCAGACAAAGGGTTTTTTGACGTAATGTCCGGCGCCGGGCCCGTGTCCGGAACCGGAGCCGTTCCCCCAGCCAAGTTCGGCGGTAGGCTAATCAAATTTTAGGATTCGATTAGGCCAAGGGCAGCAGCAGTCTGAAGCAGCAGCCGGGCTGGCCGGCTTGGATCAACTCGATTGACCCTCCGTGCAGCTCAAGAATGCGCTGAACCACGGCGAGACCAACGCCGAGGCCTTCTGGCCCACCGGCGCCGTGAGAGCCTCGGGCAAACATATCGAAGACCCCTTTGGCCTGCTTCGGATCGATTCCGGGCCCATTGTCTCGCACGCGAAGCTCAAGAAGTGTGGTGTCGCCGCGGCTGACTGTTCCCGGCGAGGTGACCGAGACAATCACCCATTCCCGCTCACCATACTTGATTGAGTTCCCGAATAGGTTGATGAACACACGCCGCAGCAGATCTGGGTTGCCACGCACGGCCGGAAGCGTTGCCGCCTCAAGAGTGACCTGGCACTTCGCGCTGCCTCGCAGGTCCGCTACAACTTCGCGCGCCATCGGCGCCAGCTCCACACTCGAGAACTCTGTTCCATCACGACCTAGTTTTGCGAACTCGTACATCGACTGGACGACCCCCACGAGCCGATGCGCGGAGTCCATCGAACGGCCAAGCATCTCGACGCACTTTGGATCGAGCCCCTCACGGAATCGCTCAAGAATGTAGTCTATCTTAAGAATGAGGCCGGCGAGCGGGCCACGAATATCGTGCGCGATCGTGGCGCAGAACTCGTCGAGACGCTCGTTGCGCTCCTCAAGCTGCCGGTTGCTCTCTGTCAGCCGCGCCCGAATCTGGGCATTTTCGGCCTCAAGCTTGCGGATACGGAGCATGTCGCGCACCGCTCGGCCGATTGACTCGACCCACAGCTCGTCGCGCACAACGTAGCGTTTCTGTGAGCGCGAGATCCGCCGAATGGTGTCGGTATCGGTGCATGTTGAGAGCAGGAGGACGTCAGGCTCGTTGTCACGCACCTTCAGCTCAGCCAGCACCTCCGGGCGCTGAGTGCCTGGCAGGTCGTAGTCAATGACCACCACATCGAAGTCGCTCTTCGACAGCTCCTCCTGGTAACGGGAGAACGAGCGCGCCTCGACGACTTCAGCTCCTGGGATGGCGAGCGGCAGCTTGGAGGGGCCCGCTGTGGCGGGGTCGTGGACGATCAGGACGCGGTCAGGCGTGCGGTCGAAACCCACCGTGTGCTCCTCTCACGCGCGCGGCGCTGTATGGCTACATCGCCTTGCGCAGGTAGTTCTTGAGCCGAATAAGGGCCCGTGACCGGATCTGGGACGCACGCGACTCTGTCACGCCCAGGATCTCTCCGATCTCCTTAAGGTTAAGCTCTTCGTAAAAGTACAAGCTGATGACGAGGCGCTCCTTCTCGGGGAGCCGGTCGAGGGCACGAGCGATGACGCTCACCTTCTCGTGGCCAAGGAGACGGTGCAGCGGGTCTTGACCCTTGCTGGCGAGCCAATCCTCGGCCTGAAAGCGTTCCTCACCGTGGCCGAATCCAAGCTCTTCGAAGCTGAGCATCACGATGCTGCCAACCTCTCCCAGCAGGCGCTGGAGCTCGTCCATCGGCACTCCTAGCTCGGCAGCAACCTCTTCGTCCGAGGCTGGCCGGCCGAGCTTCTGCTCGATGCGGTGGTACGCTAGCTCGATCTTGTGCGACTTGAAGCGCAGCGAGCGCGGCAGCCAGTCCTGCGAGCGGAAGCTGTCGAGGATCGCGCCGCGTATGCGGAACTGCGCGTAGGTGCTGAAGTTTGTCTCGTGCTTCGGATCGTACTTTTCGAGTGCATCGACCAGGCCGATAATTCCTGAGTTGAGCATCTCTTGCATATCGACGTCTTTAGGCAGCCGGCCTGAGAGCCGGTGCACTACCTTCTTCACGAGCGGCAGGTAGCTCTTGATGAGCTCCTCTTTCTCAAAGTCGTCGATGCTCTTGTACGCTTCTACGGCTGAACGTTTTGGCTTAACCACCGTCTATCTCCTCATAGCTCGCAACCGCTTGAATCACTGCCCAGAAAGCGAAACCTAATGCCGTTGAAACTGCGATGCAGGTGTAGACGATCTTGCTCGCCCTCACTCCTTCGTCGACGCCGCCGGCGAACAGCACCGCAACTGACGTCAGGATAGTGAGACAGCAGAGCGTCTTGGCGAACCCAACGCGGGCCTTCCGGCCTTTGCGCTTAGTAGCCTGCTTCTTCGCCATACGAGTTCATCTCCAGCAACTGGCGAAAGAAGAACTGCATGCCGCCTTTGGCCCGACGCTGCGGAAGCTCGTCATCGATCCTGCGGGCAACCGCGGCGAGCGCGAGTCCCGCGGGGCTCGACGGGAATTCGGCGGCGATCGGACGCTGCTGCATCACGCAGTCGCGAACGGTCGCGTCGGCCGGGACCCACCCGAGGCTCCGCACATCTACCTGCAAAAATCTCTCTACTGCTCGAGACAACTTCGTGAACGCCGCTGTCGCTTCTTTCTCGGAGGCGACGTTGTTCACAACAACTGAGAACCGCTTCTCACCGTACGTCGTGCTCAAAACTTTGATGAGCGCGTACGTGTCTGTGAGCGACGTGGGCTCGCCAGTGATAATGCACACCACCTCGGCTGCCGCACTGTTGAAGTACATCACGTCCGAACCAATGCCTGCTGGCGTGTCAATCAGAAGGTAGTCGAACCGGTGTGCGACTCTCTCGATCTCTTCGAGCAGGAACATCTTCTCTTCGGGACGGAGCGCTTGGATCTCTTCCACGCCGCTGGCGGCCGGAATGATGGCAATGCCCCCTGGCCCCTTAAGGAGAATATCGTCAAGCGTCATGTTTCCCTTGAGCACATCGTGAAGAGTGCCCTTCGCTTGCAGGCCGAGCAGCACGTCAACATTGGCGAGCCCCATGTCGGCGTCGAGCAGCAGGACTGAGAGACCCTGATTCGCCAGGGCGACCGCGACGTTAGTCACCGAGTGGGTCTTGCCGACTCCGCCCTTGCCGCTGGTAAAGCTCAATACTCGCGTCACACCCTGGTTCATGCGCTGCACATTGACATCGTTCACGGAAAGGCCCTTCTGTTGCTCGGGGCGTTCTGCCCCCGTACGTTCCCTGTTTTGATTCATGTTCCTCCGGTTCAGGCTCTTTAATCTTCTGCGGGTGCGGCTCTACCCTGCCTACACACCTTATTTCAGTTAGTTAGTGCATTTGGCGCAGCAGCAACCAAGCCAAACGGCGAGCTGATGCTGGCTCGACTTCATCAGACACCCGGGCCCCGCCGGTGACGAACCCGAGCGGCATCCCAGAGCGGTGCGCCTCATTGAGCGCCGGCCCAAGGAATCCAGTTTTGTCGACCTTCGTGATAATCAAGCGCGAGCAATCGAAGCGACGGTACGCCTGCGCTAGTGAGCTAAGCTCCTTTGCATCGCTCGGGGCAGGCAGCACGCACATCGTCTCAAGGTCGTGGCAGCCGTCGAGCAGGCGCTCAACGTACTTCAGTCTATTTTCTTCTCTCGCCCCAACTCCCGGCGTGTCGATGAATACCAGCTCACAGTCACGCAAGCGTGCCAGCGCTTCTGGAATCTGCTGCCGTACATCGAGCCCGCAGTCGACGCTGACTGCCGGCACGCCAACGATCTGGGCAAAGATCTCAAGGCTCATCTCCTGGGCGCTCTGGCTCTGGTCAGCGAGGATAACGCCGATTGAGGTGTCGAAAGCGGCCTGGATGTGGGCTATCAGCTTCGCAATGGTGGTGGTCTTGCCGGCTCCTGAGGGACCAACCAGCGCGATGGAACGCGCCTTCGGGGGCATCGATGCGTCGAACGATAGAGCTTCTCCGAGCCCTTTAGCGAGCATCTCTGCATCGCTCTCGCCTCCAGTCAGGTAGCGGCGACAGATGACCTGGATATCTCGGCCGACGCGGTTAAGCACCAGCGCCGAAGCGGCGTCCGTGTCGCGGGCCAAGTCAGCGATATCCGCCAGGGATGGCTCCTCGGCTTCGGTTGCGCATCCTTCGCTATCGAGCGACACGAGCTCAACCTCAATCTCAATCACCGACTCCTCTTTGCGCAGGGTGTTGAGGATCAGCCCCTGCCCACCGAGCTCGTCACGCACCTGCTGCATGATTGCCTGCACCGATTCGCCCCGAAACGTTCTCGTTCTCATACGGCCTCCCTTACTCAGACAAACCAATTACGCCGAGCGACTGCACCCGCGTGCTGGCCGCAATCTCGTGGTGACTAATGACCGCATAGCCGGGGGCGAAGCGGTCAACAAAATTGAACATCGCGGCGCGCAGGTGGCCGGGCGCAAGCAGCACTGGCGTCTGGCCGATCTCGCCAAACTTCTCGGCGCCCTTGGCGAGCTTGTTGATTAGCACTTGCGCAGTCCCAGGCTCCAGCGCCAGGAAGGAGCCCTCGTCTGTCTGCTGCAGCGATTCAGCCAAGGTGCGCTCAAGCTGCGGTGTTAGGCTCACCAGCGGCAGCACGCTGTCTGGCGTCGAGTGCTTTGCCGTGATGGCTCGTGCGAACCTGCGGCGCACGAACTCAGCCAGCTTCTCGGGGCTCTTAACGTTCGGCGCCCAGTCGGCTAGGGTCTCGATGATGGTCTTGAGGTCCCGGATGCTGACCTGCTCGCGCAGCAGCAGCCCGAGCACCTGCTGGACACCGCCTATCGAGAGCACGTTGGGGATCAGCTCCTCTACTGCTTTCGGCGCAACTTTCTGCAAGTTGTCGAGCAGATGCTGAACCTCTTGACGGCCCAGCAACTCGTGCATGTGCGCCCTGACCATCTCGGTTACATGTGTCGTGATGACCGTTGAGAGATCGACTACCGTGTAGCCTGAGAATTGCGCGCGCTCCTTCTCGACGTCCGGAATCCAGAGAGCATCGAGGCCAAACGCCGGCTCCTTCGTCGGAATGCCCTGAACGGGATTCGCTACGTTGCCTGGGTCCATCGCCAGGAGGTAGTGCGGCTTGAGCGTCCCGCTGCCAACGGTGGTGCCCTTCAGCATGAAGCGGTACTCGTTGGACTTAATGCGAACGTTGTCACGGATGTGGATCGGCGGAACGATGAAGCCGTAGTCGATAGCGAACTGGCGGCGTATCGAACGGATGCGCTCAACGAGGTCGCCTGCCTCAACGATCTGCACCAGCTCGTAGCCTACTTCGAGCTCAAGGGTGTCAACAGCGAGCAGCCCGGTAACCTCCTCGGTGCTGCCTGGCTTCGGGCCTGTTCCCTCGGTTGCTTTGAGCTTCTCCTCTGCTGCCGTCTTGCGCGTTAGCTCCTCGGCAGCCTTGCGCTTCAGCACTCCGAGCGTTCCAGCCCCGAGGCTGAGCAGAATAAACGGCAGAAACGGCAGGCCCGGCAGCACCGCCATCGCGAATGCCACCGCCGATGTCAGGAAGAGCGGACGAGCGCTCTGTCCGAGCTGCGAGAGAACTTCGCTTCCGAGGTCGTCACCTGATGCTGCGCGGGCCACGATGAGACCGGAGGCAGCGGAGATGATAATCGACGGAAGCTGGGCAACGAGACCTTCTCCGATTGTCAGTATGGTGTAGGTTTGGGCGGCATTTTTCCAGTCCATGCCGTGCTGGATCATTCCGATCAGGAGGCCGCCGACTATGTTGATGCCGACCAGGAAGAGCGCTGCGATCGCATCTCCGGCCACGAACTTCGCGGCTCCGTCCATCGCTCCGTAGAACTCAGCCTCTTGTGAGAGCTCCTTGCGGCGCGCCCGTGCCTCTTTGTCGGTAATGAGGCCGATGTTGAGGTCGGAATCGATCGCCATCTGCTTTCCTGGCATGGCGTCGAGGGTAAAGCGGGCTGCTACCTCAGCGATACGCGACGAACCTTTCGTGAGAACTTTCAGGTTCACCAGGTTGATACAGATGAACATCACGATACCGATGATGTAGTTTCCGCCCACTACGAACTGGCCGAAGGCCTCGATGACGTGCCCGGCGGCATCCATGCCGCTGTTGCCGTTTAGCAGGATGAGGCGGGTTGACGCGACGTTCATGGAAAGCCGGAACAGGGTCGTCACGAGGAGCACGGCTGGAAACGACGAGAACATCAGGGGCTTGTCGATGTACAGGGACGTAAAGAGAACTATCAGGGAGAGCGTAATGTTTATCGCGATGCAGACGTCGAGCAGTGCTGTCGGCAGCGGGAAGATGAGGATTGCGAGAATTCCGACGAGGGCGACCGGGATGAAGAGGTTGTTGAGCCCTCCCCGCCTAAACCCTGTGCTTGCTGCTGCTGTTGCCATAGCCTAGCGATCTCCTACCGTTGAGCCTGCTGCCTGCCACCGCCACGCTTCTGGCGGTACACGAACGCGAGCACCTCTGCCACTGCCCTAAAGAGGTCTCGCGGAACTTCACTGCCTACTTCTGTCGATGAGTAAAGAGCCCTCGCGAGCGCCTTGCGCTCAAGGATCGGCACCCCACTCTCCTTTGCAATCTCCCTGATCCTCAGCGCGATAAAGTCAGTCCCCTTCGCAACGACGACCGGAGCTGCTGAATTCTTTCGGTCGTACTTGAGCGCCACCGCGTAGTGAGTCGGGTTAGTGATAACCACATCCGCTTTCGGCACTGTGGTCTTGAGCTTCTGAACGATGCGCGACATTCCCTTCGCGATCATCTTGCGGCGCATCGTCTCGTCTCCTTCCACAGCCTTGCGCTCGTCTTTAACCTCTTCCTTGGTCATCTTGTTCTGGCGCAGCCACTGGTACTTTCCCCACGCGATATCGATTCCTGTTAGAATGGCGAGCACCCAGATGATCTTCCAGAAAACAGTGCCGATCGCCGAGCCCGTCAGGTGCAGCACGTCAGGAATCGACATGTGGATGAGACGAACCATCTCAGGCGCGAAGCCCTGCAGCGCCCAGTAGCCGATCGGGAGCACGAGCGCGAGCTTGAAGACGGCTTTGAGGAGGTTGGTGAGTCCTGTAATTGAGAAGATTCGCTGGATGCCCTTGACCGGATTGACGAAGTCCCAACGCAGCTTGATCCACTTGTCGCGCTTGTTCCAGTTCGTCTGGAGCATGACCGAGAGAGTGGCCACGGCTGCAACACAGCCGGTGATGATCAGAATGTCGGGGCCAAGCAGGAGCGTCAGCCTCAAGAAGCCGTTAATGTAGTCCTCGACCTGCATCTCCTGCCGCTCACCTATCATGAGGAAGGAGCGCACGAGCACGTACTTCATGTCGCGATACAGCACGTTCCACAGCATGCTGACGATCAGGAAGCCCGTGATGAGAACGAGCAGCTGCTCAAGATCGATCGAATGGAAGATCGCTCCCGTGCGGCGCAGCTCCGCGATCCGCCGCTCGGTGGGCAGTTCGGTCCTCTGTTCGGGTAAGCTCTCTTTGGCCATCGATAACTCGTCAAAACCTCTCGGGGTGCCCCTTGCCTGTCACAGCGGTGGCACACCTGTGGATCCAAGGGTTTGGGAGCAAGAGCTATGCCCGCTTTACAGGCACTAGTTTCGGGCACTTAGCGCGGTTTATGTGTCAAAAAGCCGGTAAGGCTACCGAATTGCGCCACTGAGTACGTCGCCCAGGCGGGTGAACTCCCGTCCTAAGAAGTGCATCACCTCAGGCATGGCGATGATGGAGATTACCAGTCCCACTCCGATCGTGAGGGGAAAGCTGATGATAAAGATGTTTATCGTGGGAACGGCCTTCGAGATGATACCCATGACGAAGTTTGTCAGGAGCAAGGCAACGATAGCTGGGGCTGCAATCAGGCAGCCGATCTGGAAGATGCGCGCTGTCTGGCTGATCAGTGTGTCGAGTCCTGTTGCTGAAAGAATGAATGAGCCCGGCCGGATAACTTCGTTTAGGCCCGCAAGCTCAGAGACTGCGACGTAGTGGCCACCGACCAGCAGGAACGCCACAATTGCAAAGTCTGAGTAGATGCGCGCCAGGTCTGGCAGCGCCGTCTGGGTTGAAGGATCGATAAGCTGCGCTGCATTCAAGCCCATTGTGCCACTGGCGAGATGCCCAGCAGTCTGAGCCCCAGCCACGATCGTTAGCGGAATGATCGCCACTATCGCCCCCAACAACATCTCCGAGACCACCTGCGCCACCATGATCGCCATATCTGTCGGAACCGCCGTCGTGACATCGGGCCGTACGCTCACCAGCGCCAGGACAACGGCAGCAGGGTACCGGATGAGAATCCCTCCGATGCCACCGCCCAATCCTGGAGCCAACATCATAAAGGCCGTGTAGCGCGTCAGGAGCAGCAAGAAGCTCCAGCCTACGTCGAGCCGCTCCAGAATGAGCTGAGGAACTGAGAGGATAAGTGAGTCTCCCATCGCGTCACCTAGCGCGCTGAGAGGTTTGCGATCTGGCTGATGACGAAGATAGTGAAAGCCGAGATGCGGTTGATCATGAAGTGCCCAAAGAGCAGCATGCCGACGATTGCCGCTGCAATCTTGGGAATGAACGCCAGTGCTGGATCGTTAATCTGCGTTGCAGCCTGGAACACGCTCACGAGGAATCCTGCGACCAGACCGAACACGAGGATCGGCGCACATGTGTAGAGCGCCGTTTCAATCGAGAGCTGTCCGAGCCTGAGGTAATCGTCAATGTTCATGGCTTCAACTCACGTTGTAGGTCTTGACGAGGGAGCTGATGATAAGGTGCCAGCCGTCGACTATCACAAACAGCATCAGCTTGAGGGGGAGCGAGATAACGACCGGCGGGAGCGTAATCATGCTCATCGATGTAAGAACCGACGAGACCACCATGTCGAGCACGAGAAACGGCAGTGCGATCAGGAACCCGATCTGAAAAGCCGTGTTTAGCTCGCTCAGGACGAACGCCGGAACTGCAACGAAGAACGGCACATCCTCTGGCCCCTTCGGCTGCTCTGCACGGGTGATGTCCACGAAAAGTGCCAGGTCTTTCTCGCGTGAGTGCCGCACCAGGAACTCCTTGAGTGGCGCAGATGCCTTGCTCAAAGCCTCGTCCTGGGCCATCTGCCCATCGAGGTACGGCTTGATTCCGGCATTGTAGCTCTTCTCAAACACCGGGGACATAATCGAGATGGTGAGGAACAGCGCCAGTCCGGTGATTACAGTATTGGGTGGGAGCGCCTGCGTACCCAGCGCAGTACGGGTCATGCCGAGCACGACTGCGATACGGGTAAAGCAGGTCATGCACAGCACCATCGCCGGGGCGAAGGAGAGCAGCGTCAGGAGCAGCATGATCTTGAGGCTGCTCGACACCGTGCCGCCTCCAGCGAGCTCGCTGCCGCCGACCGAGATTGAAAGGTCTGGCAGGTTCGCCTGCTGCGCTGCCGCTACTGACGGCAAGAAAGCGGCAGCGGCCGCTACGATGAAAGCTATCCCCGCTACTACTCGACTACGCATTAAACAGCTCCTGATCCGGACACTCAGCCCCGAGCGATTCAGCAAAGGTTTCCCCCCGAGCGTCGCTCACTGGAACGATACGTGGAGAGTCGGGGCCAACCGTGACGAGGAATTCCCTGCCATCGAGCGACACCAAGGCTACAGACCCCTTCTGGCTGACTGAAACGCGCTCAAGGATCGTGAGTCTCCTGCCGCCCCCAATCGGGCCCTTGAGAAGGAACTTACGGTACAGGTGAATGCCTCCAGTGAAGGCGCCGATGCAGAGGAAGAGCCCTCCGAGCATCCGAACCACCGACCCCGACACGCTGATAGGCTCGGCGGTTGGAATGGGCATCAGCCCGATCTGTCCAGGTTCGGCCGCGGCTACCCCGGTGCAGAGGAGCACAGCCGCAAAAGCCGCGACGAACATGAACGATGGATTGAGGCACTTCATACTTAGCTCGCTGCCTGCTGCAGTCCTTCGATGCGGTCTTCTGGCGAGATGATGTCCGTAAGGCGAACGCCGAACTTCTCGTTCACAATAACAGCCTCACCGCGCGCTACCGGCTTTCCGTTGATGAAGATGTCGAGCGGCTCGCCAGCGAGCTTCTCAAGCTCTACAACCGAGCCCTGCCCAAGCTGCAACAAGTCGTTGATGGTCATGCGCGAACGACCAACCTCAACCGTCACCTGGAGCGCCACGTCGAGAATAAACTCGAGCGTCCTGCCCGGGTTTTTCTTGACCGGCACCGCAGCAGCCGACGCAGCATCTGCAGCCGCCTCAGCAACCTCGGAAGCAGCCTTGGCTACATCTTCCAGCCCCTGTTCCACGTCTTTCTCATTATCCGCCATTTCGTATCATCTCCTCTTTGTTACGAATGTTAATCAGGTCGTTGCGCGGGATTTCGCGCGTAATCCGGATTGCGCGACTGCCCCGGCAGCTTCCGACGAAACCGAAAAACTTCGGCTGCCCCTCGACAAGCACGTGCGCCTCTTCAGCCGGGTTCGTTTCGAGGGTGATAATGTCCCCGATGTTGAGGTCGAGCAGCTGGCGAGTCTTCATGCTGCCGCGGGCGAGCTGGACGCTCACCGCACAGAAGCTCTGCATAATGTTCTCGCGCATGCGCTTGAGCGACTCCGCATCGGCCTCGAGCCGAGTGCTCTGGAATCCAGTGGAGAGCTTCGACTTGAGCGGCTCAAGCGTCGCGTACGGCATGCAGATGGTGAGCTGCGTGCACTCCTGCTCCAGCTCAATCTCGAGGGAAACTGCAATAACGATATCTGAGGGTGGAGCAATCGTAACGGCGAAGGGATTGACTTCCGAGCGCTGGTACTCAAACACGATTGGGTGAACCGGCGCCCAAGCATCTGTGAGGTTCTCAAGCGCGAGGTCGACCACTTTCGAGATGAGCTTCGTTTCAATCGGCGTGTACTCTCTGCCCTCAACCTTAACTCGTCCTTGCCCCCTGCCCCCAAATAGCCCGTCGATGATGCCGAACACAAGCGGGGCGGACACGACCACCAATGCCTGGCCATGCAGCGGCGGCATACGGACGATGTGCAGAGAAGACGGCAGTGAGAGCTTCTTCATGAAGGAGCCAAACTTGACCATCTCAATCCCGCCGATGTTGGCGAAACAGGTGCGGCCGAGGAACTTGGCAAGGCTCGTGCGGAACTGGCGCGCGAAGCGGTCGTACACCAGCTCGAGGGTCGGCATGCGGCCGCGGATGATTCGCTCCTGGCTCGCCAGGTCGAATTTCTTTGCCTTCTGCTGCGCCTGCTGCGCAACACTGTCCTCCTCGATCTCCCCTTCGGAGAGCCCGCGGAGCAGGGAGTTGATTTCGTCTTGTGATAGCACTTGAGACATAACGGTCCTACTGAATCACAAACTGAGTAAAGTACACCCGTCGAACGAGCTCCTTGCGAAGCTGCTCGTTCACCACCTTGCGCACATTCTCCTTGAGCTCCTCTTTCCCCTTCTGCGTCTGGAGGTCACCGGCTTTCTGGTTGCTGACGAGGGTAATGATTGCGTCACGAATCGGGACTACCCGCCCGTAGAAGCGCGTTGGAACGTCCATGCCGATGAACTCAAGCTGCATCTGGACTCGGATGTACTTTCCGTCCGGCAAGTTCAGCAGAAACGTGTCGAGCGGCATAATTGCCCCAAGAGCCTCTTCGCCCTCTTCGGCGTCGACCGCATCTGGACGTTCCTGGAAGGACCCCTCCTCTGCTGCGGCTTGTTCAGCCTCTTCCCCGCTCTCTGCCGAAGCCTCGTCCCGAAGCTCAGCAGAGGTTTCGGAGATGCGGCCGAAGGCCGAGTAGCCTACCGACACCCCAGTCACGAGCATGAGCGCCCCGATTCCAGACGCCGTGAACATCGAGCGCTTGGACCTCGCAGGGGCCGCTGCATTCGCGGATACCGTCTTCTCTTCGTTGTTCTCTCTCTCGTCCATCGTTCGATTACATCCGTGAAATCTTCAGGCTTCCCACTACAACTGGCTCACTGCTTCCTGTGCCGTCCAACTCTTTGCATCCTGCTCCCGCTTCGACTTCCAGAGGGAGGTCCGAGAACCGTCTCGCTGCCACCAACGGGAGCACCCTCGCTAGGGCCTCAGCTGGCGCTCCGTGCGGTGCGCAAACCGCCACCCGCAGGGAGATTCCGGAAGCTCCGCGGTGCTCATGCAACGCATCTTCAAGCGCCGCCAAGAACCTCGCCTCGGCTACCCCGTCTTGCGAAGACACTAAATCTGCGCGCAGCGGGATCTCGGCTAGAAGCTCGGGCTCCTTCCTCGCGGACTGATGAGCAAGGCTAGTGCCAGACTCCTGAATCGGCTGGGATTTAGCCTCAAGCCCTTGAATTTTCTGCCCTCCGACAGCCCCAGAGAGCTGGTCCCAGGGTGTCAGAACTAGGAAGAAACAGAGCAGGAGTGTCAAAAGATCGCCAAAGCTGATGAACCAGACCACCGACCCCGGCGACTCTGCGCGCCCCTGCTGCGGGGCGCCCCGAAAGCTAGCGGCTTTCATTGGGCACCTCCCCAGGACGGGCAAAGGAAACCGAGACTTCACTCTTGCGTCCGCTTTCGGCCCGTACCCTCAAAACGAAGGCTTCGCGCGGCACGCTCCGAGCGGCCAGAAACTGCTCAATCTCGTGAAGCTTGCGAGCCAGGTCACGGCTATTCCCGCCAAGCTCTGAGCGCTCAGCGGAGAGAACGACCGTTGCGTTTACGTCGTGGCTCTTGAGCAGCGATGCAACTGCTTCGAGGCGCGCATCGCCGTCACGAAGCTCCCCGCCCTCTGCAAAGAGTGTCTCAATATTCATCTCTGTTAGCTGGACATCGGCTGGCATGCCCATGACTGCAGCCGCTTTCGGGAAGTTGCCCCGCACGGAAGCCCGCTGGTAAGCGCCGATGCAGAAGGTTAAAACGATCAGCAGCACCGCAACGTACTGGGTGTAAAACGCTTTGAGAATTCGCCTGTCACACCCAACACTCGACATGGCTACCTGCTCCGCTTTCGCTTACTGGTTCGACGCGCACGAGATGAAGCTCTGGAGCCGCTGCTCAAGCATTATCGGGCTCTCAAGCCGCGCAATGCTCAGCAATCCCTCGGCTGTGATGTCTTTCGTCTGTTCGCGTTCCTGCGCGATAACCCGCAGCTTGCCCGCTATTGGGAAGAAGAAGAGGTTTGCAGCAACGGAGCCGTACAGCGTTGCCACAAGCGCTAGCGACATGGCAGGGCCGATAGTCGCTGCATCCTGCAGCGAGCCGAGCATCTGGATAAGCCCGATTAGGGTGCCGATCAGGCCCATCGCTGGAGCGAAGTTCCCCATCGTCTCAAACACCTGAACCGAGCGCCACGCCTGCTCATTTGCAGAACGCATCTCGGTCTGAAGAATTCGCGATATCTCCTCTGGGTTCTGGCCATCTACGGTAAGCTGCAAGCCAAGCCTGAGGAATGAGTCAGTTGTAGCCGAAGCCTCGTCCTCAAGGACGAGCACTCCACTCTCTTTCACGCGGCGCGAGAGGCGCACCAAGGCTTGAATTCGGTCTACCGGAGACTCTTGGCGCTGAAAGAGCGCACCACGTGCAGCTTTCATCGCTGAGCGCAGATCGCGCGCTGAGAACTGAACGAGTGTTGAGCAGGCTGTTCCACCGAGAACGAGCAACATCCCTTCCAAACTAAGGAAGGTTAGCGGCCGGCCACCGATAACGGCACCGAAGACCACCAGCAGCACGGAGCCAACAAGCCCTATCACCAGCGAGCGGTTGACCTGCGGGCGCTCCTCACGCGCCACAGAACCGCGTGCCCACTCTGGCTTCAGGTACAGTCTCTCTCTCATTCAAACCTCGTCACACACAGCGAAAAAATCTTGTCGGCTCTCCCCGTCGGGCAAGCAACTTCAGCATCTTGGCAGAGCTTGCACTGTCAGCTTGCTGGCTCCCCACGTGGGAGGTCAGCAATCGGCATGCCAAGAAAACGGGCACACCGAAGCCACCAAGACTTGAGATGACCTGGGGATGGGGAAACGATTCGGCTTTTTGTTCAGATAGTTAGGCGGGCTGAGTTGGGACCGCGGCGTGCGGCTGGAGCGCTGGGTGGAGTTTGGGGTGCGCCAAGGAAATGGCGCGACCCTTCGGGTTGGTACCGTTCCCGGTGCCGGTGCCGGTTTGGCATGAGCCAGAGGGAGCTAGCGAGTAGTTGTTGCGGATTGGGGAGAGATATCGATTCCCTTCTGCCAGATCTCTTCTAGAAGTTTGCGGGTGCGGTCGAGACTGATGCGAGCCTCTCCGGCTGGTGCGTAGCGCGCCTCTAGGGCGGAGCGGTCGGCTAGCACGAGAGCCACGGTCTCTTTGCAGCGCACGTAGCGCGGACGTTGCGTTGCGTTAAAATCATCGAACTTCTCAGCGACTGCCGGTGAGAGCGAGTATTTGGCCCGCTCGTCATAGTCGGCTGCGAGCCACGCTTTCCAAAAACGGCTCATTGTCGAGCAGCTCACGCTCTTCTCCTCTTTTGAACGGATGACGTCGCACTCAAGAATCGTGTCGAGGATGAAGGCGCATCCCCCTCCCCGCACGGCGCAGAAGAAGTAGAAAGATGCGAGATAGTTGATGCCAGCGTCGCCCACTTCCGTGGGCACATGCACCGCTCCATCCTTAAACACCTGGTCTAGCGAATTAAGCCAGCCTGTCACT
Organism: Deltaproteobacteria bacterium; assembly: GCA_947491545.1. Classification (GTDB taxonomy): domain Bacteria; phylum Bdellovibrionota_C; class UBA2361; order UBA2361; family OMII01; genus OMII01. Next base: position 14,745 of record CANLJX010000065.1, read on the forward strand.
TCCGCTTTTCCGCGCTGAGAAGCCGAGAGAGCGCGTTGCGTCGTGTCCTCAAGCACCATATCTCCCTGCTGCGGCTTGCTTGCAGCGGGAGGCTCAGCGAAAAGCTGCGCCGCTGGAGCGAAACCAACACAGGCGCACAGTAGCGATGTTGTGAATCGAAATTTCATGACCTTCGCTGTCAATTACCAGGTGTTTTCGTAGCCCACCAGCCAGAGTTTCAACTAGCAAGCGAGCCGATGAGTCCTGCACCCGCAAATTTGCCCCAGAACCTTTAGTTTTTCGGACATTCCGCCGCCTTTTTCTTGCATGGACAAAGTGCTCTCTATAGGGCTCCGCGGGATGCATTCCGGCTTTCAAAGCGCCGCAGAGAACGCGGAGCGGGTAGTCCGCTCCTTTCAAGACGGCGAGACTGATGATGCGGTAAGCGCTCTGATCGGGCTGCGGCTCGACCAGCGGCAGGTGGAGGCCTCTGCGCGGATTATCGAGACGGGGCGCCAGCTGATTGGCTCAGTGCTGGACATGTACGCCTAGCCGCTCCGACCTTCAGCTCGCCAGCCTAACCGCGCCGAGTGTACACAATCTCAAGCGACTTAAACGATGCGCCGTTAGGAGCCGTGTCGGTCATCGTCACTGAGTACTGATTAGGCGAGAAGACCTTGATCTCAGAGCGGGTTTTCTTGTTGCGGCCAACGAGAGGGTCGTACACTTCGCCCGTGAGCTCAAAGGTGCTCGCGTCCGGCGAGTACC
>CANLJX010000066.1 GCA_947491545.1 Deltaproteobacteria bacterium
CGATACTGAAGCTCAGGCGGGCGCCACTTCTGATTAACGTAGACGGCATTGAGCGCAACCGCGCCAAGTGGAACTCGCTGGGGAAGCTCTGGTACCGGCTCGGCGAGCGCTGCTCGGTGTTGCTGGCGACGCGAGTTGTTTCTGATGCAGATGTGATCGCTGACTACTACCGCTCAGAGTACGGCTGTGAGAGCGAAGTGATTCCGTACGGAGTTCATCCACAGCCCCGCCCGGCCGGGGAGGTCCTTGCGCGCTTCGGCCTGAAGCCCAGGGGCTACATCTTGTACGTCAGTCGCCTTGAGCCCGAGAACAATGCTCTTGGAGTAATTGAGGCCTACAACGCCCTTGCTCAGAGAGATCCAGAGGTTGTTCCACTCGTCATCGTTGGGGATGCGCCGTATGCGACGGAGTACAAAGAGCGGCTCAAGTCCACGGCATGTTCAAAAGTCATTTTCACCGGCTTTCAGTTTGGTGAAGCGTACGAGGAGCTTCAGAGCAACTGCCGCATCTATGTCCAAGCAACCGAGGTTGGCGGCACTCACCCGGCGCTGATTGAGTCGATGTCGTACGGAAACTGCATTGTAGCGAACGGTACCCCTGAAAACCTTGAGGTGATCGGCGATGCTGCGCACAGCTTTCCGAAGAACGACTTTACGGCGCTGTCGACAGTCATCGGAGAGCTGCTCGCGGACCCGACACGGTGTGCGGAGCTTGGAGAGCGCGCAAAAGCTCGTGCGCTCTCGATCTACTCGTGGGATGCTGTAGTGTCGAAGTATGAGGCGCTGTTTGCCGCCCTCACGACAAAGAAGCAGGAGAGCAAGTGACGCCACCGGAGCAGGCCCAGGGACCATACGTGATCTTCGACGGCACGTGCGGGCTGTGCAACCGGTTCGTCGTGTTCGCCCTGCGCCGCGACCGATCTCAGGCTTTGCGCTTCGTATCTAATCACTCAAGCCTCGCTCAGCAGCTCCTTGCCTCCGTGAACCTGGTGGGTGCAGACGCTGAGACAGTTGTGGTCGTCGAGGGCGATGCGGCGCTTGTCCGCAGCAGCGCGATGATCTTTGTGGCTTCGCGCTTGGGTTGGCCGTGGAGCATGCTAGCGATTTTCCGACTTGTGCCGCGTTTCCTGCGTGATTGGGGCTATTCCCTCGTCGCTCGAAACAGAATAGCGATCTTCGGCCGCGTCGGAGAGTGCGCGCGTGTGCCTGCTGAGCTGCGGCAACGAATTATTGAGTGACGGCAGGGAGAAGAAGAGGAAGAGATGAACGCCCATGATCCAATCCGCGAAATGCTTGGGACTTCACGGTACGTGATGTCTAGTTACTTACAAGACCTCTCGGACGCCGACCTCCTGGTGCGCCCTGTGCCAGGCGCGCACCACGCTGCCTGGCAGCTTGGGCACCTGATCGTCTCTGAGCGCAAGATGGTAGAGGCGATCGCGCCAGGGCACGGCGTGACACTCCCCGCGGGCTTCGAGGAAGCTCATCCGAAAGATGCTGGACACGCCAATGCATCCCCAGGCTTCTCGAAGCAGGCGTACCAAGACCTTATGCAGCGGCAACGTGAGAAGACATTGCAGGCGCTGGCATCCTTCTCTGCTGAAGACCTCTCCAAGCCAGGTCCGGAAGCTATGCGCGCGTACGCGCCGCGTGTAGGCTCGATTTTCTCGATGGTTGCAGGCCACGAGCTTATGCACTCCGGGCAAATTGCCGTCATCAGACGGGTGCTGGGCAAGCCGGTCGTTATTTAGGGGAGTCAGGCGGCCCCTCCACTGAGGCACGCGAACGTGCCCAGAAACAGAAATGCAGAGGTGTCGCCGTCACGTTCACGTGCAACGCGGACGGAGAGATTGGCAGTACATTTAGTCGGCTATCCCTAGGGAGGATGCGCTGCCATCGAGCCAGCCTAATCACCCTCAGTAATCCGTATCTAGCTTGCCGTTGCTACAAGGGCTGCGCGCCGTCTTGCTCCAGTGTGTCTACGGGAGTCGCTCGAAGGCCTCTCACGAGCCGCGTCTTCAGGCGGCTTCGCTCCAGCCTGTACAGGAAAAGCTGAGATACCGTCCGAAGCTCAATCTGGATCCGATCCAGGCTCTCATGCATCCCCGCCGAGTCATTCCCAGCGAGGTCTTCAAGCTTTGTTCCGAGAGAGACTCGCGCCATGAGCGCAATAGTCAGGAAAACAATCGACACCGTAGCGGCCGTAATGGCGCTGTCGGGTGCGAGATGCCCTGTGCCGAAGGAGTTTGATAGCCATTGCGGGAAGTCGATCATCCTCGCTCCTTATCTGCGGGTAGGGTCAGGTTCCGCCTTTTTAGGCTCGTTTTGAGTCTTTAATGGGTTATGCAAGCAAGCGAGGGAAAAACGACTTTACTCGCCAAAATATTACGAAACTTCAGGCGGTTAGGGATAGGATCATGTGCCCGACGAAAATTCCCGAAAGCTGTGTTTAGTGACTCCGCTGTGATAGACTCCCCCGGCTGTACTTTCAGAGGTGAGGGGGTATGCAGGGCATATCAGTCGTCATTCCGGTCTTCAACGAAGAAGAGAACGTAGCCGAGGGGTTTCGCGAGGTAACTGGCGTGCTGAGCGCCATGAAGCGGCCCTACGAGATTATATACGTGGACGATGGATCGCGTGACGCGACTGTTGCTCGCCTGCTTGAGGTGGGAGGAAGCGATCAGCACCTGCGCCTAATCCAACTCAGACGCAATTTTGGCCAGACGGCAGCGATGGCGGCCGGATTCGACCACACCCGCTACCCGATCGTTGTTGCTCTCGACGGAGACCTGCAGAACGACCCAGCCGAGATCCCGCAGATGGTCGCCAAGCTTGAAGAGGGCTACGACCTCGTAGCTGGATGGCGCAAGCACCGCCGTGACAAGTTCATCAGCCGCCGTCTTCCAAGCATGATAGCTAACCGCATCATCTCAAGCGCGACCGACGTACGTCTTCACGACTACGGCTGCACGCTGAAGGTCATGACTGGAGATATCGCGCGTGGCTTGCGCCTCTACGGCGAGATGCACCGCTTCATCCCAGCGCTTGCAAACGAGATGGGCGCGCGCATCGTAGAGGTGCCGGTCAACCACCGTGAGCGCCGCTTCGGAAAGTCGAAGTACGGTATCTCTCGCACTATCCGCGTCATTCTCGACCTGATCACCGTGAAGTTCCTTCTTGGATACTCAAAGCGCCCGATACACCTCTTCGGCGTTGTCGGCGCTGTCTCAAGTGTGCTCGGCACGGCGATCCTAGCGATGCTCACCTTCCAGCGCCTCTTCCAGAGCGTGCCGATGGGCAACCGCCCGCTGCTGTCGCTCGGCGTAATGCTCGTGATCATCGGGCTGCAGTTTATCGTTTTCGGCCTTCTGGCTGAGGTGCTTGCGCGCACCTACTACGAGTCGCAGAGCAAGAAGATCTACGTCGTTCGGCGTATCTTTGCTGCGCCTGAAGACGAGGGTAGTGCACCGTGGACGCGCAAAGTAGCGAACTAGCCTCGGCTGCCGCGGGCCCCAAACCATTAGCAAGAGTCCTGATAGACGCCCGCAAGCTCGGTGACGGCGGCATCGGCGTGTACGTTGAGAATCTTATTCGCGGCCTGGCTGAAGTCGGCGCAGTTCAGCTCACGGCCCTCGTGCGACCGGGGGCAGGGGATCGTTTCGATCTTCCGCCGTCTGTGGCGCTCATCACCGAAAACACTCCCTGCTACTCGTTGAAGGAGCTTCTCGTTCTTGGCCGACGTGTTGACTGGAGCGCGTTCGACATCTTCCACACGCCGCACTACGTCTTGCCGTACGGCGTTCGAGTCCCCTCAGTAGTGACCGTGCACGATCTGATCCACATCGAGGAGCCTGAGAAGTTTTACTACCCCGCCGTCGCAAAGGCGCTAATTCGCTCTGCCGTGTCGCGCGCAGATGCGGTGCTAGCGGTGAGCAACGCGACTCGCTCTGCTGTTGAGCAGCTCACAGGAGCGGCAGCCGGCAAAATTCGGCACGTGCCGAATGCGATTGCGCCGTTCCTTGCCCGCAGCACCTCCTCGCTCGCGCTGCCTGCAGCATTAGCTGGGGTCGGGCCCTTCTTCCTCTCGGTGCTTTCAAACTGCAAGCCTCACAAGGGAGTTCCGGAGCTGCTCGATGCCTTCGATCGCTTTAAGAGATCCGAGCAGTGGCGCGGTGCAGCGGCCGTGTGCCCGAAGCTGGTGCTCGCCGGCTACGGTGCCGAGGAGATTCTTGCGAATAAGGCAGCACTCGCGGAACTGCAGCAGCGCAGGGATGTCATTGTAGTCGGCGCTGTAGCCGACGAGCAGCTAGCGGCGCTCTACGCAAAGGCTTTGGCACTCGTAGTGCCGTCACGCCTCGAAGGTTTCTGCCTGCCTGCGCTTGAGGCCCAATCGGTTGGCACTCCCGTGGTGTGCCGGCCAGTAGGAGCGCTCAAGGAGCTAGTGACCGAGCGCGACGTTGTTGCTGAGGACATGAGCGTTGAAGCCCTCGCCGAAGCATTTGGTGCGGGGCTGCGCAGCGGAGCATCTTTTGGGCGCACACCGATTCGCGCGCATCTGGAAGCCTACTCGCCCAAGCGGGTCGCAGAGCGTGTTCGCGCTGTGTACTCCGAAGTGCTCTCAGCGAGGAGGGGCGCGTGAAGGTCGCGATCATCCACGACTGGCTAACCGGGATGCGCGGCGGTGAGCGCTGCCTTGAGGCGTTCCTGATGCTCTACCCCTCGGCAGACATCTTTACGTTAGTGCACGTGCCCGGCTCCACTTCGGCGCTGATCGACGGCCGAGTCAAGAAGGTGTCGTTCTTGGGCAGGATTCCGGGCATTAAGCGACTCTACCGTGCATGCCTCCCACTCTATCCGCTCGCAGCAGCTTCGTTTGACCTGAAAGGGTACGACCTCGTTATCTCGCTCAGCCATGCTGCGGCGAAGAACGTGCGTGTTCCGGCTGGTGTGCCGCACATCTGCTACTGCTTCACGCCGATGCGCTACATCTGGGACCAGGCGCGGGCGTACCTGCCCGGACCGGCCTACCTGCTAGCGCAGCCGCTCCTGTGGGCTCTCCGAGTGTGGGACCGCAGCGGAGCCCAGCGCGTAACGCACTTCGTTGGGATTAGCCACTTCATCGCCGCGCGCATACGCAAATTTTACGGTCGCGAAGCAGCAGTAATTGCCCCTCCAGTTCGCATGGCCGATGAAGTGCCACATACGCTTTCGCCTGCCGAGCAGGAGATATTCTCGGCGAATCCTGCGCCCTTTTTTCTCTGTGCAGGAGCTCTAGTCCCGTACAAGCGCATCGACGTGGCGATAGAGGCCTTCCGCGCGCTCGGGTTCCCACTCTGGGTAGTCGGCAGCGGTCCCGAGCAGCAGAAGCTCAAGGAGTCCGCGCCCGCAAACGTGAAGTTTCTCGGCAGGGCGAGCGAAGCGCTCTTGTGGGAGTGCTATCGCCGCTGTGAGGCCCTGGTGTTCCCCGGGATTGAAGACTTCGGCATAGTGCCAGTTGAGTGCATGGCGTCTGGCCGGCCCGTGATCGCGGTTGATGCAGGAGGTATCAGGGAATCTGCCGGGGAAAACCGGCCGGTTAGGCACTCTGACCTTGTCCTCTCAAACGAGTGCGGTGTATTCATCCAGAAGAGGTCGCACGGCGAGCCGGTGGCGCTCGTCGAAGCTGTTCGGGCGTATCAGTCGACGCGAGACTCTTTCGTTAGTGGTCGAATCGTCGAGCGAGCCCGACAGTTTAGTTACCGGAATTTCTTTGCGGCGTGGGAGCAGTTTGCCAGGCAGGTTGGTGTTGAGCCGAGGACCTTCGTTGGCGAGCCCATGAACCATGATGCTCCCCAAGAGTCGCCGCGGAGGGTGGAATGTTAAAGCAGAAGCGCCAGCTCTTTGAGTACCTATTCATGGCGACCGACCTGGTCGTTGTGTCGGTTGCGTGGCTCGTCGCGTATTGGCTGCGCTTTGAGACATCGCTCGTTCCAGTAGAGAAAGGCGTTCCCGAGCTGATTCACTACGTCTCGATGCTCGTCTTCATCTGGATCATCTGGGCGTTCGTATTTCGGCGCATGGGGCTCTACCGGCCGATGCGCGGCGTGCGCCGCACGCGCGAACTGTGGGTGCTCATCAATGCCAACGCCCTGGCCATTCTGCTCCTGATTGCGATCACGTACCTCTTCAGGGAGAAGAGCGTTCAGTACTCTCGTCTCGTGTTCGTGTACTTCTGGGGCATCGCCACGATGCTCACGGTGCTGCAGCGAACGGCGCTGCGCTTCCTGCTGCGAGAGCTGCGGCGCAAGGGCCACAACCTGCGCTACATGCTCGTGGTTGGCGCTGGCAAAGTTGCCTCCGACGTTGTCAGCCGCGTGCGTTTGCACCAGGAGCTCGGGATACAGCTCATGGGGTGCCTCTCGAAAGATGGCGACGAGCGACGTGGCCCCGGCGGTGTTCCGATCGTGGGCAGGTACGAGGATATCGGGTCCTTTGTCGGCAGAACTGACATCGACCAGATCGTTGTTGCGCTTCCGCTTGAGGATCAGCAGCTCCTTCCAGAGATCATGGAACAGCTCAAGGATTCGCTCGTCGACATAAAGATCATCCCCGACATCTACCAGTTCGCCAGTATTGGCGGCGCGATCGAGGAATTCGAGGGATTGCCGGTCATCAGCCTGCAGGAGTGCCCGCTTGACGGCATCAACCTCTTCACCAAGCGCGTCCTGGACCTGGCAGTTGGATCAATCCTCATCCTGCTCTTTTCGCCCGTGATGCTGGCCATATCGATTCTGGTTAAGCTGACCTCACGCGGCCCCTTGCTCTTTAGGCAGGAGCGGGTCAGCTTCGACGGAACTCCGTTCAGGATCATCAAGTTCCGCACCATGTACATCGACGCAGAAGTGGCTGGACCGGGGTGGACTAAGCCAGGCGATGAACGCATCACGCCACTGGGTCGGCTGCTACGCTCTACGAGCCTCGACGAGCTCCCGCAGCTATTCAACGTGCTGCGTGGTGACATGTCGATCGTCGGTCCGCGCCCCGAGCGCCCGGTGTACATCCGCGAGTTCCGTAGGCACATCCCGCGCTACATGCTGCGGCACAAGGTTCCGGCTGGCATGACCGGCTGGGCGCAGGTTAATGGCTGGCGCGGCGACACCTCGATCGACAAGCGCATCGAGTACGATCTGTACTACATCGAGAACTGGTCGATCTTCCTCGACATCAAGATTCTCTTCCTGACGCTCTTCCGCGGGTTCCGGAACCGGAATGCGTACTGAGGCTAGAGCGGAGGTTTGTTACAGAACTGACCCCATCCCAGGCCGGCTCTCTCGGCTGGAATCAGCAACGACGCCAACTTAGACTAAAACGCCGGCATGAACCTATCTCTCCATCTGCGGAACATCGCCCCCCACGCAGCCGTCCTGGCATCAATCGCCGCAGGCGGCTCACAAGAGTGCTTCGCCCAGCAAAAAGGCGAGAGCCCGATGGTTCGCCGGTTGGTGACACCGATCGATTCTGTGATCGCAACTGTTTCTAGCCCCGAGTTCCGGACTGCAAGCTCTATGCGGCAGAGCTCGGTTCTTGGCGCGATGAAGGCATCGCGCATGCCCAGCGGCTTAGGCGAGTCTGATTCGGCGCGAGAGCTCGTTCTGCAGCTTGAAGAGGTGTGTAGCTCGCTCACGTACCTGAAACTCTCAGAGACAGACCGAAATGCAGTCATCTCCCTGGCTATTCTTCAGGTGCCGTCATTCAGTCGGCTGTTCTTGGATTCCGAGTCGGCCACCGAAGCTCCCGATGCTGCCCGGCAGGTCTTCAGGGGTGGCGGAGCTGCGCTGCTTGCTCGCCTAGAGCGCGTTGCGCACTTCGACGAGACGCGTTTGTTGACGTCTGGCGGAAATGTGGTGCGCCAGGTCTTAGCTCTAGTCGCTTCGCCCGACTTGATTCGACAGAGTGGCCCCACCTGTTTATCAACGGTGCTTGTCCGCCACCTAGCCCGGACTCAGCCAGCCGAATTCATCAGGCTCTCGCTCGACCTGGTTGAGCACGGCGAGGCGAAGACGCCCTCAGGGCTCTCAATGAGCCTGAACCAAAAATGGATAGAGCGTCACCGGATAGGGGCGTTCGGATTCCCTGTAGCCCAAGTTCTTCCGTGGGCGCTCTACCAGACGCTGCACGGCCGGACGATTGATGAGCCCTTCGCGACGCAGGGCTTAGGAGAGCTGCTCGTGGGAGTCGACGTGGCGCAGTTTTTTGGCCGAGACGTTGACCTACGGACGAACTACGGCCCATCCCCATGGAGCATCGCCGAAGGCGACATTCTTTTCTTCACCCCTGATGCGGAGAACCTCGGGCATGTGGTCCAGGTTGAGCGCTTTCAAGAGGGCGCGGCACGCCTTTACGATCCAGATTCAGGCCGAGGGATAGAATCACTGCTGCGGGAGCGCCTAAAACCAGAGGATGCCAAGCGGGTGGAAGTCGATCGTGGTTTCGTTAAGATCCCGGTGCCGCTCCTCGGCGAACTTATGGCTTCTAGCTATCGGCTGCACGATGTCGAAATGGGCAGCCCGAGCTTCGGAATCGTCCGAGCCGAGACACGGACGCACCGCTTTCAAGAGAAGCATGTCCTACAATCATTTGTTGACCGCGAGCGAGCGCGTTATGGAGAGAAGACCCCGTGGGGCAGCCTGCCCTTCGCAATCCTCTTCTCGGGGATAACAGCGGCTGCTGTGCACCGAATCTTTAAATTTGCTAGAGCTGCGGAGCCGAAAGCTCCAGAAACAAGCGAACCGTAGACGTGGATGTTGCCGCCAGTGACAAGAAAGTTAATTGAACGCCGGTGCTACGTGATTGTTAGAGCCCATGGAATGAGCACCGCTCTTCCTCCCGGCGCCCGAATCCAGGGCGCCAGCGCCCCCTCGTTCCTCGGCTGACAAGCCCTATTTTCAGCCCTAGCGGTCGAAAAAAGGGTACCCCGCAAGCAGGTTCCGGGGTAACCTTTCCGCCATGAATGGCTTGCAAAAAGTCGGCTTTCTCGCGTTGGTGTGCTTCTTCGGCAGCGCGAGCGTCTTCGTCGCTGGTGTTGATCTGCAGCGTAGGCTGGTGAAGCACACATCTGAGGAGAGCGAGGCGGCAAAGAAGCTTATCGAGCAGCTACGGGGAGAGAACCTGGCGCCTCACGCTGAGGGCGTTGTGCCGGCCCAGAACATCCCGCCCCGTAAGGTGGGAAGTTCTCTTTCGGAGCACGACAAGAGTAAAATTAAGAAGTTCCTTGGGGGGCTCGTTGGCGCAGAACCAGCCCAGCCCGCTACGGCTGGCCAGCAACCCAAACCTGAAGATCAACCCGCGGAGGAGGTTCCTGACGAGGCTTCTCATGTTCCGTCTGAAGTGGCTGAGCACGAGCCGATCGAGTAAAGTATGCGAAGCATGAAGTTCTCCCGGTTCATTCTCGGTCTAGCCGCAACGGCGCTCCTGTCTGGCTGCTTTATCATCCCGTTCGTGCAGGCCTTCAAAGAGACCGGTGCCACTGAGGGTGACCGTATGGCGCTCCTTGAGCCTGAAGCGAGAAAATTTGCCGATGCGATGGTGCTCGGAAACAAGAAGCTTGCGATGACTGTGGTGATGCCGGAAAGCCGTTCCAGCATTAGCAAGCTGATCCGGGATCGAAATGAGGAGGAGCGCGTTGTGGAGTCTAAGCTCGACGATGTGCAGTACTCCGAAGCTGCGCGCAAGGCGACAGTCACCCTGCAGGTGCGCTACTACAAAGTGCCGTTCTACGTCGTAAAAATGCGCATCGAGGAGCAGCACTGGGAGTTCACTATGTCAGATGGCTGGAAGCTTCGGGACATGGCTGAGCTGAAAGAGGAGGAAGAGAGCGATGTTGGCTAAAGCGCAACGAGCGGCGTTCTTCGTGGCAGTAGGCGCCTTCCTTCTCGTGAGCGCTACGGGCTGCTTCAACTCGGGCTCCTCGAAGCGCCGCGCGATCGACTCGGCGTCTGGAATCGACCCCTCAACCACGCCGTTCAAGCTTGAGGTGCTCGAAGAGCTGCATGACGGCGCAGATATCGTCATCAAGGGCCGACTGACTCCAAAAGACGAGTGGCCAAGTGATGAGGTCGTTGTGAGGCTTGCAGCTCTCGACGAGAGCGGACAGCAGCGCATCTCTTTTCACCGGATGAGCGATCTTGCGCCGCAAGCTGGCATGATGGCTGCGGGCAAGCCAGAAAACTTTTCGCTGACTATCCCGTCAGCCGGCCTCACTAACTACCAGCTTGAGGTGCTCTGGGGGCGTGATGCTGGGCCCTTCCTGAAAGAGGAGCCAACAAAGGAAGAGGCCGTAGCAGAGAAAGAGGCTCCCACTCAGTACCTAGCCTTACGCAAGCTGGAAGTGCATCGAGTGCCAGGAGAGTCGTGCGCCAATCCAAACGAGTGCGAGCTTAAGTTCACAATCACCGGAGAATTATTCAACTCTGGCGGGGCAACTGTCCGAAATGTGGTGATTGTGGCGGGCTTTACCACCCCCGATCAGCTTGCTTTGAAAGATCAAATTCTTGAGAATGAGCGCAAAGTCGAGGTCAGGAACCTTGGGCTAAAGCCAGGAGCAAGCAAGCCTTTCCGGATCTCTCTTGAGAAGCACGTCTCCTCATCCGACCAAACTGCGCCGCAACCGGTAGTGCGTATCGTGTCGGTCGAGTCGGACTTGTAGGCGCGGCGCCCAGGCTTCTCGATCCTCCCCCGCTGTTCAACGAGTTGCCATGCAGTCAGAGAAGACAGAGAGCGAGCAGGAGAAGCCCCAGAAGCAGGGCGTCTACATCCGCACGTTCGGCTGCCAAATGAACGAGTACGACTCGCAGAAGCTCTACAAAATTCTCGAGAAAGATTACCAGCCGGTCGATGCGCCCGAGAAGGCGGACCTTGTGCTCGTCAACACGTGCAGCGTGCGCGAGAAGCCCGAACAGAAGCTCTACAGCATGCTCGGTGAGCTAAAGGCGCTTCGATCGGAGCGTCCCGGCATGATGATCGGCGTCTGTGGCTGTGTCGCTCAGCAGGAAGGGGAGAAGATTCTGAAGAAGGGGCGTGGTGTCGACTTCGTCTTCGGAACACACAACCTCTCGCTCGTGCCCTCCCTTATCCAGCTTCGAAAGAAAGGCGCCCCTCCGCAGGCAGCGGTCGATTACCGCGAAGAGTGGGAGGAGCTTCCGCTTGGATTCGCGGAGAACGACCCAACCCGCCACGGACAAGCCGGCCACGTTACTGCGTTCATCTCGATTAGCCGCGGGTGCAACAAGGCATGCACCTACTGCATCGTTCCGACGACTCGTGGCCCTGAGGTAAGCCGTGCGCCGGAAGAGATCGAACGCGAGGCAAAGATCGCTGTCCACCGCGGCAGCAAAGAGATTGTGCTTCTCGGCCAAACGGTCAACTCGTACGGCCTCGATCTCTCGCCGCGCATGAGCTTTGTGAAGCTGCTCGACAGAGTCGCAGCTATTCCTGGCGTTGAGCGCATCCGGTTCACCTCCCCACACCCGCAGGAGGTGCGGCAGGACTTCATTGATTTCGTGGTCTCTAACCCGAAGGTGTGTCGACACATCCACATGCCGCTCCAGTCGGGCAGTGACCGAATCTTGCGGCTCATGAACCGCAACTACCGCCGCGCGAAGTACCTCTCAATCATCGAGGCGCTCAAGAGCCGGGTGCCGGACATGGCGATAACAACTGATTTCATCGTTGGCTTTCCCGGCGAGACAGAAGGAGATTTCAGGCAGACGCTCGAAGTCATGGAGCTGGTTCAGTTTGACAACAGCTACTCGTTCGCCTTCTCTCCTCGGCCAGGAACCCCTGCTGCTGCAATGGAGGATTCGCTCACTCACGAGGCGAAGCTTGCGCGTCTTCAGGAGTTGCAGGCTCTCCAAGATCGGCTCATGGACGCCAAGCTCACCTCATGGGTTGGGCGTGAAGCAGAGGTGCTGGTCGACAACCACAACCGTGTCGCTGAAGGATGCTTCCAAGGCCGCATCTCTCAGAACTTCGTTACGCACTTCGTTCAGCCGCACAAGGGCGTGGCGATCGGCTCAATCGTCAAGGCGCGCATCAGCGGGCGCGGGCGAGTTTGGCTCGTTGCTGAGCCTGCCTAACAGGCGCTCAGCAGGCTGCTTCACTGAGAAAATACTCCTGTCCAATCAGCATGAAGCAGGCTCTACGACCCAGTCTATGGACTCGTAGAGTTCGCCGTTTCTTTGCGTAGACGCCCCAAGATCGCGCGTGGTACCATAGAGGCCAGGGGTTTGCTTAGTAACTCCTCCTAATGGCTGTTCTTTCAGGATCGCTGCTGCGCGAGGGCGCGATTCTCAGGGCGTTTGCACGATGGGAAATGAAGCTGCGGTGGAGATGTTTGTTGGCGGGCTTGTGCTCGACCCGGCGACCCAGGCTCCGATTGTGGTGCTCAAGGATGAGACTGGAGAGGTCACGCTCCCCATCTGGATCGGCATCGCCGAGGCAACATCGATAGCGAGTGCCATCAAGCAAGTGGCGATGGCGCGACCGCTCACGCACGATCTTTTCTATGAGCTTCTGCTCGAACTGGGGATTACAGTTCAGCGTATCGTCATCACAGAGCTTAAAGACTCAACCTATTTTGCTGAGCTTGTTCTTGGCCAGGGGGACAGGGTGTTCGTGCTAGACGCCCGCCCGAGCGATGCCATCGCTATGGCGCTTCGCGCGACAGCCCCGATCTTTGTGGCGCAGTCTGTTCTCGACCAGGCCCGACAAGCCTTCACTAAGCAGGGTAGCCAGCAGGCAAGCGGACAGCAGCAACCCCAAGAGGGGCAGGCTGAAGAGGAACAGGCCGAGGAGCAGCAGGACGATTCCTCGAAGGATTTTAGGGCGATCGACAAGGATAAATGGACAGAGATTCTGAGCCAGCTCGACCCCGATGACTTTAAGTACAAGATGTAGGCACCCCTACACCGGTCTTCCCTGTACAAGCCCCCCGCGCTCTGCTACGAAACGGGCTGCTACGTCTCTTTTTTAGCGAGTTGCCTGTGTCCTCCGCACCGAAACCGACCCTGCCGAACCGCAACCAGGATGCGAGCGAGTCTTCAAGCCGATTGCGCCGTAACATCTTCGAGGATCCGGCTATTGTTGAGGCTGGCAAGAACGACCCGTTCATTCGGTTTATCTCCGCCAACTGGCGGTTCCTGCTCGCCGTGCTTATTGCAGTTGGCCTAGGAATAGTGGCCTACAGCCAGGTCACGGCGACAACATTGCAGAAGCAAGCTGATGCCACACGAGCCCTGCGAGACATGCAGCAGGCCTACCAAGAGATAGTGGAAGAGCGTGATGTGCTCGTGACTGCCCAGGCTGATGAGCGTGCGGCGAAAGACGACAAGGCGCGCGCTGAGGCTGCAGAGCGGATCAAGAAGGCAACCGAAACGCTCAAGATGAAAGAAGACCGGCTGCTGGCAAAAGCGACTGAGCTTGAGGCGGCTACCTCGTTCCTGCCGTTCTCCGGCCTCTACCGTGGGCTTGTGGCCGCGGGCCGCTCAGACTTCGGTGCTGTACAGTCGGCTCTTGCTGCGCAAGGCTGGGAGACAGTTGGGAAGCAGGGCTCGCCCGAGCGCGCCGCTGCGGAACTAGCTGTGTTAGGTCTCGCCAAAGCGCTCTCGGATTCCGACCAGCACCTCGATGCTGCGAAGCAAGCGCTCAAGGGCTTGGCTGAGCGTGGTGACTTTGCGGCTGTTCGTGCGGCAGATGCTTTCGCAGCCTTAGCAACGACCCCAGAAGAGAAAGCGCAGGCGAAGGCACTAATCGGCCTGCTCCAGAGCCGAATGCCTGCGCAGCAGAAACTGCTCGTCGGCGCCTCTGAGCGGCTCTCGTAGTACTGCCATGCCGTGGGGCGTCCTCATATTTCTGGCCGTCGTAAACACGCTCAACTTCTTTGATCGTTACATCGTTCAGTCGGTCGAACCGCTGCTCAAGCAAGAATTCGCGCTCACCAACAAGGAGTCGGGGATGTTGGGCGCCGCTTTTGTTCTCGGGTACTTCATCTTTTCGCCCATCTTCGGCTACCTCGGGGCCTCGCGCGATCGGCGCTGGCTGATGGGGATTGGCCTCTTAGTCTGGAGTGCCTGCACAGCCCTGACCGGCCTCGCGCCTACGTTCCTTGTTTTCGTCCTTGCGAGAATCATGGTCGGAGTAGGGGAGGCAAGCTTTGGATCCATCGTTCCGGGCTACCTGAAGGGACGCATCTCAAACCCTATTCAGCTCAACAATGCCCTCTCGATCTTCTTCGTGGCGATCCCAGTTGGTTCTGCGCTCGGGTACGTTGTTGGGGGAAACATGGCGGAGGTGTGGGGGTGGCGCAGCGTATTCTTCGCGGCAGCAGTTCCTGGCATCTTGCTCTCGCTGTGCTTCGTGAAGATTGCGCCGGAGGCGGCCGCAAACAAACGTCGCAGCGATACCTCTCATATTGGTTCCGGAGCTCAGCTCGCGTCTGGGCTGAGCGGATTTTATCAAGGAGTGAAGCAGATCTTCTCCCGCTCTGACTTGAGCTTCACCATAGCTGGCTACGTGTTCAACACCTTCGCGCTCAACGGCATAGCGATGTTCGTTGTGCGACACGGCGAGGGACTCGGGATGGAGGCGGATGATGTGGCAGCCACGTTTGGAGGGATTCTTGTTGTAACCGGATTCCTCGGGACGCTTGGAGGTGGATTCCTGGCCTCAAAGCTCTCTGCGGCACGGCCTAACCGCATCAAAGCCATGCTAGCCTTCATCAGCATCACCACGCTGCTCGGCGCGCCGTGCCTCGCAGTTGCTTTCTTGGCGAAGTCTCCCGAGTGGTTCTTCGGAGCGTGCTCTGTCGCCGAGATAGCGCTCTTTGCTGGAGTAGCGCCGCTCAATTCAGTTCTTGTGCAGCGCTCGCCGCGGGGGCTTGAGACCCTGACCCAAGGCGTCTCCATATTCCTGATCAACCTGTTCGGTGCTGCTGCCGGGATGTACGCAGTGGGCTGGGCTACTGATCTGCTGTTGGCACTGCCCTCGGTCGCCTCTGAGGCAGCAGCCCTGGCTCTGGCGCTTCAGGTCACCACAATCGCCATGATTCTGTCGGGATTGTTGTGGTGGATCGCGACTTGCAAGACACCCCCAGAAGGTGAGAATGACTAGAGCCCGGAGCCGTGAGATACTGGAGCCAGGCATTGAAATCTCTAGGCAGTGTTCCATGGCTCAAGATCGGAGTTTAGTAGGCTCAACGCGGGCGCATCCAATAGGGCGCGCCCTCGCAAGAGTCGCGCTCGTCGCCACAATGTTTTTGCTTATGGGCCGAGGCTTTCGCGGAGTTGTTCACGCTGTAGCTGAAGAT
>CANLJX010000067.1 GCA_947491545.1 Deltaproteobacteria bacterium
GCTGCTGCAGTACCTTGAAGGGTTGCTCAGGAACGACTCAAGCGCGGCTCGCAGCTCGGCTGAGATGCGCTCCAGTGTGCGCGCGGTGGCGTTGGCGGCGCTGGCGCGCCGCGGCATGGCAAAGGCGGCTGATCTGCAGCGTGTTAAGCCGGTCCTCAAAGAGATGAGCATCTTCGGGCGCGCTGCGTTCCTCGACGCATCGGTCTCGCTTGGGCTTCCGGATGCGAAGCTCAAAGAGGTGTACTCAAGCATCGCGGCTGCCGGCCGGGAGAGCAGCGGAAAGCTCGCCTTTGTGGAGCGAGTAGACACAAGCTCTGGGTACATGCTCGACTCTTCGATGCGAACCCAGTGTGGGGTGCTCTCAAGCTACCTTACGTACGCGGCGAAGTCGGCAGAGGGGAAGCGGCTGGTTGAGCCGCAGCTTCCGAAGATC
Source organism: Deltaproteobacteria bacterium (assembly GCA_947491545.1). GTDB lineage: Bacteria > Bdellovibrionota_C > UBA2361 > UBA2361 > OMII01 > OMII01. The sequence goes on from CANLJX010000067.1 coordinate 434, forward strand.
GTGCGCGGCATCACCCTTGAGCGCAAGAGAAAGGACCGCTGGGAGAACACACAAGAGAACCTCTTCTGCACCTCGGCCCTTGCGCAGTACGCGCGGCTGTACGAAGCGAGTGAGCCGAAGCTAAGCCTGAGCGCCTCTGTCGGCGGCAAGACGATCGGTACAGCCTCTTTTCAGAGTGTGCGCTCCGAGGCTGCTGAGCTTTCTCGCCCGCTTCGGGCCACGGATGCCGGAAAGAGCGAGGAGCTGGCCGTCACGCGGCAGGGCACTGGACGTTACTACTACTCGACCAGGCTTTCGTACGCACCGAAGGGGCTCCCAACGCAGCCCACGATTGCTGGCATGGAGCTCCGTCGCGAGTACAGCGTGCGGCGAGGTGGTGAGTGGAAGCTGCTGACAGCGCCGGTGGCGCTTGAGCAGGGCGAGGTGGTAAAGGTCGACCTCTTCCTGCGGCTGAGCGGCCCGAAGAACTTCGTGGTGGTGGACGACCCGGTTCCAGGCGGGCTTGAGCCGGTCAATCGTGACCTAGCGACATCATCGCAACGAGACGCGGCTGCTGGCGCCTTCGTGGGAAGTGGCGGCTCGTTCTGGTTCACGGCTAATGACTGGGTCGACTATGGGCAGGCCTTCTGGAGCTTCTACCACAAGGAGCTGCGCAACAGTGCGGCGCGCTTCTACTCGTCGTATCTGCCGGCAGGAAACTACCACTTGAGCTACACGGCGCAGGCCATAGCCTCAGGTGAGTTCGTGGCGCTTCCAGCTCGGGCTGAAGAGATGTACGACCCCGACAGTTTCGGGCTCTCGGCGGGTGATCGGCTCGTCGTTTCACCGGGAGCAGGGGGCCGGTGATTCGAAAGCTCCTCCGTCGGGCGGCGCTTGTCGGCGCGGCAGGGGCCGGAGTTCTCTTCGCCGCGCTGTGGCTCTCTCTTGAGTCGCTGCCCGAGCGCTTGGCTCCGCCGGGAGACGCTGCGGTGCCGAAGCTTCAGGTGCTCGACAGGCTCGGGGCTCCGCTCTCGTACACCTTTGCGTCGGAGTGGAACGTGAGCGACCAGCGGCCGCTCAAGGCGTTCCCGCCGTTCCTAGCAACGGCGTTCATCGAAGCTGAGGATGCGCGCTTCTTCTCGCACTCAGGGGTCGACTGGCTCGGGCGTTGCCACGCGTTGTGGCAGAACCTTACGGCCGGGCGCGTCGTGCGCGGCGCAAGCACCATAACCGAGCAGGTTGTTCGGATGCTTCATCCACGCCCGAGAACCGTCTGGTCGCGCCTGGTCGAGGGGATCGAGGCGCAGCTGCTAGAGAGACGATTCTCGAAGGGCGAGATACTAGAGTTCTACCTGAACCAGGTGCCGTACGCGGCACGCCGTCGCGGAGTCGTGCAGGCGGCGCGCTTCTACTTTAACCGCGACCTTGAGACGTTAAGCCAGGAAGAGGTCCTGACGCTGGCTGTGCTCGTGCGCTCTCCACAGCGCCTCGACCTGTACGGCGACAGCCGCGCTGCGGCGCCTGGCTCAGAGCGGCTTGCTGATAAGCTCCTTAGCGTCGGCGCACTCTCCCCTGACGCACGAGCTTCGCTCGATTTCAGCCGGCTTGAGCTACAGAGGGCGAGGCTCCCGGTGCGGGCGGACCACTTCGTTCGCTTCCTGCAAAGTCAGAAGAGCGCAGAAGAGGGCGAGGGGCGAGTTGCATCTACTCTCGATTCTGCGATTCAGGGGCACGTGCAGAAGCTGCTCGACACGCGTGTGCGCGCGCTGGCAGCAGATAACGTAACAGACGGGGCAGTTCTGGTGGTTGAGAACCGCTCGGCAGAGGTGCTTGCTTGGGCGAACGCTGGCGGCTTTAGCGATGATGTGGGGAGCCACTTCGACGGGGTGTTGACCGCCCGGCAGCCGGGCTCGACGCTCAAGCCGCTCCTGTATGCCTTGGCGCTTGAGCGCGGGTGGACAGCGGCGACGGTGATAGACGACGCGCCGCTCTCTGAGGCTGTGGGGGCAGGGCTCCACAACTTCCGGAACTACTCGCGTGTGTACTACGGAGAGCTGTCGCTGCGCGAGGCGCTCGGAAACTCGCTCAACGTGCCTGCCGTCAAGACGGTGCAGTTTGTCGGGAAGCAGGATTTCCTGGCTTTTCTGAAGAGGGCTGGCTTCGGCAGCCTGCGCCAGCCTGCTAGCTTTTACGGCGAGGGCTTGGCGCTCGGAAACGGGGAAGTCACGCTGTACGAGCTTGTGCGCGCCTACACCGCGCTCGCAAACCGTGGGGTGTTGCGAGAGCTAGTTGTGACGCGCGATGACACAGTCGACGAGGCGCGGAGGCCACACGGAGAGAGGCGGGCAATCATGACGCCCGAGGTGGCGAGCATTGTAGCTGATATCTTATCAGATCCAGAAGCTCGGCGGCGTGAATTCGGCTCAGGTGGTCTGCTTCGGCTCCCCGTTCAGACCGCCGTTAAGACCGGAACCTCAACCGACTACCGAGACGCCTGGGCGATCGGCTTCTCCGCTCGCTACACAGTCGGTGTCTGGCTAGGGAATATGAACCGCACCTCTATGAGGGAGGTGAGCGGCGCGCGCGGCCCGGCACTGCTCTTGCGCAGCATCTTCGCGGAGCTTGAGCGCGCAGGGGAATCTGAAGGGCTCTCTCTCAGCCAGAAGCTTGAGCGCCGTTCTGTGTGCCCGCTTACCGGGAAGCTTGCCGGAGCGCGCTGCCCACACCGTGAAGAGCTCTTCGTGCCCGGAAGCGCGCCGCAGCAGAGCTGTAGCGCCGTGCACGACGAGCCGCCCGCAGCGCACGAGCCAGCGCCGCTTCAAGGCGAGAGGCCCCTCAAAGTCACCCTTCCCACCCCTGGGCTCCACATCGCGCGCGACCCTCGGATACCGGACAGCTCAGAAGCCTTCCCCTTCGACCTAGAGAGCGTCTACCCGCTGCGTGAGGTGCGCTGGTTCGTTGATGACCGAGAGGTAGCCAGGCGCCCTGGGAACTCCCCGCGCTACCTCTGGGCACTCGTGCCAGGGCGCCACACAGTCAGGGCCGAGGCAGTCACAGAAGGGGGGCAGGTGCTTGAGAGCGAGGGGGTTGGGTTTTGGGTGAGGTAGCAGACGCTGGTTCAGTCACGAGACTCTTTGAAGCGCTGGCTGTTGCGGAAGGCGTAGGTGCGTGCCAACAGGAGCGTGGAACAGTATTCGGAGTTATTGGCTGACGAGTAATGGGAAACCCGTGTCAGTCATAACTTCCCCCCTTTTTTTCCGGCTGCTCAAACGTGGACGAGAATGAGAGGCGGCTCACTCCTATTTCCCTGGAGCACTTCGGTCATGGCAGCCCCCTGGGAAAGCGACCGTAAATGCCGGCCTATGTCAGATTTTTCAGTGAACTGAGCGTGGGGCAAGCCAGAGAGGCTCGACCGTCCGCCGTGTAGAAAAAGTCGGGAAATCCTGACTGACCGTTTTTTAGGGGTATTTGACAAACGGGTAAGTTGAGAAGCGATGGAAGCGGAGTTGAGGAAGCACTTGGACCGACTCTATGTACGGAGAGAACTTGGAGGTGAGGTCGTTCACCACGTCCAGTACCTGTTGATGGGATTCCGCTCTCATCAGAGCCCGAGCACCCCACGGGCCGAGCATGAGGTCGAGGTAGGCGATCTGCGGGTGCTTCCGGCAGTATTGCCGGAGCGCCTGCCGACGCTCCTCATCGAGCAGCCTCGTTCGCATAAGGAGAACCATCGGCATGTGAGCGACTGGCTTGACGTCGCAGAGGTAGTAGTAGCCAGTGATGACACCGGAGCGCTCCAGGCGTCCGACGCGGTAGGCCAGTGTCGCATCAGGAATCCCAACAGACTGAGCCACCCGGCGCATCGACTCGTACGATGTGTTGGCAAGAATGGACAAGATCTGGTGATCGGTCTCATCAAGCCGTACGAGCTCCGCCGCTGGGCCGGAGCCGAGAGACTGAATATTGGCGGTAGCCGACGAGTCGTAGCGAGGTCCTGAGTACTCCTGCTCGAACACCGGACACATGCCTTCGATCTGAAGCTTGAACTGCTTGCTCAGCGCGTCAGTGACGCCAACAAAGTTGGACAACGAGCGCCCGATCAGCCGGAGCTCATACTGGAAGTCTCCGCTCAGCTCTGACAGGAGGCCAATTCCATCGAGCGTGCTGAGGTACTGGATAAGATTCTTACGCTGGTCCTCTGAGACCTCGGATTGCTTGAGGTACAGGTGGTATTCGAGCAGCCCTAGGGCCTGGGAGTTAATAAACGCTCTCTTGCCGAGCAGAACGCCAAACGCCTGAAGCTTAGCTACGGTTCTGCGTAGGGCGTGAGCGCGGGTACCAACGGCACAAGCCAGCTTTTCAGCCGGCACTTCAGCCTGAAGGAGCACTGTTTGCAGCACTCGCAAGTCTTGTTGTGAGAGGGTTGGCATAGTTGGCTCCCTGCTGGGCGAGTCTAAAGAGGATTGCCTATGGAACGCAATCTGTCACCCACCCGTATTCCGTTAAATTCAGTCAATGCGACACTACCCACGTTAAGCTTTGCCCCGCCGAAATAGCGCTTCCGGGCGTAGTAATAGAGGCCCGGCTGGTTCGTGAGAGCAAGGAATGGCACTGGGTCTGCTGGAATCGCAACCAGCATCCCTTTGGGTTGTGCGACTCGATGGAGGTAGCCTATCCACTGGTCGAAAAACTCTCCGACGAACACCTCGTCCAAAAACGAGCTGCGTGGGTTGCATCCGCGAATTATCAGCACCGGCTGCTTGGTGTCGTCATTGTTGTATCCGACCACAATAAGGCTGCCACCGACGATCGTAGCCTGGGGGGTGTTGTAGTCACGAACGAATGTCAGGCCAATAATATTTGGGCGCCCATCGTCGGCGGTTTTGTCCGCAGAAAACGCCTTGTCGTTGGATGCCCAACAGACATCAAATAGGTGCCCAGATAATTCGCGTGCAAGTCCCCGAGTGGGAATCACGGTGAGAGAGGTCTTCTCGGTTGGCTCGCTCTCCGGCGGGTGGCTGCGCGCTAGGTCCGAATGGCCCTCAAGCGCTGCCGCCATCGAATCACACGGCAGGGCGGCGCGAAGCCCATCAAGGAATGCCTGGCGCCGATCGGCGCTCCAATTGACGTCGCTGAGAAGATACTCGTCTGCAAGCGTGCCCTGGAATAGCCCAGCTCCGATATCGACCCACAGAATCGAGTGCCGCCTCTGATCAATCGCGCTCCCGACCCCATACACAGCCTCGTTGTAGCGCACGTAGCTCCTTTTGTCGGGGCTTGGCTTGAGGTTCAGTGTGCGGAGGGCAAGAAACGAAAGGCTCAAGCGGAATAGGTCTAGCTGTTCACTCGGAACCGGATTGAGAAGGCTCATCTCGACGGCGTCCCTGAGCACAGCCCTTTGCCAAGCGCATACGGCTGCATCAGTCGCTTGCCCCGGGATAGGGTGGTTTGTGAGGATCTCTTGGAAGGCTTGCTGTGCGCTGAGCATCTTTCCAAAATTATGCACGTCGCCGGTGATTGCTCCGCCGAAGTCAGAGAGAGCTCGGTGGTAAAAGCCCGCAAAGTCGCCCTTCGATACAGTGAAGGGCTCGCGCGCTCTCTTCCGGGCGAGCTGTATGGTCTCAGCCCCAAGGTCCGCAAATGCCCTCCATGCGAATTCGGCCCGAGTAGCTGCGGCGCGCAGCTTGCCCCAGCTTCCTCGGTCTTGCCCAGGGGCCGGTGCTGACGAGAAAGCCGCCGAATAAACGAGCTGCCTCGCCTGGGATGTCGCCCGCCAATCACGAATGGTTGTTAGTGCCACCTCTCTGTCACCAAAGGTATTCGTACTGAGGTGGCAGATGTGGTCTAGAAGCTCAAGCTCAAGTCGATCTGCGTCATACGTAAGAGGCTCGTCGGCGCAGAGCTGGGCCAGGAGCTCGGATTGATACTTGAGCAAATCAAGCGGAGTAGAGAAGGCGCCCCACGGCGAGCCAAAGCTTAGGGTCCGATAGGCGTCGTAGAGTGTTGGCCGTCGGGGTGTGCCGAATACTGAAACGAACGAGCGGTAGGTTTGAAGCTCAGCGACAGCGCCTTGCCACGGAGTGCTCATGGAGGCTTCAGAAGCTATATCCATGAACGCTGGGATTATTTCGGGCGGCATCTGCTTAAGGAGGAGCACAACAATCCGAATGTGCTCTGCCGCAGGCTGAGGCCCGGGTTCGCGGCTCAAAAAAAATGAGATCGTTGCCGCCCCAAACGAATAGCGGTCGTGTGCCTCAGGATACGAGCGAATTGCTCGGAGAGCTTCTTGTGTTGAGGGGGCAAGCCACTGGTCGAGAGAAGTCTTTAGGTCCTGCGGTCCCTTAACGAAGGGAAGAAGGGAAGATGTGATTTTGAGAAAATCCTCAAGAATCCATCGATTCTCTTTGTATGCCGCCAAGACCTGCGAAGCCACCTCTTCGGTGGGGATGAGCGCTAGGGCTTTCCACCAGCACATCGCCGGAGGAACTTTCTGGGCTCGGTGGAGCATCTCTAGCCGGAAGGCGCTCAGAGAGCCGTCGACCTCCGGTGAAGTCTTTCGGGCCTCCTCATCGAGGGCTTCTTTAGCCTTCTGGGCAAAAGACACCATCTCACCTGGGGAATCCAGGAGTGCCGCAAGGGTATCGGGGGCCGCTAGGTGCTTCGTTAGCTCGCTGTTGGGCTCAGCAACAAAAACATTACGCACGTACTCAATTGCCGCCCGCTGGGCTGAGCTTGGCTGCGCCTCGCCTCTCTTGGCAACGAGCCGCATTGCGGCACTGAGGCTCTTCTCAGGGGAATGGGTGAAGACGAAGCCCAGCAGGCGCTGGAACAGGTCTCTCTGGTCGGAGGAGTACCTGTTTCCCTCCTGAGGGAAGAGTTTTAAGACTTCCGCGGTTACCAATTCCGCAGCGCAGAAGCGCGCAGCGCGATCTAGCGGTGTGACATCGGCATGTCGCGCTTCTGCACGATCGTAGAGGGACTCAAGGAAGAGCCGTAATGAGGAGAGATGAGTGAGCCCGCTGAAGATGCCCTCGTAAATGCGACCGTTCAGGGGTATTGAGAGAGATGAAAGCGATGCGGAGAGGGTCGAGAGCAGCTGCAACGCGCCGCTGGAGAACAAGAGATCTCGGTGGTGTGCTCCCTGCGCGTTCGCAGTCGTCAGCTCGTCTAGCAGGTAACGGCACAGCGAGCGAGTGGGGTTGCGAACGACGGGTTGGTAAGCACCTGCGGTGAAAGCCAGGGATACGGCAAACGGCCTCAGCAAGTGAGGATTTGCCTCGATCGCATCGGCAACTAGGGTGCCCAGGCTCTGCGGCGCCCACCACACCGTGGCAGCCAGTATGCGTGCCTGACAGCGGAGATCCCTCTTCCCGGGGATTGTGGAGGCAAGAGCTGCTTCAAGGAGTGATCCTAGGGCTACCTCCACAAAGCCCGACTGCAAGCTGTTGCGGGTGGCGATATTTCTGGAGAACGTTTGCCGACCCTCCGGACTGCCCAGCACTTCTAGCACGACGGGCCAAAAGATCTTTTGGACGGTCTTTGGCATCCAGTCTTTCAGGGCGCCCAGGGCAAACTGAAATTCATCCTCCGTGTCGCTTCCTAGCCCGTTGAAAAAGGCAGCCTTTCGTTCGGGAACTTCCATCTCTGGAAGCGGTCTACGGTTCTGCGCTGGAAGCAGGGATGTAACCAGGGCATATGGAGTAGGGCGGGCGTCCGGCAACGCGGAGCCGGGCGGCGGCAGGGAGCCTGCCAGCGGATCAGGGGAAGCGGGATCCTGTCTCTCTTTCTTTTCGAACGAGGCCATACTGCTCTCAGCCAATCGTATTGAGAGACCGTATTTGTGGCGTAAAACCTAGTCAACAAAACCGCACTGGTTTGCGACGGCGTAGCCGGATTGTCAGGTTGAGGTGCGCTACGCCTTGCGTGCAGCTCAGATCCGATTCGCACCAATCCACTATCTCGGGCCCAGCGTTAGCCTGATTCGCCCAAGCGCGGACATACGTGCGGAGGGCTTCGAGGGGAAGGGCTGCGCAGCCTTGCCGAGTAAATAAGCGGTCTGCCGGTGGGGGGGATTGCCGAAGACATCGACCGGTCTGGGGTTTGTCTTAAACAAGTATCGGGCGGATGGTTTGCAAAAGGTCTTAATCAGGCACCATCGGTAGAAGCAGGGGGGCGGAGCATGTTTACCAAGATCTTGCTTGCGGGTACCTTGTGCGAACCCTATGTCCCCCGGCGCAAAACCGAACCCAAACAACGAAAATAAGGCTGCTTCCCCGCAGGGCAAAGATGCTCACGCTCCGGCGGAGGGGAGCGCCCCGCAGGAGTCGATCAACATTCTGCGGATGCCGAGCGCGGAGCTGCCAGCGCGCGCCGCTGCGAGTGAGGCTGCATCCGCGCGGCAGCGCGAGAGGAAGCCTCGCGGTCGGGGCAGGAGGGCGAAGCCTCGGCCGGACGTGAGCGAAGCGCAGGCGCAGCTTGCCGACTACAACGCCCGCGAAGAGCAGACAGCTGCCTTTATCGCAAAAACGGTGAACGAGCGCTCGCCTGCCGCCGATTACTGGCGCAGCGTTCGAGAGATCTGGAAGATCTCCCCGGCAACCTGGACGAAGCGGATTGCGTACACGACGGTTGGGGCGCTGTGTGCCGCGACATCAACCTTTGCATTCTCGCAGACTCTCGCCCTTGTAGGAGATGCAGAGACGCACCCGATCTTCGGCGCGCCGCTCAACACGGTGCTCACCGCTCTCGGGTGGTTCTCTGGCAGCATTGCGGCCTGGTACATCGCTGAAGGAACCCAAACGAGGACCGACATCATCGCCGAAAAGCACGCCAACGAAGTAGATCTGGAGATCTATAAGTCAATTCGTGCGCTCTCAGGCTCGCTTCCAGAAGAGGTGCGACAGCGCAAGGATGTCTCGGAGCTGATCGGATTGATGGAGCACCACGAGAGGTCGAACAAAGAGCTCGTGACCGGAATCATCAAGTTGAGCCAGGAGCTTGTTGAGCTGTCCGTCACTGCAGGGGCCATTATGCTGAGTGGGGGCGGCCTTGGGATTGTCCCGGTTGCGATGGGCGGATACCTGCGCTACCGCAGCGCGACTCGCTGCTCAGAGCGTGAGGTAACGGCGCAGGAGCGCGCAAACGAGATCGATATCTTTTACGAAGATGGCGACCGTGCGCTTACCACCAACTCTTCGATCAGCAATCTGCAGCTCGCTCACGCCCATGACAAGGTTGTCGATGAGGTAGCGAAGCTCCGGGCTGAAGCGGCTGATATTCGCCTGACCGCCTTCCAGGCCAATGAGCGCGATGGCTGGATGGTGGCGAGGCTGCTTGAGGTCCCGGTCACTGGAGCCTGTGTGCTCTTTATGACGCAGTGGATGACCGGGGAGCTAAGCTCAGCGGCGTGCATCTGGCTGATGCTGTCGATTTGGTCGCTGCGCAACAACATAAACGAGATAGGTACGCTCTTCAGCAGCCAGGTCACGGACCTGAAGCTCGCGTCGTATCGCCACGCAGCACTCGATATCGCTGAGTCGCTTGGGGACAGGCGAGAAAAGGTAGTGCTCGATGAGCCCTGCTCAGTGTCTTTTGAGAAGGTGCGGCTGCGGCGTCGTGGGTCAAACCGCGACACCCTCAAGGGGACAAGCTTCAAGATCGAGCCTGGCATGGTGGTGGGAATCGTAGGGAATAACGGGCAGGGGAAGTCCTCGCTGCTTGGGCTCATCTCGGGTCGGTTACAGCCGACCTCTGGAAAGGTTGCGGTTGGGTCGTACGATACTCGAACCAGCGCGGTATTCACCGGAAATCTCACGCAGGATTACACACTACTTGCGGGGATGTCGGTTCGCGCCAACATCGAGCGCTACCGTCCGCCGAATCGCGGCATCAGCGCAGAGCAAGTCGTCGATCTGCTCGGCATTCGGGACCTCCTCTGCAAGAACAAGCCCGAAGGCCTGGACACTGTAATTCCGGGACGGAACCAGAAGAGCACCAACTTCTCTATCGGCCAGCGGCAGCTAATCGCGCTGGCGCAGGCTGTGGCGGCCGAGTCAGGGATGCTCCTGCTCGATGAGCCGCTCTCAGCACTGGGGCCCTCGATGATGGCGCACATCAACAACGTGCTGGTGAGCCTAGAGAAGCGCCCGACTATCTTCTTTGTGACCCATAAATACGAGCAGGCTAACACCTGCGACTGGGTAATTGTGGTTGATGAGGGCGAGGTCGTTGAGCAGGGGCGGCCGCAGGAGCTTCTCGTCAAGCGTGGTGGCAAGTACAAGGCGCTCTACAATCAGCAGAAGCGCTACGTCGGTCGAGCCGAACGAGCGAAGACGTCACCGAAGCTAGAGGAGAATCCGCCTAAAGAGTCCGGGCATGGAGACCCTGGGGCCCCCGCGCAGGAGTAAAGACCGGCGCGGGTAGCCTCTAGCTCGATGTTGCAGTATGCTTCAGCTGCGCACGAGTTATGGCGAAGAAAGCACCACAAATACCAGTCTTAGAGCAGCGAATAAGCGGCATCCTCCTGCATCCTAGCTCCCTTCCTGGCGGGCATGGGATCGGAGACTTAGGGCGCTCATCTTTTCAGTTTGTCGACTTTCTGCGCTCTGCCAGGCAGCGTATCTGGCAGGTGCTCCCGATGGGGCCTACGACAGTAAACGAGTTTCACTGTCCGTACGCGAGCGTTTCGGCCTTCGCTGGAAACCCGCTGCTGCTCTCGCTCGACTCTCTGGTGTCTGATGGGCTGCTCAGTGCCAGCGACCTGCGCAAGCAGCTCGCAGAGGTGAAGCTCTCCACGCGGGCCGGTAAGGTCGTTTTCCGCTCAATGGAGCGCTTTAAGGCGCCGCTGCTTCGTCTGGCGGCTCACAACTTCTCTGGTCGTCGAGCAGACGCGGCGATCGAGCGCTTCACGAAGGAGCGCCACTGGGCCCGCGGCTACGCTCAGTACGCTGCGCTGCGCGAGCGTTTCGCCGCGCCGCGTCAGCGCTGGCCGCTCGCCGTTCGGTTTAAGCCAGCGAAGCTTGCTGGCGCGCTTAAGCGCCCACTCTCAAAGGATGAGCTCCGTCCACACCTCGCGCTGCAGTACATCTTCTCTAAGCAGTGGTCGGCCCTGCGCGAGTACGCCACACAGAGGGGGGTCTACCTCTTCGGCGACGTTCCGATCTATGTGTCAAACGACAGCGCTGACGTGTGGGCGCAGCCGGAGCTTTTCGAGGTCGATCGCCGCACCGGAGCGAGCCTGCTCGTCTCTGGAGTACCGCCCGACATCTTCAATTCCAAGGGGCAGCTCTGGGGCACTCCGCTCTACAACTGGAAGGCGCTGGCCCGCCAGAATTTTAGCTGGTGGGTCGAGCGCTTCCGGGAGCTGCAGCAGTCGTTCGATATCGTGCGAGTCGATCACTTCCGGGCCTTTGAGTCGTACTGGGCTGTGCCCGGTGGTGCCAAAGAAGCTAGCGCAGGCAAGTGGATGAAGGCGCCCGGGGCTGAGCTCTTCGCGGCGATCGAGCGGGAGCTCGGGTCGCTGCCGCTCTTTGTAGAGGACCTTGGAACGATAAGCCCCGAGGTGCATGCGCTTCGCGATAGGCTAAAGCTCATGGGCACACGGGTGCTTCAGTTCGCCTTCAGCGGCGACCCGCGTGGCTCAAGCAAGAGCCGTCACCATCCGGTCAATACTCCGCACCACACGGTTACCTACACGGCGACACACGATAACGCGCCGACAGCAGAGTGGTTTGCGGAGTTGCCTGAAAAGAACAAGAGCAAGGTGCGTGGGCTGCTTAACGACTGCCGCGCGAGCGAGGTGCCTGAGCAGTTCGTTCGGCTTGCGATGTCGCTGCCGGCACGAGTGTGCATCTTCCCGTTGCAAGATGTCTTGGGCCTAGGGCGGGGACACCGCATGAACTACCCAGGCACCGCTGCTTGGAGCAACTGGTCGTGGCGCTTCCAGGAGATCCCGGAAGGAACCGCCGAGCGGCTGGCGCACCTCTCTGAGGTGTACGAGCGCAACAGGTAACGAGACGAAGAAACGAGAGAGGTCGTATGTCAATGGGAACGAAAACGGTCGCTTACTTCTGCATGGAGTACGGGCTTGAGAACTCCTTCAAGCTGTACTCGGGCGGCTTGGGTATCTTGGCGGGGGACATGCTCAAGGCTGCCCACGACATTAAGGCGCCCGTTGTCGGTGTCGGGATCAAGTGGCTGCGCGGCTACACCGAGCAGGTGATCTCTCCCGACGGAACGACTGTTGACTGCTACCCGGAGCATGAGTACCCCTTCCTTGAGGACACTGGCGTCACGGTTTCGGTCAAGATTAAGGGCCAGCGGATCGGCTGCAAGGTCTGGAAGACGACCAAGTTCGGAAACGTTCCGCTGTACCTGCTCGACACGAACCTGCCTACAAACGGAGAGCGGCTCTACACCGCGTTTCTGTATGGTGGTGGAACGGAGGAGCGGCTTGCCCAGGAGATTATCCTCGGAGTTGGCGGATACAAAGCGCTCAAGGCGCTCGGAATGGACGTTGGGACCTACCACTTTAACGAGGGGCACGCCGTGTTCGCTGGGCTCGAGATGCTCAGGGAGGAGGTCGAAAGCGGGGTAGGCTTCAAGGATGCTATTGAGAAGGTGCGCAGCCGAACGGTCTTTACGACGCACACCCCGATCCCGGCAGGAAACGAGAAGCATCCGCTCGAGGCGCTGCTCTACACGGGGGCAAGCCTCGGGTTCACGACTGACCAGTTGAGCTACATCGGAAACACCCCGTTTAACATGACCGTTGCGGCCCTGAGGCTCTCGCGCAGGGCGAACGCTGTGGCTGAGCTGCACGGTGAGACGGCGCGCGAGATGTGGAAGCACGAGCAGCGCTGCTCAGAGATTCTTTCGATCACCAACGGGGTGCACCGCCGCACCTGGGTTGCTGAGTCGCTGCTCAGCGAGCCGAGCGACCCAGAGAAGGTCTGGGCGGCGCACAGCGCTGAGAAGCAGGCGCTCATTCACCTCGTTGAGCAGCGCACCGGAGTGAAGCTCGACCCCAGTGTCTTGCTCGTCGGCTTCTCGCGCCGAGCCACAGGGTACAAGCGCGGAAACCTGCTCTTCTCGGATCTTGAGCGCGTTAAGAAGCTGCTTAACGGCAAGAAGCTGGCGGTAGTTTTCTCAGGCAAGGCGCATCCGCGCGACCTGCAGGGTCGCTCGGTTATCGCAGAGCTGGTGAAGATGTCGAAGGCGTTCCCGGAGAGTGTTGTGTACCTGCCGGGCTACGACATGGTTATCGGCGCTGCCCTGACCCGCGGAGCCGATGTGTGGCTCAACAACCCGCGCCGGCCGCTTGAAGCGTGCGGAACGTCGGGGATGAAAGCCGCCATGAACGGCGTGCTCAACGTGAGCATCCTCGATGGGTGGTGGCCAGAGGCCTGCCAGCACGGCGAGAACGGCTGGGCGATCGGGGACGAGAGTGTCCCGGCGTCAGTCGAAGAGCAAGACCGGCTCGACGCGCTCAATCTCTACCAGGTGTTCGAGCAGGAGGTTATCCCGACCTACTACGACGACAAGCCGCGCTGGAAGCGGATGATGGTGGAGAGCATCCGGTCGTGCAGCAAGCAGTTCTGCGCGGAGCGCATGGTTCGTGACTACTTCGAGAAGCTCTACCGAGCCTAATAAGGGGCTACGCGAGCCTTGAAGAAACCGCCCCTTTCTGGTTGTATCCAGGGATGCGATTTACCGTCCTCTCATCCGGCAGCAAGGCCAACTGTACATTTGTAGAGGCCGCCGGTAAGAGGTTCCTCGTTGATTGCGGACTCTCCGGGAAACAGGCTGAGGAGCGGCTGCGCTCGGTGGGCATAGCGCCCGAGTCGCTCGAAGCGATCCTCGTTACTCACGAGCACCAGGACCACATCAACGGAGTTGCCACGCTCAGCCGCCGCTACGGGCTGCCGGTCTACGCCAACGAGCGAACGATGGAGCGGATTAAGAAGCCACGCGGCCGTGAGATCTTTAATACGGGCCAAGACTTCTGCGTAGGCCCGGTCGAGGTCACGCCGTTTAGCATCGTGCACGATGCGGTCGATCCGGTTGGCTACGTTATCCGCGCTGAAGGCTTTCGGCTCTGCATGCTGACCGACCTCGGGCGGGTTACCACCCTGGTGCAGGAGCACGTGCGGGGCGCAAACGCGATCGTGCTGGAGTCAAACCACGACCTAGAGATGCTCCAGTCGTGCAGCTACACCTGGGAGCTTAAGCAGCGCATCGCCTCGGCGCACGGGCACCTGTGCAACGAAGCCGCAGGACAGCTGCTTGAAGAGATCATGCACCCGGAGCTCTTCCACGTGGTGCTCGGGCACCTAAGCGAGAACAGCAACACTCCGAACCTGGCCCTGGAGTGCGCAAACCGCTACCTGAAACGGTGTGCTGACCGCGCGGGAGGGCTCCGAACCCTCCTTTGTGGCAATGTTTATGAGAGTTTGCCGACGCTTGAGCTTGATGAACCCCATCCGGCCAAGGTATTAGTCAACGCATGATTCCGCGTTACTCTAACCCCGAGGCCTCGGCGCTCTGGACAGATGAAGCCCGCTACTCGATCTGGCTCGATATTGAGCGCTACGCCCTTGAAGGGATGGTTGAGATCGGCAGGGCGCCGAAGGAGGCGCTGGACGCCTACAACGAGAAAGCGAAGTTCTCCGCTGAGCGCGTGAACCAGATCGAGCGCGAGGTTAAGCACGATGTGATCGCGTTTCTCACCAATGTCTCTGAGCACGTTGGCCCCCTCTCTCGCTTCGTCCACAAGGGGATGACTTCGAGTGACGTCGTTGATACGTGTCTTGCAGTCCAGATGCGGCGCGCAGGCCTGCAGCTCAGGGAGCGTGTCGAGGCGCTCATGAAGACGCTCAAGGCGCGCGCCACTGAGTTCAAGCTCACGCCGTGC
>CANLJX010000068.1 GCA_947491545.1 Deltaproteobacteria bacterium
CCAGGACTTGCCCAGTATATGCCCGCAAAAAGGGGGCTGGACGAGGACGAGGACGAGGAATCTGGTGCATGTGCAAGAGAAAGAGGAAGACTAGGACAAGGATGAGGAGGAGCACGGCCGGCTAGCTACTCCTTCGGCACATAGCACCTTTTCTACAGAGCAAGCCCGTCCCCTTTTTCGCCCGAATGCGATAGCCTCGCCAGGTGACGCAAGCGCCTGAGCTAGACCTGGCACAAACCGCAACCGCAGACGACATCTTCGCTGCGGGAGCAGCAGACATTCCCTCGAATGTCTTCCTCGGCACCAGCACCTGGGCTTTCCCCGGGTGGAAGGGGCTCGTGTACAAGCGGGCCTACAAGAGCGAGCGCGATTTTACGCAGCGCTGCCTTGAGGAGTACGCGAGGATCCCGTGGTTTCGCACGGTGTGCATCGACAGCCTCTTCTACAATCCGCCCAGCCCAGAGACGCTCAAGCGCTACGCGAGCCAGGTTCCAGAAGCTTTTCAGTGGGTTTCAAAGGTCTGGGAGCGGCTGACGATCCTTCGGTACCCGAAGCACGCCCGCTACGGCTCGCTCGCCGGGCAGGATAATCTAGACTTCCTCAACGTGGAGCTTTTCCGGGAGCGGGTTCTGGCGGCGTACGACGACCCGGCCGTACTGGACCGATCGGGCCCCTTCGTGCTCCAGTTTGCGCCGTTCTCGCCACAGGTTATGTCGTATGGCGAATTCCTGGAGCGGCTGGCGGAGTTCCTGCTTAAGCTGCCGAAGGGACCCAGGTACGCCGTGGAGGTTCGGAATCGGGAGCTGCTGACGGGGGGCTACGTCCGAGCTTTGAACGAGGCCGGGGCGACCCACGTGTTTAACCACTGGAGCTCCATGCTTAGCCTCAAGGAGCAGATGCTCAAGGTGGCGGAAGCTGGCGGGTTGACTGCGGATTTTTACGTTGCGAGACTGCTTACTCCACGTGGCGTGAGTTACGAGGGGGCTGCTAAGATGTTCGAGCCCTACGACCGCATGCAGCAGCCTTCCCCTGAGATGCGGGGGGACGTGCTGCGTCTCGTGAAGCGGGCGGTGGCCACGGGCAAAAAAGTTTTTGTGACTGCGAACAACAAGGCTGAGGGAAACTCGCCCCTCACAATGGTTACGTTAGCGAAGCTCATTCTGGCCGCGCGGCCACAGGCGGCTGAAGCGGGACCGAGCGTAGGGCAATAGGGAGCAGTAAGAGCCAGCATGGACCATATCTTTCCGTTTGCGACCTTCTGGCCGTTCTACGTTGTCTTCTCGCTCGGTGTTGGGGTCGTTCTGTTCGCATCACTTCGGGCGGCCGGGCCCCGAGCGCACGAGGTGTCCATCCGTGAAGCCACCATCGCAGCCTTGGGTTGGTTCGGCTTCGCGATGCTCTTCAACGTCTTCCTGTACCTCTACACCCGCTCGTACCTTGGTCTCGATGGCGAACTCGCGCGGGCTCTGGTGCAGAACTCAACTCCGGACGAGATAGCCCGGCGCACGGCTCTTGAGTTTCTCTCGGGGTACTTGGTCGAGAAGTCGCTAGCGGTCGACAATCTGTTCGTGTTCCTCGTCATCTTCCGGTTCTTCTCGGTCCCGCAGCAGTACCAGCATCGCGTGCTCTTCTACGGGCTCTTCGGCGCTATCGCCCTACGGGCGGTCTTCATAAGCATGGGCGCGGTGGTGATGGATATTCCGTGGGTCATTGTTGTCTTCGGGATCTTCCTCATCTGGCAGGGGATAGCCGTGATGCGTGGCAAGGAGCCCGAGATCCATCCGGAGAGGAACTGGATTCTGCGCACCCTCAACCGATTCCTGCCGGTTTCACGCAGCCTCGACGGCCAGAAGTTCTTCACACGGGAGAATGGCAAGCTGTTTGTGACACCGCTCTTCATCACGCTCATCTTCATCGAGATTACCGACATTATGTTCGCTTTCGACTCGGTACCGGCGATCTTTGGGCTCACGAAGGAGCCACTCGTTGTTTTCACCTCCAATATCTTTGCGGTGATTGATCTGCGAGCGCTGTACTTCTTGCTTGCAGCGTTTGTGAGCAGGTTCCACTACCTAAGCGTCGGGCTATCGTTTGTGCTGATCTTCATCGGCTCGAAGATGGCTTTGCTCGACCCGCTGCTGGGGGAGAAGGTTCCGACTGAACTGTCGTTGCTGGTGGTGCTAAGCATTATTTCTGGCTCTATCGTGCTCTCTCTCCTTAAGCCGCCCGCGAAAGAAGAAGGGGGCGCTGCATGAACAACGTCCAGCTTGAGACAATAGATGTTTACGTGATTCTCGGTGCGCTGCTCTTTGCGTTGGTGTGCAACTTGCTCGCCAAAAAAGCGCACGAGCATGCTGCGGCAGCCTTCCGTCGGGTGGGCAACGTTCTCGTTCCCCTGCTCATTTTTTTCTGGCTCTCGGACCAGGTCTTTGAATTCAGCCGCGAACCGTCGGTTGTCAGGACAGAGCAGACTATCATCGGGATCCTGTTGCTCTGGATCGTTGCAAGTGCGCTCAAAGCGCTCTACCTGCGAAATGCGCCCCGCGATTCATTTCGCAGCCGCACGCCGAACTTGGTGCTAGGCATCTTCTCGTTCTTCTTCGTCGTCGTCGGCGGCCTGATAGTTTTTGCGGCGGTTTGGAAGAAAGACCTATCCCCGCTTCTGACAACCTTCGGCGTTGGGTCGATCGTGTTGGGTCTCGCTTTGCAAGACACCCTCGGCAACCTCTTTGCTGGCTTAGCGCTCGTGTTCGATCACCCCTTCAGCGTTGGTGACTGGGTGCAGGTGGGAGATGTTATCGGCCGAGTGAAAGAGGTGGATTGGCGTTCTGTGCGGGTAGTGACTCGCGAGCTTAACGAGATCACTATTCCAAACGTCACGCTCGGAAAAGAGCGCATAACCAACTTCTCCTCTCCGAGCCCGCTGTACGGCATGCGGGTCACAATTGGTTTCTCCTACGACGCGCCGCCAAACCTCGTGCGGAAGATGCTAACCGAGGTTGCCTTAGGCACACCGGGCATCGTAGCCGAGCCGTATCCTGACATTCGAACCAGCAATTTCAACTCATACAGCGTCGACTACGAATCGCTCGTTTTTATCGCAGACTACGGCCCCCTGAATCGTATCCGTAATGAGTTCATGACAAGGGTCTGGTACGCGGCGAGGCGTTACGGCCTAACCATTCCGTACCCAACCCAGGTGGTGTACCAGACGAAGGTCCCTCTCGCCTCTAGAGACGAGAAGGCGGAGCTGCGGGCTCTTGAGCTGCTCCGCGGCGCGGAGCTCTTCAAGAGCCTCACCGAGGATGAGTGCCGGCGAGTTGTTGAAGAGGGTCGAGTCGAGGTGTTCGCACGTAACGAGAACCTCTTTAACGAGGGAGATCAGGGAGATTTCTTGTTCGTGTTCCTTGAGGGTGAGGTAGCTGTTCAGGTGACAGGTGACCAGGGCAAGCCAGTCACTTTGGCGACACTCGGTCGAGGAGATGTAATCGGCGAAATGGCGCTCTTCACCGGAGAGCCGCGAAAAGCTTCTGCGCAGGCAAATACCGATGTCAAAGCGCTCCGTATCGAAAAGCCCTCAATCGCCGAGCTTCTTGAGAGTCGAGAAGAGCTGATAAACGCATTTGTTGCGAGCATGTCGAATCGGCTGCGGCAGGCGGATGAGGCGAAGGAGCAGCACCGTGCAGCGCTCACTTCGATTCAGCCGTCCGTCAGCGTCGATGAGAGTGCTTTGAGGCAGAGGATACGCCGCTTCTTCGGTCTGTAATTGGAGCGCTCAAGGACCCAATCGTTACCAGTCCAACCCTTTCTTCAGGTCAGCGATCGTGTGCATCGTAGGCTTTCTTTTGCGTGCTCTTTGGAGACCGATCTCCTTGTTTAGCGTTGCACCTTGTTGGACGAGCTCGAGCAGCTTTATGAGCTGCTCTTTAGTCCGAGGCTTCCAGTCGAGCAGGTCCACGAAATCCGCAAAGCGTAGTGCGGCGAGTGGCATCTCTGCGTGTTCCAGGTTTCCGTTCAGAAAGGCAGATAGGCAGTAAGCGTCTTGGTACCGACCCGAAGACAAAAACAGGTCGATAATGTGCTCCGCCGCTGAGAGGTGCTCGGCAGTTGATGTTAGCCACACCCAGCCACCGGAGGTGAAGGAGTTGTGGTACTCAGGAGCGTACTCCTCCAGGAGGGCGATCTTTGCCTGGAACTCTCGCAGGTCCGTCTTGAGCTGCGCGGCTGCTTCGATCGCGCGAGCTTGATTATTACTGCTGAAGCGAGCAGTGAGGTCCCGGAAGACAGCACGCAGCGAGAACCGACAGAGGTACACTACGCCTGAGGCGAAGAGCACTGATCCAACTGCGAGTAAGAGTGAGAGTACGAGCCCCACATTCGATCCACTTGTGTTCATGAATGCCCTCTTCCAAAAACCCTTGAAGAGGGTAGACGGCACCACGGCTCTTTCACTTTATGAATCGGCGCTCAAAGGCAGGACCCGGGTAGTTCAAAGACGCCATTGATTTCAGGTGGTTGTTCTGTCGCCGGCTGGATTTTGCCGCGATTTTTCAGTTTCTATGGCGTCCAGCAGCCTGTCGATTCGCTCTGAGCGCCTCGTGGCCGCATAGTTCCGGAACAGCTTGCCCTTTTTGTAAAAAGCAGAGGAGAGAACCTCAAGGGCGCTGCATGTAGGCGCCAGGTCCTCTCCTAGGTCTTGAAGCACGGAGCCACACTCAAGCGACTCCCTTATAATCGTCACGCAGTCCATCGCCCCACGAGGAAGCCCGAGGGCTTGTAGGTGAGAGCAGCTAGCCGCGACCGCGAGGCTGAGCAGCGTTCCGTTTTCAAAGAATGAGCCTTCCTGGAGGAAGAGCCAGCTTAGCCGATTTAGAGATCGAGCGAGGTACCTCTTCTCCTCAAGCTGTAGGGAGGCGAGAGCCAGCTGCAGCGTCTCGCCACTCTCCTCAGTCAAGGCTGTTCGAGAGATGCCAAAGCGCACCTCAAGCAGATGTTCGGTTGCCTTGCTTGCACCTCGGTTGTAACCGATAACGGTCTCAAGCTTTTTGTGCGGACGATCAGCAAAGGCCCGGATATCATCCGGAGTAATGCTGCAAGCCACTTCAGCGAACTCTTCGACACAGGCGGGATCCTCTGGCGCTAGGGCGACGGCCCTGGCAAGGACCTGAGCTGCTCGGTCGAATCCCTTCGAGCGATCTTGGTACACAAGGCCGCCCAGTGTTCTGAGGGACAGGACTACTGGCTGTACGTAGCGTGGCTCAATAAGGCCGGGGTAGTCGGTCGTTGGCCGAGAACGAATCGCGCCGAAGTCATTGAGCCCCACGACTCGCAGGATACGCCAAGCGGTCTCAACAGCAACATCAGGGCGAGATGCGCCCCCCTGGACTGCCTCCAGCTCCGCTCTGAGCTGCGTTGAGAGCGCGACCATAACTTGGTCGACCGAGGATTCGGTTCGACGCTGGGGAATCGAGGCGGGAGCACGTCTCTCAGGTGGCTCGTAGTGCATGACGCCAAGGTATGCCAAGCCGCAGCCCGAAGGAAGAGCGACTTGAGCAGACTCAGAGAATCGGGGATAGGGCGTTTGCGCTACAGGTTAACGACTTTCA
This sequence comes from Deltaproteobacteria bacterium, assembly GCA_947491545.1. Lineage (GTDB taxonomy): Bacteria > Bdellovibrionota_C > UBA2361 > UBA2361 > OMII01 > OMII01. The sequence goes on from CANLJX010000068.1 coordinate 5,607, forward strand.
GGGCTGGGGTATTCCTAACAATTGGCTCAGGCACCTCATCGATGCTCTCGCCGTGCTGGCTTAAGTCGAGGCCCATCTCTTCCTCTGCCTGGCTTACCCTAAACGGGATGATCCCGTGGGCGATGATGTAGAGGGTGTACGAGCCTCCGACTGTGAACACCGTGACGATGCCGAGCGCGTAGAGGTGGTTGATGAAGGTTGCTGACTCTCCGAACATCAGCCCTACCTTGTCGGCGAAGACAGCGGTTAGGATCATCCCCACAATGCCACCCACGCCGTGGCACGGGAACACATCGAGCGTGTCGTCGAGCGAGCTCTTCGTTCTCCAGTTGACAGCGAGGTTGCTGAAGATGCTTGCAGAGGTTCCGATAAAGATGCTCGCTCCCACGGACACGAAACCGGCCGCCGGCGTGATCGCCACCAAGCCCACAACCGCACCGATACACGCCCCAAGAGCAGAGGGCTTACGCCCCCTGACACAGTCAAAGAGAACCCAGCCGAGCATCGCGGCTGCTGATGCCGTATTGGTGGTGAGGAAGGCCTTGGCTGCGAGCCCGTTAGCCGCAAGTGCTGAGCCAGCGTTAAAGCCGAACCAGCCGAACCACAGCATGCCCGTCCCGAGCAGAACGTACGGGATGTGTGCCGGAACTTGCGGCGCTTGTTGCTGATGCGCGTTGCGGCGTCCTAAAAAGATTGCGCCTGTTAGCGCTGCAAGACCGCCTGCCATGTGCACTACTGTCCCACCGGCGAAGTCGAGAACGCCCCAGCTGCGCAGGAAGCCCTCTGGATGCCAGGTCCAGTGCGCGAGCGGGCAGTAGATGAAGAGAGAGAAGAGGCACACGAAGAGCATGTAGCTTGAGAAGCGCACTCGTTCGGCGAAGGCCCCGGTGATGAGCGCTGGAGTAATGATCGCGAACTTGAGTTGGAAGAGGGCGAAGAGCGCTAGGGGGATTGTAGGCGAGAGCGTAGGGTGTGTGGACTCTCCGACGTTTCGGAACATGAAGAACGTGCGCGGGTCTCCAATAAGGCCCCCAAGTGAGTCACCGAAGGCGAGGCTAAAACCCACAGTGACCCACAGGAGGCTAACGATCCCCATCGCTATGAAGCTCTGAAGCATCGTTGAGAGCACGTTCTTGCGGTCGACCATGCCGCCGTAGAAGAACGAAAGGCCCGGCGTCATAAGGAGCACGAGGGCGGTTGCTGTGAGCATCCAGGCGGTGTCGCCGGGGTTGATGGGGGAAGCGGTGGGGTTGGGCTCGACTTGGCTCGGGGCGAGGGCTCCCGCCACACTAAGGGCGCACAGGAGGGTCAGCGGGATGCTCCAGAGGAGCGGCTTCTGAGGGACGGAACGGGCGGCTGCCATGTCGGATCCTTAGTGTAATTTTGTCTCCACCTATACTAATTATCGCCACATTAAGGATAAATCTATACTAAGTAATCCTAATTAGATGAGTTTGTAAGATGCGAGCGAATCCGCTCAGCGGCCCGGAATTTGTACAAGTGCGGGACACCGCTATTGATTATCACTGAGAAGCGGACCTCCCCATGCTTCGGCAGGCTGAAGTAGCCGGCGAGCGAGTTCACCCCGTTTAGGCTACCCGTTTTAGCCAAGAAGCCCTCCTTCTCCGCAAGCAGATGGCGATACGGCTCGAACTTCCCCAGCAGCGTTGTCATCTGCCGGGAGCTGACCTGGTTTCGGCGCGAGAGACCTGAGCCCTCTTCGATGTGGAATCCACTCCAGCCGACACGCGACTTGAGGCAATCGGTCATTGCGCGCTGCGCCTTCTCAAGGGTGGCGGGGGCGCCGAACTTCTTGGCGCCCAACGTTAGGAAGATCTGGTTAGCTGTAAAGTTGGTCGAGTGCTCAAGCATGCCCTTTACCATCTCCTCTAGGTTACGAGAGGAGGTGTGGGTCACTATCAGCCGCGCCCCTTTCGGAACTTTGCCGAGCGAAGCACTGCGCGGGCCTGATACACCTGCCTGCGAGAGAAACTCGGCAAGCAGCTCCCCTCCGTAGATGGCGCCGTCCTGCCAGCGGTTTCCGATCTTGATGCGCTCTGTTGAGCCTCGCTTGACGAGGGTGCCAGCGCGCTTGCTCATCGAAGTAATAGGGGTTTGTGGCTCGGCGCTTTCTACCCTTCCATCCCTGCGCCTTCGCAATGCCACAGAGCTGAAATTCCCCACAAAAGCGGCGTTTTTTGCGTCGTACGGGTTAAGCGAGGGAGTGGCGCCGTCGATCGAGAGGTCGCTCGTAAAGAACGAGGTGTCGACCACGATAGCCTTAACTTTTTTCGTCACCTCCGCGACCTCTCTCGCCATGCTCTGCAGCTCTTCGGATACAGTTGAGGGATCGCCTGATCCCTTAACGTAGAGCGAGTCGTCACTGTCCAGGAAGAGTTCGGTTGAGTAGCGGTAAGATGGCCCAAGCTCCTCAAGCGCACAGTAGGCTGTGGCAACTTTTAGTATCGAAGCTGGCACAAAGAGCTCTGCGTCACGGTGAGCCAGGAGCTGCTGCCCGGAGGCTGTTTCAACACGCGCCGAGCCGTTGCGGAGCAGTGCGTTTAGGTCGAGCGAGTCGGCTTTTGCGGCTGAGATCGGAGTGAGAACGAGGAGGAGTAGTAAGAGGAGAGGGCGCATCTGTGGAATATGAGCACAACGAGCTCGGGAGGGGTAGGGGTAGTGGGTGCGGGGCGCAGGCCTTTTACCTAATCCTTTTCTTTCTCCTTCTCCTGCACATGCACTTTTACCTAATCCTTTTCCGTTTAACTCGGAGAAGGAGGTCGTTCACGGATTGAGGAGGGTCCGCAGAGGCCGTGAGTAGGCAACTCCGGAAAGCGGTTGCCGATATAGGGGGTATGGATTTAAACAAAGAGTGCAGCGAGGGCAGAGAGGGGGAGCGGGATCCGCTTACTCAAAAAGTAATTGGCTGCGCGATTGAGGTGCATCGTACGCTCGGGCCGGGCCTCCTAGAGTCAACGTATCAGCAATGTCTTGCGCATGAGCTACTCCTTGCGGGCATTCAATTTCGAATCCAGGTGCCTATTTCAGTCGACTACAAGGGCGTCACCCTCGACTGTGGATACCGCGCTGATATCCTGATAGAGGACGAACTTATTGTAGAATTGAAGGCCGTCGAGCAGATTTTGAGTGTTCACGAGGCTCAACTCATCACCTACATGAGGTTGCCCGAAATGCCCACAGGTCTTCTTCTCAATTTCAACGTTAGGTATTTGAAGGACGGAATCCGCCGACTATTCCCCACGCCGACCTTCTCGCCACCCTCGCCGTCCTCTTTGTAATTTCCCCGTCCGCACGAATCCGTGGTCTCTACCCGCCCTCACCCTCTCGCTGCCCTCGCCGTTCTCTTTGTAATTTCCCCGTCCGTACGAATCCGTGGTCTCTTCCCGCCCTGACCCTCTCGCCGCTCTCTTTGTGATTTCCCCGTCCGCATGAATCTGTGGTCTCTACCCGCCCTAACCCCCGAAACACTCTCTTTGTGAATCCGCCTCCACACCAGCAACTCACTGATTTCCCCAGTTATTTTTGACCCTACCAGAGCCGGTGTCACGGTGACCTCACCCTCACTTCCTGCTATCTTCAACAGCCATCGCCTCGACTGTTTCGGGGCCCTCTTTTTGGTGTTCGAATGAAGGGAATTATTCTCGCTGGCGGATCAGGAACGCGCCTGCATCCGGTTACGCTAGCGGTGAGCAAGCAGCTCCTGCCGATCTACGACAAGCCGATGGTGTACTACCCGCTGTCTACGCTGATGCTGGCGGGGATTCGCGAAGTGCTTATCATCTCGACTCCTCAGGATCGTCCATCCTTCGAGCGCCTGCTCGGCGATGGCTCACAGTGGGGCTGTTCGTTTTCGTTTGCAGAGCAGGCGAGTCCAGATGGGCTCGCGCAGGCCTTCATCATCGGCCGTAACTTCATCGGCAATCATCGAGTCGCGCTTGCCCTCGGTGACAACGTGTTCTTTGGTCACGGCTTTGCGGACCTGCTGCGCCAGGCAGCGAAGCGAGAAAGCGGCGCCACGGTGTTTGGGTACCGCGTGAGTGACCCGGAGCGTTACGGTGTTGTCGAGTTCGACTCCTCCGGCACGGCGATCAATCTTGAGGAGAAGCCGAAGAACCCCAAGTCGCCCTTTGCTGTCACAGGCATCTATTTCTACGACAACCAGGTAGTTGATATCGCGGCGGGACTTAAGCCCTCTCCGCGTGGAGAGCTTGAGATTACCGACGTCAACCTCGCGTACCTCCGGCAGCGAAAGCTGCACGTTGAGATGCTTGGGCGTGGTATTGCCTGGCTCGACACGGGAACTAACGAATCGCTGCTGCAGGCGTGTAATTTCATCCAGGCGCTGCAGGAGCGGCAGGGGCTCATGGTGGCCTGCCTTGAAGAGATTGCATACTCGATGGGTTACATCGATCGAGAGCAGCTTGAGCGCCAGGCTGATGCGATCAAGAAGAGCTCGTACGGTCAGTATCTGCTCTCGCTCCTAAAACACTCACAGGGTTCTAAGCAGTAAGGCGGTTTCACATGATCGGTCAGGACACAGTCGCGGCGCTCCTTGAGCGAGCACTCACTCAGTTAGGGCAGCAGGTTTCGGCGAGTGAGATCAAGGCGCTCCTTGAGACTCCAAAGGATTCCTCCCACGGCGATATCGCTTTCCCGTGCTTTCAGCTTGCACGAGCGCTGCGCAAGGGCCCGCCGGTGATAGCTGCTGAGCTTGCGCCGAAGCTTTCGGAGGAGATTACGGGTGGCGGCGAGATCTCTAAGGTTGTTGCCACGGGCCCTTACCTAAACTTCTTCCTGAACAAAGCATCACTCGCGGGGGTTCTTATCCCGGCGATCATCAAGGGCGACTTCCTCGCACGCCGTTCGGCTACGGGTGAGCGGGTGATGGTGGAGTACGGCAACGTTAACACCCACAAGTCGTTTCACGTCGGGCACATTCGGAACATCGCTCTCGGCGACTCTATAGCTCGTATGTTTGACTGGCTCGGCAACGACACCATCCGCGCGGCCTACCTCGGCGACGAAGGGACACATGTGGCCAAGTGCGTGTGGTACCTGCGCAAGCACCCCGAGCTCAAGATTCCAGCCGCCAACAAGCTAGAGTTTCTTGGTGAGGCGTATAGCGCGGCAACGCTTGAGCTCGATGTCGAAACGTACTCCGAGGTCGGTGTATCAGGGGTAAAAACAGCGAGAGTCGAGAGTGTCTCGGATCACCCGAGCGAGCCACTCTGGAACGTGGTGACGCTCGCAACAGCTAATGGGTCGGCTACTGTCGTTACCCAGCGGAAGAATGCGGGACGACTAAAGCCTGGTGTGCTCGTTCCTCATGCCGCGCCCGGGATGTCCCTCGGCTCTCGCCAGATAGGGATAGCAGACCGCAAAGGCGTGAAGAGTGAAGGTCTAATGCTCGGCGAGGAGGAGCTAGGAATTGGCAGCGGGAATGAGGTGCTTGCGCTTGAAGTCCCTCAGCACCTCCTTGCCGCTCATTCCGAAGGCATCGGAATCGATGTCGTAGAGATCTTTCGGCGCCAGGGCTCGCCGCTTGCGAACCAGGAATTCCTGCCGGTGATCCGCAAGTGGAGCGCGGAGGTATCGCACGTGCTCATGGGGCTTGAGACCAATGATCCAGAGCTGCGCTCGTTCTGGATTGAGTCCCGAGACTGGTCGATGGATGAGCTTAAGGAGGCTTTCGCTTGGCTCAACTGCTTCTTCGATCACTTTTTCTTTGAGTCTGAGTTCGGTGAGTCGAGCAAAGAGCTGGTTCGCACGTTTCAGGAGAAGGGGGTTTTCGTTGAGTCTGATGGTGCTGTCGGCGCCGATCTCCGGAAAGACAGCCTTGGGTTCTGCGTGCTCATCAAGCGAGATGGAACGGCGCTCTATGCGACGCGCGACCTAGCCTTGGCGCAGCGCAAATTTGAAGACTTCAAGATAGACCGCTCGATCTACGTCGTCGATACGGCGCAATCGCTCCATTTTCAGCAGGTTTTCAGGTGCCTTGAGCTGATGGGGTACGAGCAGGTCAAGAAATGCTTCCACTGTGCCTACGCACCGGTGGTTTTGCCAGACGGCAAAATGAGCAGCAGAAAGGGCAACGTGATCCGGATGTCGAGCCTCCGCCAGCGGCTCATCTCGAAGGTCAATGAGGAGTTCCTCGACAAGTACAAAGGCGAGTGGCCTGAAGGAGAGCGGCAAGAGGCAGCGCGCAGGATTGCCCTGGCAACGATGCGCTACGGCATGCTCAATCTCGACAACAACTCGCAGGTTGTTTTTGACATGGATGCTTGGACGTCACGAACTGGCAACACAGGCCCCTACCTGATGTACGCCTATGCCCGCACGCGATCCATCCTGCGCGAGCTGGGTGAGAGTAACGATGCCTTTGCCTCTGCTCAGTGGGAGCTTCTCACCCACGAGACTGAGTTAGATGTGCTTCGCTACCTCAACGAGTACCACGAGACCCTGCGCTTCGCATGCGAGCGCTACAGCCCGCACATCGTGTGCGCGTACGCGTACGAACTCTCGAAGCGCTTCAGCCGTATGTACCAGAACTGTTCGGTGCTGCACGCAGAGACTCCGGAGCTGAAGCGTGCGCGTGCAGGGCTCGTGCAGGCAACCGGGCTCGTGATCAAGCACGCACTCTCGCTGCTTGGTATCGAGACACTTGAGCGCATGTAGGTCGCTCCTCTCACGCTCCCTCTGTTAAACGTCATGCACTCACTCGGTGCGAGGCAGCTACGATCGCGTCTCTGTGATTGCAACTTTGCGTTGGAGGAGAGAGCAACATGCCGAAGAATTCAGGCGCAGCGAAGGGAATGGGTAAGGCAGACCGGGCCTCGCGGAAGAGGGGTAAGTTGAGGTTTAAGGTGGAGGCAGCGAAGCATACGCACCGCCAACGGAACACCTAACTAGCTGAAAGATATTTAGCTCATCGATATTATTGGATTTTACCGCCTCAACGGCGGCCATTTTTCCCTCGTGTTATCAGGTACTTGAGAGGCGCGACAGAACACAAAAATATAGTGTAACTTGCTAAAGTTACTTACGAAAAAAGCCGACTACCAACCTCGATATGGTGCGCAAGCCGTGGGCTTCTGTACCTGCCCCACTAGCGAGGTGTCGGGATGGTTTTGGCGCTGTCTTCAGATGGCTAGGGGTAGTGTGCGCTCAGCGCTCCTCAAGTGCTGAGCCTCCAAGGGAAGTACACTCACTTCGTTCGACGCTGAGAGGCCAAGCGCTTCGAGCACTCCTTGTTACTGTTGCGCTGCTGACACTCTTCACGTGTTATGGAGAGACCTCTCGGTCTCTTGCTCAGCAGGGCATGAACGCAGGGGGCGGAGGAGCGCCACCAACTGCGGCAGCGACACAGACCGATGTAGCAACGCCGATACAGGATGGAACGGCGGCGCCAACCTCCACTGCAACGGCCACTGCTATTGCGATGTCGACCAGCCAGCCAACGGATACTCCAGCGCCGGCTGCCACTTTAATCACTACGGCTGTACCCGCCACTGCAACGCCAGCGAGCACTGCAACCTCGACCCCCGGCGCGTGCCTAATAAACTCATGTGCGTACGGCGACCAGCAATCCTGCTACGATCCAGCAGGAGGCTCTTGCACGGCGCCTTTTGATGGCACGATCTCTTGTAACGCCTGTACCGGTGGGCCGTGTGCTGCGTCTACCTGTCCAATCGCGGGAGAGACCTGCTACACGGTTGCAGAGGTAAACGGCGACCTGTGCACCTTGCCACCGGGTGGGCTGCCCTGCGGGCAGTGTCCAACCTACTGTGCGGTGGCTGGGCAATGTGATGACGGAACAACGGATTGCTACAATTCAGGCGGTACATGTGTACCGCCTGATGGCGTGGCTGAGTGCTCCTCCTGCCGCACCTGCTCGAATGTCGGCTGCCCAAACGACAACACGATCCAATGTTATGATCCGCCTGGAGTGAATGAGCCTCAGTGCACAAACTCCAATGGGCTGCCGGATTGCGGCGCGGCGGGCCTTTGTCCTGACCTCTGCACGCAAGGCACCTGCGGAAACAACCCGAATCAGGCCTGCTACAACGCCGACCCCCCGGGGACGACTCCTGCGTGCGTGGGAAAGGACGCACAGGGCAACGCCTTGCCCGAGTGCCAGACCTGCCTGGCACAGTGTGCGGTGACAAAGTGCTGGGATAATGCGACCAACCGTTGCTACACGAATAACGGCAACTGTGCGTCTCCGGGAGGCCTGCCCGAGTGCGGAACAGCAGGAGACACGGGTCAAAATTGCCCGGCTACCCCAACGCCCTCAGCGACTCCACACATCTGTCTCGTAAGGAACTGCCCCGGTGTTGGATTGTGTAACGTGTCGGGCTGCCCGGGACTTTCGTCTTGCCCACTGGGCTGCACTAGCCCCGAGCTTTCAGTAACCGCCACAGCCACGCCCCTTCCTACCAATACGCCGGAGCCAACGGTAACGCCGGTGAATACTAACACTCCGGCTAATACTAATACCCCTTCAAACACGAATACACCTGCCGCCACATCCACGGCGACCTTCACGAACACGCCGGTAGCTACCTCAACAGCTACCTTCACAAATTCCCCTGTAAGCACTCCGACATCAACCTTTACCAACACACCGGTGAACACACCGACATCGACCTTCACTCACACGCCGGTGAACACACCCACGGCGACATTCACGAACACTCCATTCAATACTCCGACAGCAACCTTTACGAACACGCCGGTTGACACACCAACTGCGACCGTCACCAATACGCCGACTAATACAAATACGCCTACGCACACGCCGAGAAACACTAATACGCCGACTCATACCCCGAGCAATACGGTTACGCCGTCGAATACGCCAACGAACACCAACACGCCTTCGCATACGCCGACAAATACGAATACGCCGACACACACCCCGAGCAATACGGCGACGCCATCGCATACGCCAACTAACACGAACACGCCTACGCATACGCCGACAAACACTAATACGCCGACTCACACCCCGAGCAATACGGCGACGCCGTCAAATACACCGACAAATACCAATACGCCGACTCACACCCCGAGCAATACGGCTACGCCATCACATACGCCGACGAATACCAATACGCCTACGCACACGCCAAGCAACACAGCTACGCCGTCACATACGCCTACTAACACCGACACTCCGACCCATACTCCGACTAACACCAATACGCCGACCCGAACGCCGACTAACACTAATACTCCGACTCACACTCCGAGCAATACGGCTACGCCGACAAATACTAATACGCCGACACACACTCCGAGCAATACGACTACGCCCTCACATACGCCAACTAACACGCACACGCCTACGCACACGCCGACAAACACTAATACGCCGACGCACACCCCGAGCAATACGGCT
>CANLJX010000069.1 GCA_947491545.1 Deltaproteobacteria bacterium
AGGGGAACAAGACGGTCATTCCAGCAGAGGGCTTCGCCAAAATTTCGATGCGCCTGGTGGATGGACAAGATCCGCAGCGTACCCTTGAGCTGGTGGCGAAGCACATCGAGGGGCTCGCCCCAGAGGGCACCCGGATAGAGGTACAGCATCGCGTCGCTGGCGGACCGGCGCTTCAGCTCTCGGTCAAGTCTGACGTTGTGCAGCGCGCACGCAAGGCTCTCTTCGAATCGTTTGGGCGAGAGCCTGTGTACTTGTGGGAGGGGGCCAGCATCCCGATCGTTGCGAAGCTTGCGAAGGTTTCTGGCTCCGAACCGCTGCTTGTGGGATTCGGAGAGGAGGGCGATCTTATCCACGCGCCGAATGAGTCGTTCTCTCTCAGGCAGCTTGAGTCGGGATACCGCTACGTGACTGCGTTCCTTGGAGCGGCATGACCCAGGTTCCGCTCGCCGAGCGGCTGCGGCCGCGGTCACTCAATGACTTCTCGGGGCTCGACCAGCTCGACCAGGCCTTCGTGCAGCAGGTGCGGTCAGGTCGTGGCAGGCTGCCTTCAGCGATTCTTTGGGGGCCGCCGGGCTCAGGGAAGACAACGCTCGCGAAGATTATCGGCAACTCGTACGAGTGCGAGTTCGTGGAGCTCTCGGCTGTGCTCTCCGGCGTGAAGGATGTGCGCGAGGTTGTCGATCGCGCGAAATTGCAGCCGAAGCCGACACTGCTCTTCGTAGACGAGATTCACCGCTTCAATAAGGGGCAGCAGGACGCGTTCTTGCCGCACGTTGAGGCGGGCACGATCGCCCTAATCGGTGCCACAACCGAGAACCCGTCATTCTACCTCACGTCTGCATTGCTTTCTCGCTGCAGGGTAGTGGTGCTCAAGCCCCTCGCGAGCGAGGCGCTAGGGCGTGTGTGCGAACGTGGTGAAAAAGATCTCGGCTGCGAGCTTGAGCCGGCTGCACGTGTGCTGCTTGAGGAGGCTAGCGGGGGAGATGGTCGAAGGCTGCTCAATCTGCTTGAGGCCTTCGCGGAGTCTCGTCCTGGAGCCAAAGGCACCGCAAAGGAGGAGGATATCCGGGCGTTTCTCTCAAGCTCTGGGCTTGCTGCGTACGACCGTGATGGCGAAGAGCACTACAATATCGCCTCGGCATTCATAAAGAGCCTGCGTGGCTCAGATGCTGATGCTGCCCTGTACTACGGATTCCGGATGCTCGCGGGTGGCGAGGATCCACGGTTTCTCATTCGGCGCCTCGTGATCTTTGCGAGTGAGGACGTTGGAAATGCAGACCCGCGGGCGCTGCAGCTTGCTGTCTCGACGCTCCAGGCATTCGAGCTCGTTGGCCTTCCCGAGGGACGGATACCGATCGCGCAGTGCATCGCCTACTTGGCGACTGCTCCCAAATCGAACCGTAGCTACGTAGCGCTCAACCGGGCGCTGGCGGCGGTTGAGCGAGCTCCGAACGCGCAGGTGCCGCTGCACTTAAGGAATCCTGAGACGGGCTTGATGAAGAGCCTCGGCTACGGCAAGGGGTACGTCTATCCGCACGATCAGCCGTACGGCTACGCTCCCGAAGTTCAGTACATGCCGAAGGGGGTGCCGGGGCAGCCTTTCTATGAGCCGAGTGACCGCGGCAACGAGAAGACCATCACCGAGCGGCTCGCCTGGCTGGCGCAGATCGGCAAGAAAGCAGACGGGAAGTAGAGGCACTTTTTAGCGCTCGAGAGAGATCGTTACGGGCCCGTCGTTGACCGACTCGACGAGCATGTGTGCGCCGAAGATACCGGAAGCGACGTGGCGCACCCCGGCAGCGCGCAAGACAGCCAGGAAATCATTGAACAGAAGCTCAGCCTCCTGCGGCTTGAGCGATTCGAAGAACTCAGGCCGGCGACCCTTGCTCGTGTCAGCGTATAGCGTGAATTGCGAGACGGCGAGCACGTCCCCCTGCAGATCGAGAACCGATCGATCGAAGCGCCCTGCGTCGTTCGGGAAGACCCGCATGTTGAGGATCTTCTCCGCCATGGGCTCAAGACACTCTCGCGTGTCGCCCTGGCCGAAGCCAACCAGAAGCAGGAGCCCGTGCCCTATCTCGCCGACCGTCTCGCCAGAGACGCTTACTTTTGCGCGGCTGACGCGCTGTAGAATCACTTTCATCGGGGTCAAGGGTAGTCAAAAGGGGGGCGGGCAAGAAGCCCTTTCGTTATCGACCGCGGCGATTTCGTTCAGGAGAGTCTTCTGCGCATGGCGAGGGTGGCGGAAACCGCTCCTGATTGCTGCGACCGATTCGAGCATCTGGGCAGGGCAGCTTTTCGCTTCTTGAGGCACGAGTTGCAAGGGGTTAGGAGGGGTGAGTGCCCACGAGCGAATAGTTATGCCGTGTCTTGTTTAGTGAGGCTGTCCAGCCTACCATAAGTGCCTGAATCCCCTTGGTATGCTGAAGCAGAATTCGCGCCTCATATCCCGCCTCGAGCGGCTCGGCGACAACGCCATCATCGTAGCTGCGTTCTTCGCTGCCTACTACGGTCGCGACTCGCTCATCTTCTGGAACGACATCCTTGATCTCAATCTTCCTTTTAAGGGGAAAGCGGTGCTCGCCCCGATTAAGGACTACGTGCTCGTGCTTGGAGTAGCTTTGATCGGCTACGGGCTCTCTCTCAACCTGATGGGGGCGTACAGCAGCATGCGGCTTAGCTCGGTCTGGCGCCTCTTCCGCGTGGCGCTCGTCAGTTCGGTTGTTGTCTTTATCTCGCTCGCGGCAACCCTCTTCGTGCTCAAGATCGACATAAGCCGCTCGTTCGTCGCTCTCTTCGTTGTTCTCGCAGGGTGCGGTCTTGCCCTTGAGCGGTACTCCGTCCTGAAATTCCTTCGCTACTGGCGCCGCAAGGGGCGCAACTTTCGGAATGTTGTGATCTGTGGAGTGGGGGATCAGGCAGTACGCCTTGCGCGCGAAATAGTCGCCAGGCCAGAGCTTGGGATCCACATTCGTGGTTTTGCGGATCTGCGCCCGGCAGATCTTCATCAGGTCGTTACCTCACAGCAGCTTCGGCGCGATCTTGAGGGCACCGTGCAGGTTGGGCGAGTCATGGTTGGTACCTCAGCGGTTTGTCGGGCGCTTGAAGATTACGCGATCGATGAGGTTATCTTCACCGACGTGGTCGATGTGATGCCGCAGGTGGAAGAGATGATCCTGGTGTGCGCCGAGCAGGGGGTGAGAACCACGATAGCTGCGGACCTCTTCAGCATCGGCCTTATTAAGTCGGGCATGAGCTACTTCGGCGGGATGCCGCTCATTCACTTCCAGACTCCTCCAGGCGACTCGTGGGAGCTGGCGCTCAAGCGAGCGATCGATCTTGCGGTCTCCGGAGCGGCGCTCGTTGTGCTCTCTCCGCTCTTCCTCGCGCTCGCTGTTGGCGTGAAGAGCTCGCGCGGGCCGGTGATCTTTAGGCAGACCCGAGTAGGGCTAAACGGCCGGCTCTTCCAAATGCTCAAGTTCCGCTCGATGTACGACGGGGCTGAGAAGGAGCTGGCTGAGCTCAAGGCGAAGAACGAGATGGACGGGCCAGCCTTCAAGATGAAGGACGATCCGCGAGTCACTCCCTTCGGCAGGTTCCTGCGCCGCTTCAGCCTCGATGAGCTGCCGCAGCTCTGGAATGTCTTCATAGGTGAGATGAGCCTTGTGGGACCTCGGCCGCCGATCCCCGGAGAGGTAAGCCTGTACGAGCGCAGCTCGCGCCGCAGGCTCTCGATGCGGCCCGGTCTGACCTGCACCTGGCAGGTGAGCGGGCGAAACGAGATCAAGGACTTTGATTCGTGGGTCAAGCTCGACCTGCAGTACATCGACAACTGGTCCCTCTTCGGGGACTTCGTGCTCCTGCTGCGCACCATTCCTGCGGTGCTTTTTGGGGTGGGGGCGAGGTAGGCGGAAGAAGTTCAGGCCGGCCTTCTTTTCCTGATCCTTCTCCTAGTCTTAATCCTTCTCATTCTCCTGCACTAGCTCCCTAATCCTCATCCGGATTTGCCGACATGAATATCGAAGGCACTCTCGGGAATAGCCTGATAATGAGCAGGGGGCGGTGCAGGTGCAGGAGGATGAGACGGGTTGCGATTAAGATAAGGAATTCTGTGGGCGCTCTGTGAACCGGATGCAAGCCACAGGTGTCTCCCACAGCCCCGTGCTACGCTGCTTTTACTGTGGTCAGCCGAGCGCGCTGTTGCTAGGGTTTTGGGCGGCGCCAGCGATAGTCGCGTGGCCCCTTTTTGCAAGCGAGGTTTCGATGAGCAATGAAATGCTAGGGGCCGTTGGCCTAGGGGTTGTCCTGCTGTTAGTGGTAGGCATTTTTATATTCCACGCGCTGTGCTTGGCGCTGGCAGCGAAGCTGGTGTCGTTGCCGAATCGGACCTTTCTTAAGGCGTGCGGCTGCTCGCTATTAATCGGCGTAGCATGCTTCGTGATAAACCTTCTGTTCAGCTTGGCGCTTGGCCCGATCGGTGTAGTGCTTTCGCTGATAATTGGGTTCTTCCTTTCAGCAGGAATCATCTCAGGAATCTACGGTGGGGGTTACGGCGCTGGTCTCGGCACGGCGATTATATCCTGGGTGTTCTCGATTATCATCGGTGTGGTGGTGACCGTGCTCGGTCTCGGTGCGCTGATCGGGGTGGGCAGTGCAGTGCAACAGCAGGGGGCCGCTATTCAGCAGAAGTTTGCCGAGGCATCGAGGAATATCCAGGAGACCCAGCCTTAGCGCGGCAATTCCAAAAACAGCTCAACGAAAGGGGGCGGGCATCCTTGTCCGCGGCGTGCCGCTGGGACAGGGGGGCTCCGTCGCTCTTTGATCAACGGCATTCACTAGCGCGAATGTTGCATGAAACTGCGCCGGGAGAGCGCCTTGAATGTTTATGTTCAGGGCCGGAGCGGCGAATCCACAGATTGATTTTCAGGGCCGAATCCTATCGGGATATCTCCGGTTCTAAAGCTCAATTGTTGAGCTACAAAAAGAGCATCATAGGCGCTCGCAGCGGCAGGCTTCATGCGACATGCGGGCTAGCTCAGCGTCGCGTAGATACGCCGCACGCCCGCACTCGAGGCCTCCTCGCGGGTCACCGCGAACTTGCCGAGCAGGCTGGTCTTCTCGGCGTGTGGTCCGCCGCAGATCTCTTTTGAGAAGTCGCCGATCTCGTACACCTTCACCTTCTCAGGGTAACGCTCGCCGAAGAAGGCGAGGGCGCCTTCCTTGATGGCGTCCTCGTAGCTGGTGAGCTTAAACGATATCGGCAAGTCGCGCTCGATCTGGGAATTCACGATCTCTTCCACTTTCTTGATCTCGTCGGGGGAGACCTTCTGCGAGTGAGAGAAGTCGAAGCGCAGCCGCTCGCCGGTTATGTTGCTGCCCTTCTGCTGAACGTGCACGCCCAGAACGGAGCGTAGCGCCTGGTGCAAGAGGTGTGTCGCAGTGTGGAGCTTCACGACCGCTTCGCCGTGGTCAGCGAGACCGCCCTTGAACATCCCCTTGCCGGCAGTGCGAGATAGCTCTTGGTGCTTCTTGAACTCTGCCTCAAACTCGGTTCGGTCGACCTGCTGTCCGCGCTCGCGCGCGATCTCTTCTGACATCTCCCACGGGAAGCCGTAGGTCTCAAAGAGCTTGAAGGCGAGGGCGCCGGTCAGGGTCGGGATCTTCTCGATCTCTTTTAGCCCTTTGCCGAGCATGTTGTTGAACTTCGTTTCCTCCTGGGACATCGCTGCAAGGATCGCCTCGCGCTTCTCTGGTGCGACCGGGTAAGCCTCGGCGTACGAGTCGAGCACTGAGCGGGCGATCTCTGTCATAAATCCCGTCTGGAGCCCGAGCAGTCGACCGAAGCGGATTGCTCGGCGGATCAGGCGGCGAACAACGTAGCCCTGGGCCTTGTTGGAAGGGAGGGCGCCGTCAGCCATCAGCATCGTGGAGGCGCGGCCGTGGTCGCAGATAATCCGCATGCAGCGGGTGGATTCGACGTCCGCGCCGTACTTCTTCCCCGATGCCGACTCAAGGCTCGCCACAATCGGCTGGAAGATGTCGATCTTGAAGACGTCTGACTCATCGAGGGTCGCTGCAACGAGGCGCTCCAGACCGCCGCCGAAGTCGACGTTTTTCTGAGAGAGCTCAGAGAGGGAGCCGTCAGCTTCCTTTTTGTACTGCATGAAGACCGAGTTGCCGATCTCGACGAACCGTCCGCAGTCGCAGTTGACGTGGCACTTCTCGCCGAAGGCAGGGTCGTGCTGGACGTTCGGGAACTCAAAGAAGAGCTCACTGTCTGGGCCGCCCGGCTCTCCTGGGGGCATGTTCTCGGGCTCTCCGGATCGCGACCACCAGTTCTTCTTGGCAGGGTAGGCGAAGATCTGCTCGCCCTCTTTGGCGTCCATGCCAACGGTCTTGTAGATCTCTTTCCACAGCTCAATCGCCTCGGTGTCTTTTCCGATCGAGCCTTGGCCCTCGAACACAGAGACGTAGAGCCGCTTTGGGTCTAGTCCGACCTCCTTGGTGAGGAACTCGAAGACCCACGGAAGCTGCTCGCGCTTGAAGTAGTCGCCGAGCGACCAGTTGCCGAGCATCTCAAAAAACGTAGTGTGGCGGTTGTCTCCCACCTCTTCGATGTCCTGCGCGCGGAACGACTTCTGGATGTTCACGAGCCGCTTCCCCTCGGGGTGCACCTGCCCGAGCAGGTAAGGCACGAGCGGCTGCATGCCAGAAGATGTGAAGAGCGTTGTCGGGTCGTTGTCGGGAATGAGGGATACCGATGGAATGACCGTGTGGCCGCGGTTGCGGAAGAACTCAAGGTAGCGGCGGCGAAGCTCAGATGTTTTCATGTGGAAACTCCAGAAATACAGCGAGATAGTAGCAAATTACGGGGAGCCCTTAAAGGTGGCTAGGGCGCCAAGCAGATGGCACCCTTCTGGCCCCGAAAAAGGGGTCCATTCGGCAAGGGATCGGGCTCCACGCGGCGATTTCGCCTAGCTGGAAAGCTTGGCGTTAAGCCGCTTAAAATCGAGCGATTTCGCCACTTCCATCATGACGCTTGAATTCTCACAGCGGTCGACCCAGAGGTTGACGATCCCCATCCGCTCGATCTTGAATACGATCGAGCATCTGGCCCTATCAGAGCGGTAGTACATCCCTGGGACGCCGTTAAACTCGACCTCTTCTTCGGCCACCGTTTTTAGCTTCGGTGGCTCGTACTGAGTAAATTGAGGCATCGTGCTGTGCCGAACCATGAGCTCGTAGTTAGGGTGAGGAACGCGAATCTGAAGGTTAATCTGGCGTCGGCTTGAGTCAGTTAGACGAGCGTAGGCGTAGATATCCTGGAATGAGCGCGTTGTGTCCATGATGCGCATCTTGAAACCAGGGATGTTTGCCCCAATCCAGCTCAAGAGCAGCTCGGGACCCCGAGATGTATCCCAAAGTTGGGTGAAGTTAGCTCGCGGATCCATGCCGGCCGAGTGCGCGCTCTTGGCGTTTGGGCCGGTGTTGACGGCGTTACGGGCACGTGCGCGGTCGGTGTCCCTTCGAACGTCTTCCATCGCATGGGAGGAGACTACGTCTGAGAGCGTCTCGGCCTGAGCCGGTTCTACCGGGAGAGCCAATGCAAGAACGACCGCGAGTGTTGAGAGGATGGTGTGTCGGGTATCCATGCCAGATAGATCCATATCACAAAGGGTTGTGATGGAAAGTGGGTCTAGGGTGACGTAACAGAGCTTGGTGCGGCGTGCCATTGCTGCTACTTTGCCGGGGTTTCTAAGTTTGAGCGGTTGGTTGAGAGGCGCTTTCTGAGCCGTCCAAGACGCGAGGCGGGGCCATGGCTCTTGGCAATAGAGAACCGCTCCAGGGCCTCAATCAGCCCTTCTGCTCCACCTTTTGCGAAGGTGTGAGCCAGGTCCGAGGCCCGCTTGAGGTTTGACATGGCGCGGGGCAGCTCGCGCGCAGCTGTCTCAAATTGAAGTGACTGTCGGTACACGGTAGCGAGCTTATCGAGGCTTGAGAGCATAATCGCCACGAGAGCCTCGTTGCGGTCTTTCGCTTGCAGGACAGCTTCAGCGATCGGTTCGCCCTTGGTCGCCATGAGAACGGCTTGCTCTACCGAGTCAAACGTAAATGGCTTCACGAGGTAGCCGCGCGCCCCGATAACGAGCAGGTCGAATACATCATCGACGCTCGGGTTGGCTGAGGCCGGAATAGCGATGATGTTCGAGTCGATCTCAAAGACCTGAGTAAGCCACTCCTTCATCGGGTAATTCGACTTCTTCGCATCGAATATGACGTGCGTGAAGCGTCGGCCCTCGAATTTTTCGAGTGCAGCGAGGTGGGAGGGCGAATCGACGATCGTTCCGAATCCGAGCGCCTTGAGAGTTGTGCGCAGGTGATTGCGATCCATTGGGTCTGGCTCGACCACCAGGATGCACTGCGTAGCCCGTTCAATCGGGCTCATCTCCACGGCACGTTCCTTCATACCTTCCTTACGAGCCTTGGCCTGTCGTGCTGCTCGATACACGCCCCGGCATGATTGCCAGGAGGCAGAGAGCGGACTGCAGGCGCTTCTTGACCCTAAAGGTTTGTCGGCTGGATCGATAAAGTTCTTAAGGGGTTATAAAGGCCTACCCAGGCCTGACACCTGCTTGCTGAGAGAGCCGTGATACTGCTCGTCTTTTCAGGTGATTAGCCGCATCCATCCGGGGTGCTCTGATGCAGCGCATCGAGGCGCGGGCTGACGCTCACAAGCGAGGCGGAGAGCGGTGATGAGAGCCTATCGAGGATCTCGGCGCCGGCACAGGGATTGAGCCCGAGAGACTCGATGATCGACAGCGCGAGCTCATCAGCGGCGATCTCGTCGCGCACTGAGCCACCCTCGGCATGGCCAAGCGCCATGTGCGACAGCTCATGCGCGAACACGAAAGCCAACTCTGACTTGTCTTGTACCGAAGAGGCCAGGGGCGCCGTTATAACGACTTCGTCGCCACCTCGGATGTAGGCGTTTGCGAATGCGCCGGGGGCGATGACGAGCGACGCCTTCACCTGGATGCCCCGCTTATCAAATGCCGATGCGACAGCTGAAAAGAGATCTTGGGGAGTTGTGGTGGCAGAGCTGGCGCGCATTACCGACGGGGCGCGAATCGGCTGGTCAGAGGGATCAAGCGGCGAGCACCACTGAGTGCCAGTTGAGGTGCGGAGCTGCGAGATGTGCTCGAGGAGCGGAGACGGGCCGGCCGCTGCTGCTGTGCCCGCACCGAGCGCGAGGGCGCTGGCTATGGCGAACGCCGATGCGAGTGGAGAGAAAACCTTCAGTGCGAGAGCCGCTCTCATGAGCACGCCTTCGAGCAAAACCTGTTGGCAAACCGTAGCGCCCATCCGAGAGCACAAGCGCCGTAAAACACCCATTTTTGCGAGGGAGATCTTGGGATCTCACGCCGCGCCGTGGGTCGGGCAGTACCAGCGTACGCCGTTGCCCATCAGTTTAGGATGCCGCAGAGCCTGTTTTGATTGTACCATGTGGAGACGTGGAGCCTCAAACGAGGAGATGCCTACATGGTCGAGCACAAAAAAGAGATTCGCCACGACATGCGGGTGGTTTTGGCGAACCTGGACAAGCGCTGGGAGGCGGCGGCTCAGCACGAATTAGGGCTCGAACTAGAGAAGCTCTTTACAACGCAGCCCTTCGGTTCGATTGAACATATTCTGGGCTGGGTGCCCTGCTTTCCGGGTGAGGTCGACCTGGCGGGCTTTATCGCCCAGATGCTGCGCCGCGACCGGAAAGTTTACTTGCCGCGCATTCGGGAGCAGGGGGTTATGGATTTCATCCAGATCGGGGAGGAATGGGGCGCTCAACTTGAGCCTGGTCCTCGGGGAATTCTGGAGCCGCGACTAGGCTCTGGGGAGCTATTTGCCCCTCAGGTTGCGGAAACTGTTGCAGTCTTGGTGCCGGGGCTGGCCTTCGACGCACAAGGGGGCAGACTCGGTCGGGGGGGAGGCTTCTACGATCGCTTCTTGGCTCGCCCGGAGCTGCAGGGGGCGCTAAAGATCGGGGTGTGCTGGTCTATGCAGGTCATCCATGGTACTCCGACCGACCGCTACGATGTGGCTATGGACTACATCTGCCATGAGCGCGGATGGGGCCAGGTTAGTCGAGGATGAAAGAGCAGGACTAATTGAAAAGCTGACGCGCGTGCAAGCGCTGGCGGCGTAAAAGAGTTAAGGAACTAACGATGCTCACAAGCAAGGCAGAAGCCCCGGCAAAGCGCGGGCTACGAGTAGTGGTCTTGGGTGATGTGGTGGGTCGCCCGGGGCGCGAGGCGCTAACGCGCCATGTGCGTCCACTCAAGGAGCGGCTCGCCGCAGACGTGGTTATTGCCAACGGAGAGAACTCTGCTGGAGGGGCCGGGATCGATGCAGGCACGGCGCACGAGATCCGTGCTTCGGGCGTGGATCTGGTGACGCTCGGTGATCACGCATTTCAGCGCAAAGGCTCCGGCGATTTCATCGAGGCGAATTCGGCGTGGTGCATCCGTCCCTACAACTTGCCAGTCGATGCCACACCGGGACGTGGCTGGTGCTCACTGGCGCGCGCTGACGGCATCACGCTCCACGTCGGCAACCTGATTGGGCGAGTTTTTATCGGGGGCGCAATCGATTGCCCGTTCAAGGGTGCCGAGCGAATGCTTGCGGAGATTCCGGCTAGCGCTGGAAGGCTGGTTGTTTTGGATTTCCATGCCGAGGCAACGAGCGAGAAGTGGGCGATGGGACGCCACCTCGATGGCCGCGTTTCACTGCTCGTTGGAACTCACACACACGTACAGACTGCGGATGCCCAGATCCTTCCCGGAGGCACGGGGTACATTACTGATCTAGGGATGACCGGCAGCAATACTGGCGTAATTGGCATGGATGCGGGTGTTGCCCTTAAGCGCTTCACCTCGTACACGCCGGCCCCGTACCAGATTGCTGAAGGGGAGGGGATCTTGCATGGCGTAGTGGCGGACCTCGATCCCGAGAGCGGGAAGACACTCTGGATCTCTGGACTGCTCCAGCCGTGACGTCTTGGCCTTTAGGGCCGAGTGCTATTTCTACTGCGCTAGCGTCTTTTGCTCTGAATCGTCGAGCGCCTTAGCCAGCTGTGAGATGTCAAAAGGCTTGAGGAGCACTGTATCGCTGTCCTCGCACGGTGAGTTCTGCCCCGAAGCGAGCAGCACGGTCTTAACATGCGAGCCTGGAGCGTGAGCTTGGCTGACGAGGGCGTGTGCTGCAAGACCTGGAAGAGATTCCTCAACGACAAGGATGTCCACATTGCCGGCTTCCAATAGCTCCATGGCAGACTCTTTGGTATCGCATGCGATGGGATTGTAGCCGAGGCACTTGATCATTTCGCTCAGCAACTCACGAAGCTCTGGGCTATCCTCGACGATCATGACTCTCGTGTTCGCAGGGGGTAGTTTGTTGTTGAGGCTGAGCTGGTGTGGGTCTTCAGCCACGACCGGCTGAGTGGAGAGCGGGAAGTAGAGAGATACCGTTGTGCCTCTCTCTGGTCGGGACTCAACGGTCAGGAACCCGTCGTGGTCGCTCATGACGGCAAGCACGCTTGGGAGGTCGAGGCCGATATGGCCGAACTCCCCTCGTACGGTTAGTAGTGGGTTTGCGGCTCGAGCAAGTACCTCAGCGGGCATGCCACGGCCGTAGTCAGAGATGCTAATGCGCGCGAAGCGACCTGGGCGGCTTCCGGCGTGCAGCTTGCTAACAACGTCGTCGATCTCCTCCTCGCCGAATGCCAGTGAGACCTTGCCGTTGCCATCGGGGTAGGCTTCCGAGGCGTTCAAAATTACGAGAGAGAGGACCTGCGTGAGCATCGCGGGGTCAAGCTTTACCGGCAGAGCATCGGCGGATGCTGCACAATGAACGTTAATGCCGGGGGGGACGAGCCCCCTTAAGAGGGGGAGCCTCTCCTCAAGAGCGGTTGCCACGTTAAGCGTGTGTCGCTCCGCGTTCTCCGGCGGAAGGCTCAGCTCACTTAGCTGCTGCACTAAAGCCCCTCCCTTCGCGCATAGAGCCTGAATGTGGCGAAGCGCCTCTGCTTGAGACGCGCCTGGCCGGGTCGCAAAGCTAGCGCGACCGAGCATCGCTGTGAAAAGCTCGGAAAGCTGAGGCGCTGCAGAGCGCGCGCAGGCACTCAGAGCTTTGTGTCGCTGTATCCGTAGTAGGCGCTCGTCTATTGTGCGTTTGGCCGTGATGTCAGCCACCTTGATGACGCGGGGCGGTCGTTCACTCTTCGCACCCTCCTCTGTATTCTCGGCGAGGTGGTGAGGGCAGAGCTGTATTTGTAGAAACTTTACGTTGTCGTGTCTTCCGGCAACACGTAGGTCCTCGCGGTGCTCCACTGAGGGGGCGGTAGTTGAGACGAGCTGCCAGATATACTGGCCGAGGCTTGAGGTGGTGCAGCAGGACTCAAAGCTGCTTCCGAGGGGAGCCCTCTCCGGTATGCCCACCAGGCGCTGAAAATTGTCGTTCATGAAGAGCACTGAGCCGTTGCCATCAAGGGCGCAGACGCCAACCTCAAGCGAGGCTTTCTCTTCGGGAGCAGGAGGGGCGGAGGTAATTTTTCCGCCTACTATCTTCCACGCATCCTCCGGAGCAGATTTTCTAATCTGGCCTTCTCTCGCTGGCGCATCAATAGGCGTATGCGTTGATGAGGCGAATGCCGTGGTATGGCTAGCAGCCATAGCGCGCACGATGTGAATCCCAAAGAGCGTTGGGATAAGGACGAACGCAGCCACGATGAGAGTGCCTAACGTCATACCGACCTGCGTTTGGACCGCAGCGTTGAGTAGCCCGGCTTGACGCAGCGCCAGAGCTACGACAAACAGGGCGGTGAGTGAGGTTGCCGCCATCAAGTACGGAATGAGCTGGTTAGCGTTCAGGTATCGAACTCGACCTGTGAGGCGCCACCAGAGGGCTTCATTGAAAAGTAAACAACCCGCGAGCGACGTCACGAGGACATCCTGCAGCAGAGTCACTATAACCGGGTCGCTCGTGGGCAACGGCTGTGTAGCTGCGAATTCCTTCAGCATTGAAAGCGCTGGGCTAACACAGGCGAGCCACACAAGGAGTGTAGTGACGTACCCGGGCACTATCGGGGCGATCTGCTGAACCAAGGCGATGCTGCTGATGATGATCGCAAGCCTCACGCCTGTCTCGGTGTCACCGGTGTTGACCGACCAGGGGAGTACTCCGACCGCTAGCACGAGTAGAGCTCCGCGGATTCCAAAGGCGAGCGGAGAGAGGAAAAGTAAGACCTGAGCGGCAACACCCCCGAGGGGCAATTTTAGTGCTGCAGATGTAGCGCACACCACCACCGCAGATAGTCCGAGTAGAATCGGAGCTATCCAGGACCGCTTCTCCACTTGGGTGTACAGCACGATTAGACCCTTGTTTTACAAAAACCAGCGGGGTGGGGTGCTTTAGCCGCGCGTCGGCTTGTTCTCCCCACCTCTACGGCTGGAGAAACGGCAGAAATCGGGGAATGCTTGATATTTCTGCGTTTTAGGGAGCTTAAATTCCTGCAAACAATCGTCCGGTTCGCCCCGGTGAGGTAGGTAGCCCCGAGAAATCAATCGCTTAGCAACGTGTCGGTTTTGGGGCCAGCCAAAGCCGGGAGCCTCCCTCGAAGCGATTGTCGCGGCTCCGCACGGTTGCTCGCATCTTAGTTTCTCGTAGCCGCTTAAGTTCGCGGCAGGGATGTGCCGACTATACTTTTGGCCGAAGAAATACCGGCCGCATTAGACTGAGGCAATCATGCGAACACGGATTCAAATTTCAGCGTTTCTCGCCGTAGTCATGAGCGTTGTATCACTCATGCCCTACACCGCAGGCGCGCAGGATCTCCTCCCGGAAACAGACGACGCGGTCATGGGCGATTATCACAACTCTCCTCGCTACCGAGAGTCAGAGTCGCACCCCCTGCGAGTGCTCGCGTACGTAGTGCACCCAGTTGGCTGGGTGCTGCGTGAGATAATCTTCCGGCCTTTGAGCTACTTTGCTGGCTCAACGCCAGAGACAAAGAGCGTTATGGGGTACCGCGAGCCGTTCGATTTCCGAACGCCTTCCTGCTTTAAGCACGATGACGAAGTGCCTAACTGCCGGTCAATCTCGCCCTTCGATTACAACAAGCCCGTTTCCGAGGAGTCTGAGGACAAGGTTATTTACCTTCCTGACGTGAACTTTGACTTCAATAAGCGATCGCTCAACAAGCGCGGCAAGGAGAAGGTGCGCGAGGTTGCTGAGCTGCTCAAGCGCGAGGGGCCTGTTGAGGTGGTGCTTGAGGGCAACACCGACAAGCGCGGCACTGAGGAGTACAACCAGAAGCTTGGTCTTGGCCGTGCTGAGTCAGTCAAGGCGGAGCTAGCGCGCCAAGGTGTGCCAGGACAGAAGATGAAGACTATCAGCTACGGCGAGACTCGCCCGCTGTTTAACGAAGACGAGGAGTGGGCCTATGCCGCTAACCGTCGCGTCGCCGTGCGGGTCGACGGGGCAGGCTCCGGTCTCGCTACCCACTAGACGCTCTGCTAAGCGGCTACCCGTTCGCAGCGGTGCCCTTGACCTCTACGGTATCTGAATTGCTGAAGGCATCCGGGGCTGCGATCTGCCTAAGCTCAGGCTGCTTCGCGATACCGAGCCACTCCAGCACGTTCTGAAGAGCTGACTTGCGCCCCTCGTGCATCGACACGAGCTTGCGAATCGTCTGTGTCTCTGAGAGAAGCAGGATCTGGTCGCGCTCGCTCTTCTCCTCAAGACGCTCAACTCGACTGCGAAGCCAGTCCCGCTGCGAGCGCAGGTCGGCTATCTCTGCATCCTTGAGGTCCAGGATTCGCTCCTGAAGCGCTACGAGATTTTTAAGACGATCGAGCTCTGGGCCGGCGCTTGAAATAGCGAGTTCGGGGGACGGCGACTGCTCCGG
>CANLJX010000070.1 GCA_947491545.1 Deltaproteobacteria bacterium
CTCCGGTGACACCACCTAAGCCACAGAAGGCTGCCGAGGCGCCAAAAGCTCCGTCAGAGCTTGAGGCCAGGGCAGCCGCTCTCAGCCGAGAGAACGAGGCGCTGCGTAAGCAGGTTGAAGAGCTAAAGGAGCAGATGAGCAAACTCGATGCAGACCTGCACGAGACGCGCAGCCAGCTGACAGTTGCCGAGACAGAGGCCAGCAGACTCTCAACGATGGTCGATGCAAAGACTCGAGCAAGCCTGGGTCGTTACAACGTGCCGATGCCAGCTGCTCCTCAGCCAGTTCGTGCCGCCCCTGCGCAGAAAGAAGCTCCAGCCATCGCAAAGCCAGTTGAAGACGTTAAATCCCCGAGCCGAAGTGTAGACATGCAGATTGCGACGGTAACAGTCGACAAGGCAGATCTGCGAGTCGGTCCAGGAAAAAATAACTCAGCGCTCATGTCACTCCGTCGCGGCTCGCGCCTCGCAGTCGAAGAGCGTCGGGGCGAGTGGTACCGCGTATTTGCGCCGAACGGGCAACGGGCGTGGATTCACTCTAGCCTAGTAAGTTTCGGTGATGGGGCGTCCAGCATGAACGACGGAAGCGCGGTTCGTGTGAAGGGGTATTCGGTGAATGCTGAAGAAGAGGCTTTCCGAAGATTACAGAAGATGTCAGCAGGCAAGTAGAGCAGATGGTGACACACATTCGTATCGCAGCCTCCCTCTCCACCGTAGCCTGCGCGGCCCTGCTCCTGTGTACGGAGAGAGCAGCTGCCGTACCATCTAGCACAGCGCCTCGAATGCTCGCGTCAGAGCGAGTGGATGCCTACGTCTATCCGGTCATGGGTCCTCGCCTCTCAAGCTCCTACGGCAAGCGCCGTCACCCAGTAAAGAAAGTCACCCAACACCACCACGGAATCGATCTCGCCGCTCCGGCAGGAGCGCCGATTAGGGCGATTGCTGACGGGCAGGTCATGTTCGCCGACCCCTACGCCGGTTACGGGAAGCTTGTGGTTCTCCAACACAGCAACGGGCTCACGAGTCACTACGGGCATTGTGCGAAGCTCTCAGTCCAGCCCGGCACGCACGTTCGTGCCGGCGATATCATCGGCACGGTTGGAAGCACCGGGATATCAACCGGGCCGCACCTCCACTTCGAGCTTCGCAAGGATGGTTCAACTCTCAACCCGGAGAAGCTGCTGCCGGGCCTAGCGGACGGCTCCGAGGGATAAAGCTCAGACACCCACTTTAGTCGAGCTCGCTGGTCCGTACTGGCATGCTGCAAAAGTGTCTGGATCTGTCCCATTATCCAGCATACGACCCCCTATCCTGCGTCACCTAACAGCCTGATTTGACCGCGGTAAAAAGAAAGCAAAAGAGTGGCCCGTTATGCAACATAGCTGTACGGATCTGCTATAACCTTTATGAAACTGGGACGCGCCTGTCGCGTCGTTACGAAGAAGCGACAATAGCAACGTAGAACGAAACATTTGAGGTATTATGAAGACGTCAATTAAAGCTGTTAGCAACAAGTTTACTGCGCTTTGCCAGCGCGTTTCGGCGGCGTTTGTCGCTCCGAGCGAGAAGCAAGGTCGTGCAGTAATGTTCATCCTCGGAGTCGCACTCATTGGGGCAAGCCTCTCAATCGATGCTCTCGCTCAGACGAAGTACAACGACGAGAAGATCGCGAACGCCACGAACGCCGTGCTCCTGTACCTAGAAGGAAGCTTCGGTGCCCTCGTCATGGCCGCTGCCGGCATCGGCGCGATCATGAGCGCGTCGTTCGGTCAGTACAAGGCGGCGTTGAGCTTGATGATCGTAGCCGTAGGCGCGTTTATCCTCCGCTCGTTCATGTCGACCTTCTTCAACGACGAGAACATCATGCCGTAAGGCGCGGGACCCACACAGTGGGTAACGTAGAGGCCGGGGAAGTGATTCCCCGGCCTTTTTTATTGCCACTTCTTCGCAAGAGTTCAGTTAGGGAGTTTGCGTTGGGGGTGTCGGGACGGCGCGCGGCGCCGGCGGAAGCTCAGCTGATAGCTTCCCCATCACCATCTTTAGGAGACCTTGGTCCTTTTCTGCAGAGATACGCTCTTGCAGTATCTTCTTTTCCCCGTCGACCTTCGGGTCCAGCTTGGCGTACGCCAGCGTTCTAGCCAGCGGCTCAGGATGCTGCGCTAGAATCTGTAGCATCTCCGTGGTTGCAGTCCACTGCGCGCGCCGCAGGTACCGTGCCGCTTCGAGGTTGAACGTATCTGAACTGTCGTAGCCACTGCGGGCTAGTAGTATCAGGAGCACAGTGTCTGGCGCGGGCTTCAGCCCGAACCATGCACCCACAAACGGAGTGCGTTTCGCAGGCGGAAGGGCGAGGGCTGAGACGAGCGCTATCGTTTGCTCCCGCGTGAGCCGGTTGCCGGGGCCAGAGAGCGTCAGCAGCAGATTCCCGTCTGTATCCCGGAAGAAGCGCTTTTTAAGCTCAAGCGCTGCCTGCCCTCGAACGCCGGGCAGTGGAAAGGTCATGAGGTCTGCATACTGAGACTGTGAGAGCTCGCTCTCTGGCAGCCGATTGAGAACGAGCGTTAGCTTCTGTGAGCCATTAAGCTTCGACCACTTTGCGAGGTCCTCTATGTCAAACCAGCCTAAGACCTGCCCCAACTCTCCGCCCCGATCCCGTATCGACGCCACGAGTTGTGCTGTTGCTGCGTCATTACCGGAAACGATTGGCATCAGAATCGTGAGCCGCGCAATGGCGGTCTTTGGAGAGGTGTCGCCCCCCATGAAGGCATCAAAAGCTCGGCTGCTCGCCATGCCGGAAGTGATCGCCGCGAGCGCAACTGACTCAGGAGCTCCGGCTGAGCTAACGCCTAAATCACTGAGCTGCTTGAACGCCGAGCCAAAGGGATCAGGAAGCTTGGAGAAGATAGACAGCGGCAGGAGCTTAAGCTGAGGTGCGGGATCGTTTGGGGGCATTTCGCCGGCTACCGCCAGAATAACTCCCGGATGAAGAGAAGACAGGGGCGGCATGGAATCGAGCCCCTCCTTGAATAACGGAGCCACTGTTAGTCGAAGAACTGCGCCGACGTCCTTTGCCGAGAGCTCGTTCCGCCAGAGATCATTTAGCGCGACCCTCATAAGGCGTGGTGTGGTGTTGGGCGGGTTCTCTCCTGCCAGGATTGAGTCCACAATCACAGCCGCGGCAGCCTCATCTTGATTTAGTATCGCGCGGCGAGCGACTGCAGTCATTTGCGCGCGTTGGCCGCTAGCCCAGTCGCTAACGAGGGTGGGATCGACCTGCGGCTGAAGGAGCGACACCCTGCCGAGAAGGCTCGTGTACACCTCTGGGAAGAAAACTCTAACCGAGACGACGGCTACCCCACACGCCGCGGCTAGCCCGAGCACCGAGGAGAGAACCCCAGGACCGCTCCGCATCTTCGGTCTTCTCTCTCTAATCGAGCTGCCTGAGGCGTTGGGGGCTTGTGACGCACGCTTGATAACGCGAGCACTTTTCGTTTGTGAAGGTGCCGAGACACCAACGGCGACGAGGAAAGCTTCTTCCGCCTGCTCCAGGGAAGGCCTCTGGCGCGGAGATGGAAGCAGAAGCCTCCTGGTGATTTGCTGCTGCTCAGCAGACATCGAGCTTCCCAGCAGTGCTTGCAGGGTAACCCCAAGGCCGAACAGGTCAGCGCTCCACGGAACCTCCTGCCCCGGCGACAGCTCCGGAGCGAACGACATCCCCTGCGTATGGTTGAGCGCCCCCAT
Organism: Deltaproteobacteria bacterium; assembly: GCA_947491545.1. Taxonomy (GTDB): domain Bacteria; phylum Bdellovibrionota_C; class UBA2361; order UBA2361; family OMII01; genus OMII01. Next base: position 3,741 of record CANLJX010000070.1, read on the forward strand.
GAGAGGATCGAGCAGCACCAGGGAGCCGTTAGCAAGAGCCAAGTTCGATGGACAGATGTGTCCGTGGATCAGGCTGCAAGCTTGCATCTCACGAAGCAGCGCAAAAAGCTTTCCCACTAGCTCCTGATTGGTTTGCCCACTTCGGATCTCGCCCGAGTCTAGCTGGTCGCTGAGCGTCGAAGTTACGTATGGGCGAATGAATAAGAAACGACTCGCTCCCGCAGCGCGCGAGGCCTCTCCCGGGCACGATCTTATAACTGAGAATCCTTGAAGCTCCGCCGCTAAAGCCTTGCACTGCGCTTCCGGTAAATCTCGGGACACCCTACAGATGCAGACCTGCTTCCCCTGCAGAATGAGTGGGCGAACATCCCAGCTTTCAGCTCCTAGCACGACGTTTACACACACCACGCCTTCCGGCAGTGCGGGCCGGTACGAGTCGAGCACCGAGCGTTGTTCTTCGCTCAACTCATCGGGCGAAAGTAGCTTCATAGCTTTGCCGGCCCTACTGGCCTCTCTGTGCTAGCACGTCGTGGATCTCGGCTTTGAGCTTCGGCAGGATCTCCTCGTAAGAAAACTGTCCCACGAGGGTCTTTCCGCGCTTAAGATTTACGTGATTTGGGGCACACCATAACCCTAAGTCCGCGTCATCCGTTTCTCCTGGGCCATTTACGCGGCAACCCATGACCGCAATGGTGAGGTTCTGCTCTTTGAAGACCTGGGTCATCTCGCGAACCTGCTGGGCAAGAACAACGAACGCCTCGTTTTCAACTCGTGAGCACGACGGGCACGAGATGATATTTAGGCCTTCGTGAACGAACCGCGGCACAGACCGAAAGCGCCCGGCGTACACATCGCTTATAATCTTCTTGGCTATAGCGACTTCCTGGAACTTCTCCGCATGGGGAAGAGTGAGCGACACGCGCATCGTGTCCCCTATCCCCTGTGCCAAGAGATTCTCAAAGGCTATCCGCGTCTTTACCTCACCTAGCGGCAACATTCCGGCCTCTGTCACTCCGAGGTGCAACGGAATCATCGGAAATTCCTGCGCGAATCGCAGGTTGATATCCATTACGTCGTTCGGGTCTGAGCTCTTGAGGGACACCACGTAGTTTTCAAACCCCAGATCCTCCATGTATCCGATGTGCTCTCGGGCAGACTCCAGGGCGATGTCGAATCGATCCTTTCCGAGCGCGGCCTGAGCCGGGTCGAGCGAACCGAAGTTAACTCCGATTCGAAGCGCGAGGTCGTGTTCGCGTGCCACACCGACGATATGCTTGACCTTCTCGAAAATCGGCACCTCCTTCTCGTGGTGAAAGAGGTGTCCGGGGTTGTAGCGGATCTTTTGCACGAACGGGGCCACGCTCTTGGCAAGCTTGTAGCTCTCCTGAAGGTCCACAACCAGGCGTGCCGACGTCCCCTGCCGCAACTCGGCCAAAGCTTCAACGTCTCGACGGCTGTCGATAGCGATGCGGATAATATCAGCTCCATGCTCCTCGAGGAGAGCTATCTGCTTCCGCGTGGCCTCCAGATCCTGAGTCTTGGTGGCGCACATCGACTGCACTGAAATGTGGCTGGTGTCGCCAATGGTGAGATCCCCGACGCGGACCACCCTCGTCTTTCGGCGGGTGATCTTGGGCGTTGAGGCCGTGCTATCAGGAACTGCATTGTTCATAGGAACTACCACGAGGCGCTTAATCGTCGTTAAGACACCGATGATTCTAACTTTTTACCTGACTTGTGGCTATACGGCGAGGTTGAAAGTTATCCCGCCCAGGCACGGCTGCAGTCGAGAAAACCCCCTGTTAAGACAAGATTTTTATAGTATCCTCCCCACTCCGGTGGGGCGCCAAGCTGCGGCAGCGGTAGATCGCCTCGGATAGGGGGCACCCTTGCGTCGGCATGACCGCACACAGGGGATGTCGGCGGTCGGCAGTAAATGGCGCTATACTGTGCGCTGGAAGCGGTCTGCTTCTGACATTGTCATGTGCGAAGTTGGTCACCACTGCTTACGGCCGTTGGTTGATTACCCGACTCTAGAGCCGTTCAGCTAATTAGCGAGTGTGCAGTTTGTAGGATAGGAAATAAGCATGGCGAGCATCGAGGACCTTGAGGAGATTTTTTCCCGCATCACTGAGGAGTACGAGGAGCCTGTGCCGATCGGTGGAAGGTGCGAGAGTCGAATCTTCTACCGCGTGGAGGATCTGAGTGAATCTGACCTTGACGCCTGCGCAGAATACGTCGCTGAGCGCATAAGGAACGTAGTGTCTCCAAACAAGCCGCAGCTGTTCCTTAAGCTACCGGGAGGCTACTCCTTCTTTGCAGAGCGTTTGTGCGCTGTCTACTCTGAGCTCTTCAACAAGGGGAAAGAAGTCCCGCTTGAGCAGTACCTTGAGAGCAAGATGTCGAATGGACACGGTGAGAAGTACAAGGGGCACTCCGCTATCCTTGTGACAGATGTTATCACCACCGCGCGCTCAAGCCTCGAAGCTCACACCCGCGCGACGCTCAAAGGGATACCAGTTCTATGCTGGGCGACGCTGATTGACAGGACGTTCGGCCCTGGTCCGGTGCCGGTAGTGTCTGCATTCACAGGCGCACCTGTGCGGGTGCTCACCCAAGTTGGTTAAGAGCCCTACTTCCGTTTCAGCGGAATTACCTTGCCGGCCCCGACCGCAAGCTTGAGGAGTGGCGCGGAGGACCGCCGACCGCTGTCTTCGTCTGCGATTGCTTGGTCGTCGAGCAACTCAAGCGTAGATAGAACGGTTGCCCCTTCCTCGGAGAGCTCTGCCGCGGGTCTAACCACCTTGCTCTTCTTAATCAGCATGTCTAGCTCGTGATGCGCCGCCTGCCCGGCTTGTACACGCGCTTTAAGGGTCACAAGAACCGTGGCGAGGGACGTTGCCTTGATGAAGTCTCCGCGCTCCGCACATGCGATGAGCTCGCGCTGAGAAACCACCAGCTCCGACTCGCTTGAGCGCCATAAAGTCTGAAAGTCATTCCTCAGGGCGAAGACGTCGTAGATGAGCTTCTTGGTGTTTGGCGAGTCCGCCGCCTCCGTAAGCCTACGCAGAAGAAGGCTGTTGATTTCACGCCACTCTCCGACCTGGGCATTCGACAGCTCCGCTGAAGCCCCTTCCATTCGTACGAATGACGTGTTGCCGGCGCTACTGTAGAGCCGAAGAGCCCTACGGCTCTTTTGTATCAGGGCTATAACTCGTGACCGAAACGACTCAGATTCCATGCTGGGACCAACAAACAGTGGCGCAAGTCTTAGCAGCGGCTCGGAGGAAACTCAACACCGGGTTTTCATACGACGTTCTGCAGACCGCCACTACATCACAAATTGCCCCTCTATCCTAAGAAAAAGTCGGGGCAGCAGTGATTCAAAAAGCTCCGATGACTCCAGGGCTAGGAGCCTGCCATCTCGTGGAAGTCGAGCGAGGCCCAGCGTTTCTTCATCATCGCGTACAGAACCGGAAAGGAGTCGTCCTCGATAGCTGCCCTAATACGGTCCATAAGGCCTAGGTAGTGCGCTAGATTGTGAATACTTGCAAGCTGCGGCCCAAGCATCTCGCCGGATTTAAACAGGTGGTGGATGTAGGCGCGGGTGTACTTTCTGCAGGCCAGACATGAGCATCCGGGGTCTATCGGGGCTGTGTCCTCTGCGAACTTTGCATTCTTTATGTTAATGAATGGTGGATTGCCCTCCACGAAGACCCGACCGAAACGGCCTGAGCGGGTGGGCATTACGCAGTCGAAGATGTCGACCCCTTGAGACACCGCCTCGATGATATCTTCAGGGGTTCCTACCCCCATCAGGTAGTGGATATGTCCGGCCGGCAGCTGGTCGACGTGGTAGCTCAACACCTCGTACATTGAGGTTTTCGGCTCCCCCACACTCAAACCGCCGATGGCGTAACCATCGAATGGCAGGCTTGAGATCTGCTCTGCAGCTCGAGAGCGGAGCTCTCGGTGGCATCCTCCCTGGGTGATGCCAAAAACGCACAGCTCAGGATCGGTGCGAGCCTCAAGTGAGCGCTTAGCCCAACGGAAGGTCAGGTCGAGCGACTTCTCAAAATCCCCGAACGAGAGATCGCTCGCCGGGCACTCATCGAGAGCCATGGCGATATCTACCCCGAGAGTCTGCTGCACCTGAATCGAGCCCTCGGGCGAGAGAAAACGCTTCGACCCGTCGAGGTGAGAGCGAAATTCAACCCCCTGCTCGGTGAGGCTCCGCATCCCTTTTAAGCTGAATACCTGAAATCCTCCCGAATCGCTCAAGATTGGGCCCTGCCAAGCGGTGAAGGCATGAATTCCGCCAAGCTTCTGGATCCGCTCAGCACCCGGACGGAGCCACAGGTGATAGGTGTTGACCAGCATGACAGACGCGCCGATCTCCGCTAAGCGCTCGACGTCGACCCCCTTGACCGTCGCCTTCGTGCCGACCGGCATAAACGTTGGGGTCTCAAATACCCCATTTCGCGCTCGAAACCTTCCGCGACGCGCCTTTCCACAAAGCTTCTGAAGCTCGTACCTGCTGCTCATACGATTAACATTCCGTCCCCGTAGCTAAGAAACCGATACCCCTCGCCCAGTGCCGCATCGTAGCACGCCGCGAGGAGATCGCGACCCAGTAACGCCTCGACCAACAGCAGATGGGTAGTGCCCGGCTGGTGAAAATTCGTCACGAGCGCATCAACCACTCGAAACGAGAACCCCGGCTGGATAAAGAGCCCCGTTTCGCCCTCCTCGCCACCCGCTGCCGCCGCAGTTTCTAGCGCCCGCGTAGTAGTGGTGCCGACAGCGACTATTCTTCCCGAGCTCCGCTTTGTGCTTTCAATCTCAGCCATGGTGGCGCTAGGGACAACAAACCGCTCGGTTGCTGGGGGTCGAAGCCCTCCGTCAACCACGACAGGCTGAAAGCTTGCGGTCCCCACGTGAAGCGTCAGAGTCGAGACATCACACCCAGGAGATTGTCGCAGAGAGTCGATCAGTGTGCTCGTGAAGTGGAGAGAAGCCGTAGGAGCAGCAATCGAGCCCTCGTTCTTTGCGAAGATGCTCTGGTAGTCAACTCGATCCTGTTGGTCGCCGTGTCCTGAGCGAATGTATGGCGGAATCGGCATTGTGCCGCTCTCCTCAAGCAACTCGCAAACACTCCGGTCCGGAACGAGGGAAGTGAACTCAAGGACGGCCCGGTCAACTAGCTCTGGCCCGATAAGATCCGCACGAAGGACGTCGCCAATTTGAACTGAGCCGACCGCCTTTACTCGGCGCAGCGGGCGCGCCAAGCAGCGCCATGCTGTGGCGGCCACCTGCTCAGTGAGCAGGATCTCAACGTCAGCCCCGGCTGCGTTCCCAAAGAGGCGCGCTGGAATTACCTTTGTTTCGTTGAAAACGAGCCTGTCCCCCGCTCGCAGGAATCGCCGAAGCTCCGCAAAGGTGGAGTGGGAGATAGACCCCGTTGAACGATCGACCACCAGCATCCGAGCGCTCTCCGGCGGGTGAACCGGGCGCTGCGCTATTCGGTCGCGCGGAAGCTCGTAGCTGTACGGCGCCACGACGGGGCCACCAGTAGGGATCTCCGACATGACCTGCTAGCCGCTCTTCTTTGAGAAGGCGCTCAAAAGATCGATCGGCACCGGGAACAGGATCGTCGAGCTGTTCTCCGCAGAGATCTGCTTGAGAGTCTCAAGGTAGCGGAGCTGAAGCGACATGCTCTCTTTTGACATGATGTGAGCAGCTGCCGTGAGCTTCTCGGCTGCTTGGTACTCTCCCTCTGCCTGAATAATCTTGGCGCGGCGCTCGCGTTCAGCCTCTGCCTGACGAGCCATGGCACGACGCATCTCCTGCGGCAGGTCAATATCTTTGAGCTCAACCGAGGAAACCTTGATCCCCCAGGGGTCCGTTGCCCTGTCGATAATCTCCTGCACTCGGCGGTTAATGTCCTCCTTCTGTGAGAGGAGATCGTCGAGCTCAACCTCACCGCACACTCGGCGCAGTGTCGTCTGGGAGATCTGACTCGTGGCATCCAGATAGTTCTCTACAGCGAGCACTGCCTTCGAAGGGTCGATTACTCGAAAGAAGAGAACTGCGTTGACTTTAATTGAGATATTGTCCCGCGTGATTACGTCTTGGGGAGGGATATCCATCGGAATGACACGCTGGTCAACCCTGGTGAGCTCGTCGATAAAGGGAATAACGAAGCGCAAGCCCGGCTCCTTCATTCCTTGGTACACACCGAAGCGCAGCACCACGCCCCGCTCGTAGGCACGGATTGAGTACAGGCTAAAGAAGAGAAAACCTGCGAAGAGCACCGCTCCAAGGAGAACTACTGGTCCCATATATTCCTCCGAACAAAAAATCCCAGACAGCTAGCCGAGCTTTTCAACGACCAAAGTGAGTTCCGGCCCAACCTCTACAACTCGCACCTTCTCGCCACGCTGCACCAAGCCGCGCGCGGCGGTGGCCTTCCAGATCTCACCTCGCACAGTTATCGTGCCTGAATCCGAGAAAGTATCCATCGCCTCACCTGTGCTGCCAACCAGCCCGACCACGTCGAACTCTGGCCTACGAGCAGCCAGGCTCCTCACCACGAGAAAGAGCACCGCAAGAATGAGAAGAAAGAGTAAGACGTACGATTCCACCGCCGAGACCATACCACGCCGGAATCAGCGGCACACGCGGCAAAAAGGCGTTAGTCCGCCCCTCGCGCAAGGTGCGGAAGCAGCGTCTGGAGATGCTTCCATGTGTCTCTCTTGGCGCCCTGGTCCGCCCCAATTCGATCCAGCCCATGGGTGTGGAGCACGGCACACTCGCGGTCCAGAGAGAGGGTCCCCATCTCTTCGCTTGAACCAAATACGATCGTTGCGCCAGGGGTGCCGCCTGAGCTCTCTCGCACCGCGCTAAGCGCAGCCCCAACCTCAGACCGGGGGCGCACCAAGGTGACACAGCAGCGCTCAAACGGCAGCCTTAGCCCCTTGCTACAGATAGCCTCAAGGAGTTCCCTTTCTTGATCGGGCAGCGACACCTGGTCGGTAATAACAAGCAATGCGCACGCCACACCTCTAGCCTGACTTGGCTGTAAGGCAGATTGAGGCACGCCGCCTGGATACGATGACCGAACCCTGTCTAGAAACCGGGCTAGTGCTGGACGCGTTCGTGGGGGCAATTGAGAGCCTCTAGAGAAACAACCGCATCGAGTATACGCCGAGACACACGAGCCTTGCTAGCAGTTTCGACCTCCTGCACAGCTCCGTTCTGGTTCACGATCCAGACGCGGTTGGTGTCCCTGTCAAAGGAGTCTTGGGCGAGATTTCCGATGATAAGGTCTGTGTTCTTGGTTGTCAGCTTTCGCCTTGCTTCGGCTAGCAGCTCTGCAACTGTGCCGGTCTCGACTGCGAAACCAACCAGCAATGGGCGTGTGCCAGCAGCTCGACGCGCACCAAGCTCTTTGATGATGTCACGCGTCGGCACAAGGTCGATCTGCGGTGTGGCGCCCGCCTTCTTGAGCTTCCCCGTCGCCGTGACGCATGGCCGAAAGTCAGCGACGGCTGCGGCCAAAATCGCGATATCGCACCGAGCTGGGTCAACTCGGGAGGTCACAGCATCGAACATCTCCTGCGCTGTAGTCACAGAAACGCACTGCACCCCAGCGGGAACGTTCGGCCGGCGGCCTAGAGGCCCGTGAACGAGCGTGACGGAGGCGCCGCGACGGTACGCTTCTCTTGCGAGCGCGAGCCCCATCTTTCCAGATGACCGGTTCGAGAGAAATCTCACTGGGTCGATCGCCTCGCGAGTCGGGCCTGCACTAATCACCACCCTCTTCCCGGCCAAGTCTTTGGCAGAAATAGCCCTGCGCACGCGCCAACAGATCTCTTGAGGGCTCGCCAACCGCCCCTTCCCCTTCCAGCCACATGCCAGCTCCCCTGACTCGGGCTCGATGATCTCCACACCCCGAGCACGGAGCTCTCGCAAGTTCTCTTCAGTTGCCGGATGCGAGTACATGTTCACGTTCATGGCTGGCGCCACAACGATTGGGGCCTTTGTGGCGAGAGCTACGGCGAGCAGAGGGGTCTCAGCGAATCCGTAGCGCAGCTTCGCCACGAGGTCGGCACTAGCCGGGGCGACAAGGAGCACCTGTGCCCAATCAGCAAGCTCGATGTGACCGATAGCCCCTGTCTCAGTTTCATTCCAGAAGCTGGTGGTGACGCGATTGCCCGTGATGCTCTCGAACATAAAGGGCGTGACGAACTTCGCTGCTGAGTCAGTGAGGATGACGCGCACATCGCAGCCGCGCTTAATGAGCGCCCGTGCGAGCTCAACGCCTTTGTACGCCGCAACCGACCCGGTTACCCCGAGTACGACCCTCGTTTTTGCTCGCGAAGCTCTCTTCATCGCCTCTACACCAGGAACGGGTTGCTGCGCCGCTCTTCGCCCACCGTGGTGTCCTCTCCGTGACCGCTTAGGACCTTAGTTTCATCCGGAAGGGGCAGTATACGCTCCTTTATGGAGCTAATCAGCTCCCGGTGGTTTCCGCCTGGCAAGTCGGTACGGCCAATAGAGCCGGCGAAGAGCGCATCCCCCGAGATAATCGTATTTTCCCTGGGAAAATAGAAGCTTACATGGCCTGGAGAGTGCCCAGGGGTGAATAGGACCGTGGCTTCGTATGCCCCTACGTGCAGGGTTTCTCCCCCCGTAACCAGAACACCCGGCTCAGGGCAATCGTGCCAATCATCCTCGGGAAGTCCGTACATTGAGGCGATGGCCCGTACACCTTGGCGCATGACCGTCTCGTTGGGGTGTCCGACCAGAGGCACAGAGAGCTCCTTAAGGAGCGGCGCGACTCCTCCGCAGTGGTCAAGGTGTGAGTGAGTGAGCCAGATCGCCTTCACTTTCACTCTCTCGCGCCGTACAGCGTCCATAATCTTCGCCGCGTCGCCGCCTGGGTCTATGACGACACCCTCAAGGCTGTCGGAATCCCACAGCAGTCGCGCGTTCTGGAGAAACTCGGTTACCGGAATCGTCTCAATGTTTAGCATCGTTCTCACCTCTTAACAGATCGTTGGCTACCAGGCTGTGAACCGTTGCTGGCCGACACTGCCCGGATCTTTGGCTGTACAGGAGCACGGCGATCCGCGAGCACGAAGCGAGCTATCCCGTGCGCAACGCCCATCGCAAGCTCAGCCCTAAAATCTTCCCGCGCGAGCTGAGCTCCGTCCTGTGCATGGTCGACGAAGAACATCTCAACCAAGCTACACGGCATATGTGCTCCAACAAGCACGAAGAAGGGAGCTCTCTTCACTCCAAGAAACCTTGCCTTGCGGTAGGCGGGGGCGACGCGAGAGCGCAGCGAGCCATCGATATCGCTCGTGAGGCGTATTGAGTCCTCAAGTTTGCCGCTCTGAATCAGGTCGCTCAGCATAAACGAGAGGTCGTCAACCGACTCTCCCGGGACAACTCCGTTCTCGCGTTCCGCCAGCCGCTTGCTGGCCGCGTCGTCTGTGTTGTCGAGGTAGTATGCCTCAAGACCATGAGCTTCGTGCGACGGAGAAGCGTTTACGTGCAGGCTTACAAAGGCTGATGCATTCTTCGCATTTGCATACGCAGTGCGGCGCCCGAGTGGAACGAACTCGTCTGAGTCTCGCGTCAGCAAGACTGGAATCGAGTAGCGCTCCATCAAGATCGTGCGGACGCGGCGAGCAACATCAAGAGTTACATATTTCTCTTCGAGCCCGCCCCGACCGATCGCGCCGGCATCGTAGCCACCATGCCCAGGGTCAAGCACAACCGGACCAAGGCTCCAGCGCTGTCGGAAGGCGATAGGACGGGCTACGCGAGGAGCTGCTACATCAGGAGAAGGTTTTACTTTCTGGAACGTTCCGTTACGGAGACCCTGTAGCCGCTGCTCTGCTCTCGCGTGGCTCGTTCCTCCGAGGTTGGCTGCTCGTTTGTAGAGGCTCTCCGCCTGTATGGGGTCAGATCCCTCAGCGAGGCGCAGGTCTCCAAGCAGCAGCAGTGCTGAGCCGAGATCTTCCTCCGATCGGCTCTCCTTAACAACTGGGACAACTGCAGTGACCGCCTTCTTAAGGAACGACGTATCCCCACTCAACCTAAAAAGACGGTAGCCCGTGTCAGCCGTGTACAAACGAAGCCTAACACCTCCCTCGTCGGACGATGGCTTCGAGAGGGCTCCTTGCATGCGCTGGAAGAGGTCTAGCCACTCAGCCTCAAACTGCGGAGCATCGCCGAGCGGGTCGATATTCCTCAGCCTTAGGTACTCGGCGCGGATCGCCGCAGCACGCTCTCCGGGTTCGGCGCCTGCAGGCGTTGTGCAAAAAGTTGAGAGGATGAGGAGCGCTACAGCAAACAGCGCTTGCACGGAGCCGCTAGCCTTCATGTGAGCTATCCCCTTACGGTCAACGGGGCACGCTTCACCCCTAGAGCCTTCAGCTCATACAGTACATCGAGCGCCTGCCTAGCTGAAAGATCGTCTATCTCAAGAGTTTCGATCCGCTCTTTCAATTTGACGGCTACGGGGTCGGGCTCAGCCGCACGGGGCGCGAAGAGGTCGCGCTGCTCAGGCTGCCTGCGAACGGCCAGCGGCCGGCTCCCGGCTGTCGGAAGGCCAGAGAGGACCTCCTGGGCGCGCTGAATAACCCTCTCAGGGAGACCCGAGAGCTTTGCGACCTCAAGCCCATACGATCTCGGCGCTGGCCCACGCTGAATCTCGTGGGTGAAGATCACCTGGTCATCTCTCTCGACTGAACCAACGGAGAGGTTCGCAACCTTTCCGGTAGCAGACTCAAGCGCGGTCAGTTCATGGTAATGTGTGGCGAACAGGGTTCGGCACCCCACAGCGAAGAGCAGCTGCTCAAGGATAGCCTGTGCCAGCGACAACCCGTCAGATGTGGCGGTGCCACGCCCAAGCTCATCGATAAGCACCAGAGAGCGAGGCGTGGCGTGAGCGAGAATGTGCGACGCCTCACGCATCTCCACCATAAAGGTCGACTCGCCTTCGTGCAGATCGTCTGCTGCTCCGAGACGAGCAAACACGCGGTCAACTAAGCCGATACGCGCTCGGTCTGCGGGCACTCTGGAGCCGATC
>CANLJX010000071.1 GCA_947491545.1 Deltaproteobacteria bacterium
TCTGTACGGCCAGGGGCTTCACTCAGGAAGAAAGAGTGGCCTTATCCTTGAGCCGCTTCCGCCTAACTCAGGCATCCACTTCGTGGGCGTCTCTGAGACAACTGTGGTTCCTGCGCACGTAGACTTCGTTGAGTCGACCGGGTATGCAACGACGGTGCGCCTCGGACAGACTCAAGCAGGCACGATTGAGCACCTTATGTCGGCGCTATGCGCGTATGGGATCTCTAACCTTCTCATCAAGTGCAACGGCGAAGTGCCGGTTATGGATGGGTCTGCGCGCGAGTTTTGCAGGCTCTTCGATGAAGTCGGAGTCGTCGAGCAGGACGGGGAGTGGTACGAGATCGACATCAAGAAGACGCTCGAAGTAGGGGACGACAAGGAGTCCATCAAGATCGAGCCAGCAGATGAATTCAGCATCGAGTACATCCTTCGGTACCCTGAGCCGGTGGGCGAGCAGCGTTTCAGCTTCACCCTCACGGATCCGAGCCTGTACCGGGACCAGATTGCGCCCTGCCGTACCTTCAGCTTCGTGAAGGACGTTGGGCATCTGCAGCGCCAGGGACTTGCCCTCGGCGGCCGCTTCGACAACTTCCTTCTGATTGGCTCGGAAGGGGCGATCAACGACGATTGGCGATTCCCGAATGAGCCCGTTCGTCACAAGATCCTTGATGCCATCGGGGACCTCTACCTGCTAGGCCGCAGGCTGCGAGGGAAAGTCACCGCGAAGATGACCGGCCACTCCGACAATATCGCCCTTCTCAAGAAGGTGCGGGACGAAATTCAGCGCGCAGCGCAGTAAGCTGATTACGACTTGTTTGTCAGGAACTCGTACAGCCCCGGCGGAGTCCGGAAGGTAAAATCGTAGCGCCCGAAGGTGAGCTGATCGCCATCCTTGAGGGGGGACGGAACCTGAGAGACTGGAACCCCATTCAGCTTAGTGCCGTTCGTAGAGTGCATATCCGCAACTGCGTAGCCGTGGCGTGCCACCATAATGTAGGCGTGTGTTTCAGACACTGCGAAGTCGTTCATCACGATATCGTTTGTTGAGCCGCGACCCAGCGTAAACCGGTACATATCGTTGCTCTTTGACGAGGGGCCTCGCAGCACCGGGAATATGCTGTGCTCAAGCGAGGCGCCTTCAACCAGCTCCCGGATCTGGTCAGCCTTGAAGAGCTGCGTGTGTTTCCGTCCTGAGTCCAGCTGCAGCTCCTTCGGCTGCTTCGGAGCAAGGGTTCCGGCCCGAACGTTTGAGCCGACCAGCACCGGGAAGTTAATCACCAAAAGGAAGTCGGTTATGCTGCTTTCAGCAGCCAGCTTCTGGAGTAGGTGGGGTTTGAGCTTCCCCGCAGAAGAGAAAAGTTGCTCGATGCCTGAGCGTTCCGGCGACTTGGAGCCAGGCTTGAACGAGCCGATTTTCTCGACGCTTGGTGCCTTGGAGGGAGAGAGCAGCTCTTTAATCTTCTTCCACATACGGTTCTTCTCTCCGGTTCTAGCCTCAGAGGCGAGCATTGACAAGGAATAGGATGCTCGGCTTGTGGATATTCTGCGCTAAGAGAGGGCTTTCGGGGGCTCGGCGGCGATTGGCTGCCGAGGGACGCCGCTGTTAGCTCCTGTAAGAGGGGAGTCTGGCCTTCGACTTCCAGCAAAAAAAGAGCGGGCTTCAAGCCCGCTCTTTTATTTAACACCCAGTCCGCCTGAATCAGCTTAACAGAAATTCTCCGTCTCAGCGGCAGTCGGCTCCTCCGCAGTCGTCGAGAGGGCCTCAAGGATTGCCCGTGCGTCGTCGCGAATCATGGCTGAGAGACCGTTGATGAGCGTCACGTGGCGGTTCACCTCGTCCCAGTCCTTCGCCGCAATCGACTCACACAGAGCTACCGCAAGTGAGCGCTGCTTGGCGAGGATAGTGTCGTACGACTCAAGGCGGCGAACAACGCCCTCGGGGACAACCTCCCTGGTCTTGAGCGTTGACCGCGCCTTGGTGATGGCGCTCTCAAGCTCGGTGAAGGATGCGAAGAGTCTCTCGATGATATTTGATTCCATGTGTGTGTCTCCCACAGTGTTCGAAAGTTTTTGCCGTTACGTCCGCTCCTCACTCACTTCACTGCCTGGCACCGGGCTTTTGCCCAGCAACCGGAACGGGCGCCTCGCAACGACCAAAAAGGTTATTGCGGATTTGACCGGTCCTGTTGCATTCCGCGACTACGAAAAATTCCTACCTCCTTTCAGCATGCTAGCTGCTTTGCTATCTCTGCCGCCAGGGGGCATGGCCGTCTTAACGAGTCTCGGCGCTGCCTCAAAAGCCTGCTCCCGTCAGCGGCAGGGGCCCTGCTAACGGGAGCGTTCCACCTTGCATCTCTCGTTGGGGCTGAGCGAACTTCCTTTGCCCCAATCGCCGCTTGGCTGGCGCTTTTGAGTAGAGCTACAGCAATCACGGTGCCATACTATAAGCTCCTGCCAATAAATGACTTTTTAAGCTGCGACCGGTCTGTGCTCAGTGCGCATCGAGCCTTGTCCCATGTATTCAGCGCCTTAGCGTTGAAGCATTACTGGACACCTGTGCAGCTCAAGGACACCCCCATGCGACGTCGTCGCCATAGAAGCGAGGCCCTCTTTAAGGTGCACAGCCGTTGGGAGTCCTCGCAGGTGTTCAGCAACGGGGACGAGTTTTTCTCGGCGCTCGAGTCGGCGATCGATGGAGCGAGTGAGAGGATAGATCTTGAGAGCTACATCTTCGCCACTGACCGCATCGGAGAGCGAGTGTGTGCCGCCTTGGCGCGTGCTGTAGGGCGCGGTGTGCGGGTTCGCCTTATCGTGGACGGTATCGGCTCAAGCTCGTGGGCTCGTGCGCTGCGAGCCTGGGCAAAGCAAACGGGCGTGCAGTTTAAGGTGTTTCACCAACCACCGTGGGAACGTTGGTGGCAGGGGGGCGAGCCAGGCCCACGCCGAACACGGCTGCGCGAGGTGTTGAGGCGGCTCAACAACCGTAATCACCGCAAGGTGTGCCTAATCGACGGGCAGAAGGCCTTCGTCGGGAGCATGAACGTGATTGAGTGCCACGTGCCATCGCTCTCGGGTGCGGCCACCTGGCGCGATACGGGAGCTCTCGTTGCGGGAGAAGAGGTAGGAGTGCTGGCGCGATCCTTTGAGTGGATTTGGTACGGAACGCTCCGTCGTTTGGCCCTACGGTTGCGCGGTGCGGGGAGGCTTGCCGAGTCGAGCGAACTGGTGCGCCTCAACACCCATCGCCGCCAACGCCAGGAGAACTACCTCGATCTCCTCGTCCGGATCGTCGGCTCCAGCCGCCGAGTTTGGATTACAAACGCCTATTTTGTCCCCGATGGCTCGCTGCTCCGTGCGCTCGCCGCGGCGGCGGGTGGGGGTACAGATGTTCGGGTGCTCGTGCCACGATTTACCGATGTCTGGTTCATCCCTTGGGTCGCGTCCGCTTTTCACTTAGGACTCCTGCGGGCAGGGGTCCGAGTTTTCGAGTATACTGGTACAGTGCTGCATGCGAAGACGATGGTTGTCGATGACTGGGCCCTGGTGGGCTCAAGCAACTTGAACCATCGCAGCCTGCTGCACGACCTTGAGGCAGACGTGGTGCTTCCTGAAGAGAAAGATCGCACGGCGCTTGAGCGGCAGTTCATGATCGACCTTGAGTCGGCGCAGGAAGTAACGCTTAGCACTTGGCAAGAGCGCTCGTGGTTCGAGCGCCTGCTAGGAAGGGGCCTATTACTGTTTAAGTACTTGTTGTAGCCACATGTCCAGCCAGGTTGCTCTCAAGGTTTTCTCGTACAACATCCACAAGGGATTTGCCCCTGGGAACTGGTCGTTTGTGCTGCCGGCGATGCGGAACGCCATCGCAGAACTTGAGCCAGACATCGTGTTTCTGCAGGAGGTTCTCGGCAAGCACGAGCGCCATGCCCGCAAGCTTCAAGAGTGGCCGCCAGAGCCGCAGTCCGAATTCGTTGCGCAGGGGATTTGGCCGCACGTGGCGTACGGCAAGAACGCCGTGTACTCGCACGGACACCACGGCAATGCGATCTTGAGCAAGTATCCGATCCGCAGCTTCGAAAATATCGACGTTTCAACCAACGCCTTTGAATCGCGCGGAATCCTTCACGCCGTTGTCGATGTGCCTGGAGCACCAGCTCCCGTCCACTGCATGTGCGTGCACCTCAACATGCTCAAGAAGGGCAGGGAGACGCAGCTCAAGCAGCTCTGCAAGCGCCTCATGCGCAGCGTTTCCCACGGCGAGCCCGTAGTAGTGGCCGGGGATTTTAACGACTGGCAGGAGAATGCCTCAAAGCTGCTCTTCGATGATGTTGGGCTGCACGAGGTGTTCTTGCACCTGCACGGGGAGCACGCCCCTACCTTCCCAACGGCGTATCCGCTGCTGCGCCTCGACCGAGTCTACGCCCGTGGATTCTCGGCAGTAGACGGCGAGATCTTAGTCGGGGAGCCTTGGTCATCCCTGTCGGACCATGCGCCGCTTTACGCAAAGCTGGTTATTTCGGGGTGAAACGGGTGGAGCCGACCTGTTTTGGCAAACTCTCTGCATCCGTATCAGGCGCCAATTTTCCGTAACCCTAACATTTTCAGGCGCTTTAGGCCTGGGGTTCGGTTCTCTGCTCCGGATGAAAACGGAAGGGCGCCTGACCAGCTTTCTTGGGCGTCCCTATGATTAGCTAAGGCAGGCAGGATACACTCACCGTCGGGTAGACGGAAGGTGCCGTACGACGGCGTGGAGTGGCTTGTTAAGCTCTCCACGCCGTTGGTACGGGCTAGGCTCATGGTTTTTCAAAAGAAAGGTAGGTTTTCGTATGGTGTACCTGTTCGTCTCGATCTCGTTCTTGGTCAGCAGAGTCCCAGTTCCGGAGCGCCAGCCGCTCTCGGTTAGCGATGCTGAGGCATGTGCGATGGTGCTCACCTCGGCGGTGTCAGATTTCGGAAGGAATCTGCGCAACATCGAGCTCGATAGCATTGTCGACATGAAGCTATTTGCCGATGTGCAGCGGACGAAGGTTCGCGGGCTTGAGGTGCTACTCCGTGGAGCCGAGCTAGAGCTCTCGCGCGTAGAAGACCAAAAAGCTCGTGATGCGCTGCTGGACGGCTGCCGTGAGCAGCGCCTGATCCTGCAGCGTGCCGCAGCGGCTTTGAAGGGTATCGAAGCAAAGCCGAATGTCGTTGTCCTCTACCGAGAGGTTGGTAGAGCGGTGCTCGAGTCAACTCCATTCATTAAGTTTCTAAAGCTTAAGATGGAGTCAAAGCCTACGGTTGGGGAATTCGTTATTCCTGCGCCGTAATTCAGGTTGTCAGCGCGGCAGAAGAGGATCTCTCCTCTGCTTGGCGCTTCTGCCTAGCCCGTGCTGACACCTTCAGCATAAACCGTCTTCATGCTGCTCTGCAGAAAACCTGTGGAGTCGCAAAGCAGATTGTAGTGGAGCCATAGCCCTCCACATCTTGTTCTTAATCCTGCTCCTCCTCCTGCACCTGCACCGACTCCTGCTCATAATCGTGATATTTCCGCGAATCGCCCAAGAAACTCCTGTCGGACTGCACAGGTGGGGACGAATCCAGTGGAAGTGCAGGAGAATGAGAAGGACTGAGACAAGGAGAAGGATTAGGCGAAGAGCAGCCAGCTAGCGCTGCTTTAAAAAAGTTTTTTTACCTTGATTGCGTTTAGGTCAGCGCTAGGGCTGTGTCTATAGATATGACTAGTGCCTCGTTCGAAGCTGCAACGTCGCTAGGTGAACGAACTTTTTACACGAGGCACTAGTAACTCGCTCTGGGACAGAACATGTTTTCTACAGAGTATCTTCACGCCACCTTCCAAACAGCATCTGCCGGCTGAACCCGCTCCTTGAGCGAGAAGCACTTTCCTTGGGCGAATGCCTTCGCCGCCAGTAATGCATCGTCGTTGAATAGATTTCCTAGCTCGACTCCATTTCGAACTACGTCGACCTTTCCTGGGCGACGCCACGCCAGCTCAAGCGAGTCCCAGCTTTTGTTGGGGCGCTGCCGGTACAAGATAATCCGCTCACTACTTGGGCAGATCATTCTGATACGCGACCCGAGATCCCCCATCTCTTGGTTGATGAGTGAGCGCAGTTTCGTGAAGGAGACGAAGGCCTTCCCCTCCGGTATGGCGACCTGTGTCAAAACCTTGGGGGTTTGCGGATTGGCTACAAAGGTTCGTCCACGGAATTGGCGCCGAACGGCGCGCTCCTCATCTCTGATGAAACGGGTGTGAATCTCTTTCACTGCCTTGACGCGGCTTGAGATCGCCCGCTGTACAGCCTCGTGCTCGGCACGCTCTGAAGCTGAGCCGAATCCTAGCGCCTGACCGATTAGCCGTAGGGCTTTCATAGCCACCTCCCGCACTGGAAATGGGGCGAATGTTGAGAGCTGTGCATACAGCATCGAGAGCCGAGAGCGTGTGCCTTCTTGGGCTGAGTAAGCGGCCTCAAGCCGCTGGTCGACTCGGCTCAGGTGTCCAAGCTCTTTGGGAGAGAACCCCTGCGCAGGTTCCGCTGAAGAGCGAGGACTCTGGTAAGATGGTTCTCGTGGATACGCTGCGGGTCTTTCCGGGGGGCACAAATCGGAGAGGTGAGCCGGGGTGTTGTGTTGGGGTGGGCGATTAGTAGCCGCGCGGCGCGACCGCGCGGTGGTGGGTATAGTTGTTGGCATGAAGAGTCCTACGAAAACAATCGTTTCTCTTCATCATTCGGGAGTGAGCGATGTTTGTTGCGAAGTACGAGGTGCCCCGAAAAAAGATCGAGCGGCTCCCTGGATTTCGAGTGTTTGAGACCAGGGAAGTCGGGAGCAGTTGGAGCCTAACCTTTGCCCCTTTCCAGCCTATTATTACGATAGCAGCTATCGACGCTCGTCTTTGAGGGAGATTACCTTGCGGATATCCTCTTGAGAGGATTCCCGGCGCTTGATGCCTATGCGCTCGAAATTCGCGAATTTTTTCGCGAGCTCGACCGCATCGCAGTTGAAAAGGTTGCCGGCTAGCTTGCCGTTGTGGACGATATTGACCTTCGTGAGACCTCGCCAACTAATCTCAACAGACTCCCAGGATTTGTCTTTTCGTTGACGGTAGAGAACGACCCGTTCATTCGACGGGCTATGGAGTTTTATGCGACCGTTTGACGCCTTTGCCGTCTCAAGGAGCTGTTTCTTCAATTTCTGAAACGAAAGGTGCTCCTTGTCCACCGGAATCGAGACATCCATGAGGATTTTTGGGACGCTTGTTTTCGGAGCGCTCTTGTCGATGGCGAATACCCGGTCTTCGAATTTCTTGGAGACTCTTTTTGCTTCATCAAGAATCGATGTTTTTACCTCTTTGGTCCCATCCTTGCCGCTCACGAAGACTTTCAGCTTCTCGACTGTTTTGGCCCTCGCCTCCTCGAGCTTTCTGCTGATGGCGAGGTCCGCCCTGGTTTGGCCATCGCTAAAGCCGCACGTTGCAGCCAGCCAGGATACGGCTCGACCGAAAAAAGACTTAGCCGGGGGCGCTATCGGTGCAGTTGGGCGCTGGGCGTACAGGCCTGTCACTTCTTTCAGTAGCTCTCGTTGCTCTCGTGCATCTCCCCTGACTCGGTGGTCGACCCTGCGAGCGTATTGCAGGTCGGACTCAGTAAGAGGTTTGTGCCCGGTCGGACTACGAAGCTCTACCGCAGCAGCTCGGGCTTTGCCGCCGATAGCCGCTTCGTGGAACGGCACCTCAGACGGGTCCGCTGGGAGTAAGCTGTATGGATCGACCTCGGTGCGCCGGGAGGGAGTCGAGACCCGAGTGGGGGTGCTGCTGGGTCTAACAGGCGGTGTTCGGGGGGATCTCTCTGAATGAATAGTCATAAGCACCTTGCGCCTCGATGTTAGCCGCGTAGAGACAGCTAATCAAATTCACTTAAACTGCCGGCTTGCCAGCGTCTGTAGAAGGGGCCTAATTGCTCTAAGTTGCCATAAAGTTCACTGGAAAAAAGCGCAAAAAACCTCGCAGAGGCAAGAACGGGCTAGGCGGCCCAAGGGCGCTACTCGAAGCCCCTAATAAGGAGCCGCGGCGAGTTGCGTCATGGCCACCGTATGCACCCTAAAGTATTGAGTTTGTTCCCACGTGATTGGTTTGTACCGCCTGGTTTCTACGGTGGAAACAAACCGTCCGAGAGGAGGACCTTCTTGGGCGGGTAGCCATTTGGACTACCTAGCTAGCGCTAGTGGTAGCAGGGTCTCTTCCTTGAAGAGGTTCGGGTCTGACGCCATCTCACCGCTCTCAGAGTGGGTGCTTAGGCCTCGGGGGTGTCCCTGCTGGAGCGACCTAAGGCTGCTAAAGGGGTCGCTGGTCCTGGACTGCTAGCGCCCGACTGGTCCGGCGCTGCATCGATTTCGAACCACTGGTTTACCGTCGTGACTCAAGCAACGGCCTGGTACCCTTTGATTCGGTAATCTCGTACACGAAATCGGCGAAAGTTGAACTTCTTCGACACGGCCTAGATCACTATTTTTTCGACGAAACTAATCCCCACCCGGCGTCAGTCACCTTAGTAGCCGCCCAGTGCCCCTATCATCCCGAGTCAATAACCAAATAAGGCGCAGCAACGTATCTTTTTTCCTCCCTGCTGTGATACAGACTTCGGCGCTTCAAGGCACGGGGCTATCACAGAGACCGGGCCAGGCGAGACCTGATTGAGGGGGAACAAGGAGATGCTTCAGCGTTTTATACCTGTCGTGATTGCTCTCGGTACGTTCGCCGCGTGTGGCGACTCCTCGGCTCCCGCGGCGCCGCCGCCACTAGAGCTTCAGGTTGCTCGCGTCCAGAAGCGAGACCTTCCCTTAAGCAGAGAGTTCGTCGGAAGAACGGTTGGATCGATCGATGCTGCCGTTCGCGCGCGCGTAGACGGCACCCTGGTGGGGATGCATTTTGAAGAAGGGACGGAGGTAAAAGAGGGGCAGCTCCTCTACGAGATCGACCCCGCGCCATTTATTGCTAACCTCGCCGCTGCCCAAGGCGAATTGGCAGAGGCGGAGACGAGCCTCGCAGAGGCGATAGCGGACTATCGGCGTGTAGTTCCCCTTGCAAAGATCGATGCTGTCAGCCAGAGAGACCTCGACCTGGCAGTCGCCAAGAAGGGCGTGGCAGAGGGTGCGGTCAAGGCAGCCCAGGCTAACGTCGAGTCTAAGCAGATTGAACTCGGCTACTGTACGATTACATCTCCAGCGAGCGGAACGATCGGCTTCACTAAGGCGAAGGTAGGTGAGTTCGTCGGCCGCCCCCCAAATGCCACCATCCTCAACACCGTCTCGAAGCTTGAGCCGATCGATGTCCAGTTTAACTTGAGCGAGCGGGACTACCTCTACTTCGCGCGCCTCGCCGCCGACGGCGAAAGCCAAAAGGGAAAACGAGATCTTCAGCTCATCCTAGCTGACGGCAGCATCAGCCCCGGAACCGGCAAGGTCGTCAAGCTTGACCGCGAGATCGATGCTCAGTCTGGAGCGATTCAGGCCGAAGCCGCGTTCCCAAATCCGGGCAAGATCCTGAGGCCCGGACTTTTCGCAAAGGTGCGCACCGTTGCCGAGGTGCGCAAGGATGCCGTGCTGGTGCCCAAGCGCGCCATCAAAGAGCTGCAGGGGCGCTACTTCGTGTTCGTCGTGAATGACGCCGGTGTCGTCGAGCAGCGCAGCATCGAAGTCGGCCCGCTCTCCGGCGACCAACAGGTTGTTGAGCTGGGCCTGCAGGGTGATGAGATGATAGCGATAGATGGAATACAGCGGCTTCGCTCTGGCATGACGATAAAGCCCAAGCTCGTGAACCTTCCGGAGTAAGAGCCTCGCATGGAGACCAAGCGCGACTTCATCTTCGTTCGGCGCCCGACGGTCGCGATCGTGCTCTCGATTGTGCTGGTGATTTTCGGGCTCGTCACGCTCGGCGGGCTACCGATTTCCCAGTACCCGAACGTCGTACCACCAGAGATTCAGGTAAGCGCAACGTACTCAGGCGCCAACGCCCTTGCGGTTGAGCAGTCTGTCACTACTCCGCTTGAGCAGCAGATCAACGGCGTTGAGCGCATGATCTACATGCGCAGCATTAACGCCAACGACGGCTCGACCTCGGTGCGCGTGTCGTTTGAGACAGGCTCAAACCTCGACATGTCGAACGTGCTCGTGCAGAACCGAGTGTCGCAGGCACAGCCAAGCCTGCCTGATTCCGTGAAGCGGCTCGGTGTCACCGTAAAGAAGTCACTCTCATTTCCGCTGCTGCTCGTGACGCTGCGCAGCCCGCACGGCACCTACGACAACGTATTCCTCAACAACTACGCCACTATCAACATCGTAGACGCCCTCTCGCGCATAGGCGGGGTAGGGCAGGTCACTCAGTTCGGCGGCAGCGACTACTCGATGCGGGTCTGGATCAAGCCAGATCAGATTGCGAAGCTCGGAGTCACCGCCTCCGACATAACTGCGGCGATCCAGGCGCAAAACGTGATAGCCCCAGCCGGGCAGATCGGCGGTCCGCCATCTCCCCCCGGAACAGAGTTCTCATACGTCGTGCGCACTGCAGACCGCCTCCAGACCGCTGAGCAGTTTAGCGACATCGTGGTGAGCGCAGATCCGAAAACCGGCACCATCATTAAGCTCCGTGACGTCGCTCGAATTGAGCTGGGAACCCAGAACTACAACTCCACGGCCCGATACAACAGCGAGCAGGCCGCAGTTATCGCCATCTACCAGGTGCCCGGCTCCAACGCCCTTGAGGTTGCGAAGAACATCCGCTCGGAGATGGAGGAGCTCAAGAAGCGATTCCCGGACGACATCGACTACGTGATCTCGCTCGACACCACGAAGGCCGTGACCGCCGGTATCGACGAGATCGTCTCCACGCTGCGCGACGCCGTCATCCTCGTAGTGCTCGTGGTGTTTATCTTCTTGCAGAGCTGGCGGGCAACGCTCGTGCCGATCCTCGTGGTGCCCGTGGCGCTCATCGCCACCTTCGCGGTCTTTCCGCTCCTTGGCTTCTCGATTAACGTGCTCTCGCTCTTGGGGCTCGTGCTTGCAATCGGCATCGTGGTCGATGACGCCATCGTGGTGGTTGAGGCGGTCATGCACCACATCGAGCACGGGCTCTCGCCGCGCGAGGCGACGAACAAGGCGATGGGGGAGGTTGGCGGGCCCGTTATCGCGATCGCCCTCATCCTGTGCGCCGTGTTCGTGCCAGTTGTCTTCATGGGGGGCATCACCGGCATCTTCTACCAGCAGTTCGCCGTCACGATAGCAGTCTCCGTTCTCTTCTCAGCGCTCGGTGCGCTCACCCTAACCCCGGCGCTCTGTTCACTGGTGCTCAAAAAGAGCGAGCCAACCAAGGGGGTGCTCGGCAAGTTCTTCGCGAAGTTCAACTCCATTTTTGACCGCGCCACCGGAGTTTACGTCGGCGTTGCAGGTCACCTGGTGCGCAAGCTAAGCAGGGGCTTCATCGTTTTCGGCGTCATCATCGCCGGCGTGGTGCTCCTCGGTAAGAGCCTACCGACTGGGTTTATCCCCGAAGAGGACCAGGGGTACCTCCTTGCGAACCTGCAGCTCCCAGACGCTGCGTCGCTCCAGCGCACAAGCCTTACAAGTTCTGATGTCGAGCGCATCATCCTAGAGACCGCGGGGGTTGATAGCGTCACGACGGTCAACGGCTACTCGATGCTGACCCAGTCGTTTTCATCGAACTCGGCGTTCTTCTTTATCTGGCTCAAGCCGTGGGAGGAGCGGTCAGGTCACGCGCTCTCATCCTTTGGGATCATAAAGCAGATCAACGCGCGGCTCGCCAGGGAGGTCCAGGATGGTGTCGGAATGGCGTTCGGTCCGCCGGCCATTCCAGGCCTCGGCAACGGCGGCGGCTTCAGCATGATGCTGCAGGATATTGGCGGCGGAACGCCTGAGTACCTCGGCGATCAGGCACAGATCTTTATCGATGAGGCGCGCAAGCGCCCTGAGATCGGCAGCATCATGACGCTCTACCGTGCTTCGGTGCCGCAGATCTTCGCGCAGGTGGATGAGCAGAAGGCGCTCGCATCGGGCGTGTCTGTAGCAGACGTCAATAACACGCTCGGCACCTTCCTTGGGAGCGCCTACGTCAACGACTTTAACCGCTTCGGCCGTCTCTACAAGGTGTACCTGCAGGCCGAGGCCGAGTACCGCGACAGCGTGCAAGACATAAGCGACTACTACGTGCGAAACCGGAACGGCGAGATGGTCTCTCTCGGTACGCTTGTGTCGACCTCCCCAACTTCGGGGCCTGAGTTCACCAACCGTTTTAACCTCTACCGCTCTGCTGAGCTGATGGGCGGCCCCGCGCCGGGCTACAGCTCGTCGCAGGCGCTCCAGGCCCTCAAAGAGGTTGCTGCCAAGGTGCTGCCATCTGACATGGGGTACGACTGGAACGCAATGTCGTACCAAGAGGAGAAGGCAGCCGGCTCAGGAGCAAAGGTCTTCTTCCTCGGCATGCTCTTCGTGTTCCTGATCCTCGCAGCGCAGTACGAGAGCTGGGGGCTGCCGTTTAGCGTTCTGCTTGGAACCCCATTTGCGGTATTCGGTGCCTTGCTAGGAATCTGGCTCTCACGCCTCGTGAGCCCCTCCTACCTCAACAACATCTTCGCCCAGATCGGCATCCTCACGCTTGTGGGCCTCGCCGCCAAGAACGCGATCCTGATCGTCGAGTTCGCGCGCGCCAAGGTGCATGAGGGCGAGCCACTTATTGAGGCGACCCTTGATGCGGCTAAGCTTCGCTTCCGTCCGATCTTGATGACCGCTTTCGCTTTCATCCTCGGCGTAGTGCCGCTCGTTATCGCCAGTGGTGCAGGTGCTGAGGGGCGAAAAGTCATGGGCATGTCGGTATTCAGCGGGATGCTCATGGCGACCCTCGCCGGAGTGTGTCTCGTGCCGTTCCTCTTCGTTGTGATTGAGCGCCTGACTGGTGGGCGTAAGCGCAAAGCTCAAAGTGCGAGCCCCGAGAGACCCAAGATGGAGGCCCATGGCTAGCCCGGCGCGCCACATTCGTGTCATTGGATGCTGCTTGGCAGCCGCTGCCATGCTGACGGGGTGTATCTTTAAGCCCGAATTCAGCCGGCCAGTTGTCATCACCGACAACAACTACCGAGAGACACCAGTCTCTGCGGAGACGATCGCCAACCTCAAGTGGTGGGAGCTCTTCAACGACAAGCCGCTCCTTGACCTGATCCAGGGATCTCTCAACGAGAACCGGGACCTCAAGGTCGCCATGGCCCGCGTTGAGCAGGCCCGCGCCATAGTTGGTGTCGTGCGGCCCGACCAGTTCCCGCGCATCGATGCTGCAGGAGGCGCGAGCCGCACCGCGACGGCTCCGGCATCGCCGGTTCCATTTCCGATCTTCAACGAATACTCGCTCCTTGCACCCCTTAACTTTGAGGTCGACATCTGGGGCAGGTACGCGAGCGCCACTGAGTCAAAGCGCGCCGAGATGCTCGCTGCCGATGAGACCTACCGCGCTGTAACGCTCACTCTCGTTGCGGAGGTGGCGTTGACCTACCTCGATCTCCTCAATGTAGACCGCCAGATCATCATCGCAGACCGCACCATCAAGGTCCGCAACCAGATTACAAACACCATCTATGAGAGGTGGAAGGGGGGCTACACCAACAAGCTCGACCTCAACCAAACGCAGGTCCAGCAGCAGGAAGCGGTTGCAGCTCTCATCGCCCTGCAGCGCAAGCAGCGCCTCCTTGAGAACGCCATGAGCGTGCTCCTCGGGCACACGCCACACGCCATTCCGAGATCCTCTCCGGACACAAACCCGCTCTCAATCTCTGCCATTCCAGCCGGAGCGCCCGCCATGCTCCTTGAGCGCCGCCCCGACGTGCGTGCGGCAGAGGAGCAGGCGCGCTCGGCCCTGATGGAGGTCGGCATCGCCCGGTCGCTTCAGTACCCCCAGGTAAGCGTGCTTGGTATCCTCGGGCTCAACTCAGGCGAGAGCTCAACGCTCTTCAGCGCAGACGGCAAGACGTGGAGCATCGGTGGGCAGTTCCTTGGGCCCCTGATCGACCTCGGAAAGAGCTGGTCGCGCACGAGCGCAGCCGAGGCCAACGCCGAGGCGGTCCTCAAGGCGTACGAGCAGGTGGTACTCACCTCGGTGCGCGAAGTTGAAGACGCCATGATCTCGATCCGCACCTACAACGAGGAGTACAAGGTGCGCGACAAGCAGGTCGCTGCCGCAAGCAGCGGCGACGTCCTCTCTCGCGCCCGTTACGACAACGGCATCGCCTCGTTCCTTGAGGTCTTAAACACCCAAGCCACGCTCTTCTCATCCTCGCTCGCCCGCTCAGACGCGCAACGGCTCTACCTCGCATCGATCGTGCAGCTCTACAAGGCGCTCGGCGGCGGATGGGAGACGAAGCAGGGCGATATTGAGCTGCCGGCTCGGGGGTGGGAGTTCTATCAGTAGGGAAGTTTAAAAAAGGGACGTTACCCTTCGCTCCCCTGGGCTTTAGTGCAGGGCAGATGCGTTCTAGCCCCTAAGCAGCGTGAGCGCG
>CANLJX010000072.1 GCA_947491545.1 Deltaproteobacteria bacterium
GTAGTAGTCAGCGATCACATCTGCATCAGAAACAACTCGCGTCGCCAGCAACACCGAGCAGCGCTCGCCGAGCCGGTACCAGAGCTTCCCCAGCGAGTTCCACTTGGCGCGGTTGCGCTCAATGCCATCTACGTTAATCAGAAGTGGCGCCCGCCTGAGCTTCAGTATCGGCGCAAGGGGGCTATTGGCAGCGTTGCACACCAGCAGCACATCGAACGGCCGGAAGAGCGCGTCAAGGAACGAGGTCAGGGCATGCAGCGGCGTTTCAAGGTACTTGTGAAACACAGTTGGTGTTTCACGACGATCAACACCGCGGTAGCTCTCGCGTTGGCCCCAGCAACCGAAGAACCGGCAACGCCCGTAGACGGTGACCTGATGCCCACTCGCCACGAGGCGAGTTGAGAGCTGCTCGGCAAACGTTTCGAAGCCGCCGTAACGAGCTGGGATGCCGCGCGTCCCAAGCAGCGCAATACGGAGCGGCTTAGGCGCTGGAAGGGTCATACGAACCGGAAGGTGGAGCCGCTCTTTGAGTCAAGGATCTCAACGCCCCTGAGCGCGGCTTCTTTTCGGATATCGTCGCTGCGCGCGAAGTTCTTCGCCGCACGGGCCTCTGCCCGCTCGCGCAGGAGCGCCGCGATATCTTCTCGTGACAGCGGAGGCACGCCGAGCATGCTCGCCACGAGCCCTAGCCCCTGAGTCTCCACCGCCTCAAGCGAGTCAAAGAACAGACCCAAGATCTGGCCAAGCTCAACCACGAGCTTTGTCATCCCCGCTACCTGCTCTGAAGTGGCCTTTCCTGAGTCTAGCTGTTGCGCGATCGCCGCCCGCGCTTTTTCGAGAGCAACGAGAGCCTCAGGTGAGTTGAAGTCGTTGTCCATCGCCGCCTCAAACGACTCGATCAGGGCCTGGGCCTCCAGCGACGATGTGTCAGCCTGCGCAGCATCGCGCTCTGGCACTCGCGCGAATAGGCGGTGGAAGTCGAGCAGGGCGTTTAGATTGTCGCGGAAGAGCTTGTCGCTCAAATCTATCCCCGAGCGGTAGTGATGCCGTGCCACTACGAAGCGAAACGGGGCGGGCCCGTACTTCTGCAAGCCATCAACGAGAGTCGTGAAGTTATTGAGCGACTTCGACATCTTCTGCCCCTCGATGTTGAGCAGTCCGCCGTGCATCCAGACATTCGCAAAGCCGTTGCCTGAGAACGCTTCTGATTGCGCTATCTCATTTTCGTGGTGGGGGAACTTCAGGTCGAGCCCTCCTCCGTGGATATCGATCCGGTCTCCGAGCGTTTCGTGAATCATGGCTGAGCACTCGATGTGCCAGCCGGGGCGGCCGACGCCCCACGGCGAGGGCTGCGACAGCGATGTGCTCTCATCCCTCTTCCACAGCGCAAAGTCCAGTGGAGAACGCTTCTCTTTATCAAGCTCCTTGCGCACGCTCTCGTAGAGCATAGAGGTGTTCTGGTTTGAGAGCTTGCCGTAGTCTCCCTTCTTCGAGACCTCGAAGTACACGTTGCCCTCTGGAGTGACGTACGCGAAACCTTTGTCGATCAGCGCCTGAATGAAGGCGATGATCTGCGGCACGAACTCCGTCACGCGCGTGAGCTTCTCAACTGGCAAGCCGTGCATGCGATCCACGAGAGCATAAAACTCATCGGTGTAGCCGCGCGTCATAGCGAGCGGGTCCTGGCCGGTCTTGAGAACCTTGTCGATGATCTTGTCGTCGATGTCCGTCACGTTTTGGACAAAGTTCACAGAGAGGCGGCGGTACGCGAGATAACGGCGAACGATGTCGAACCTGGCAGAGTTGAGGCCGTGGCCGAGGTGGCTCTGGTCCTGCGGAGTGAGCCCGCACACGTACATCTTTACTTCGGGCGAGTGAGAAGATGCGTCGATCGGGTCAAGCTGCTCCTTGCGGCCGGCCAGAGTGTTGTACACAGAGATCTGGCGTGGGCTGCTTCGGTACTCGTGGGCGCTGCGTAGGGTCATAAAGCTTGATGGCCGTAAATGGCTTCCAAATCATAGCAGCAAAGCCGATTTTTTCCCACCCCATGTCAAGGTGTTGATGGCTACGAGACTGCCGCCTCAGGCAACGCCTGAACATTACGCATCAAGCGCTTCGGGATTGTAATCTCCTCGCCCAATCGCAGCGGGCTGATTGGCGAGCGTCGGTTGGCGCTCGCGATTGCGGAGACATTCTTGGGGTCTTCCGTGTACCAGTCGGCGAGCAGCCTAAGCGTCTCGCCGCGGAAGGTGACCCGGTGGCGGTAGTCGCCGTTCGGGAGCCTCACGAGCCGGGCCTCTTCTGCGGCCTGCGGCGGCTTTAGGCGGCCCCGCAGCTCTTGCTCACCCGGAGACGCGGAGGTGCGCGCTGCTTCGGTTGGGGGCGAAGCTATTGGCTCGCTCCCAAGCTCAGCGCGGCGCGGTAATGCCGACGTCTTGGGGACTGCGATGGTTCCGCCCTCCTGAGCTAGCTGCGAAGCGATCGCATCTCGATCATTGGCCTGGATCTTCTCTGTTCCAGCGAGATCCCAGTCTGACGACCATCGAGTAAAGAGGTATCGCTTGTTTTCGCTTGGGTAATACAACGCAAGCCGGGCCGAGCGCAGGAAGCGGTTGTCGAGGCTAATCGCGGAAGGCTCACCGTGCTTGTTGATGAAATCTGAAAGCGTAGCGCTTTCAGCGCGCTGCTCTTTCAGGAAGGCGTCGGCAGGAAGGTCCTCATTGCCATCTCCGAGCACAACTGGCCCCCGATCATCGAGCCGCATTTGAAGCTGCGAAACAGTGATCGGTCCTGGCCCGCAGGCGAGCACAGACGTCATGAGCGTGAGCACGAAGAGGAAGCGACGCGGCGTGTTGGGAGAAGTTTTCATAGCCTAGCCGAAATGATGTTTGAGGCCACTCCCTTCTATCACGGCGCATATTCGCAGAAGAAGCTCAATTTTTGACGGCAACCGGGGCGGGTGATGATTGAGTTGGGAGGGTGTTTCACAAAGAGTTCGGCGAGGGCAGAGAGAGCTGAAGACGCCAGCTGGGAGAGTCCAACTCACCGCTCTCGCTGCTCTCTTTGTTAACAAACCCGGCAAGGAGCGTAGGCCCCCTCAAGCCTCCCTACTCCTCAAAAGCAGCAAGCTGCTCACCGAAGAGCTTCTCAACTTCTTCAGCCTTCCGGACCGAATCCTCCCAGGAGGAGAGCTGCTCCGCGAGCTCCTTCTCTGCCCGGGCAAGCTCCTGCGATGCAGACTTGATTCCCGCAGCATCGCCAGACGAGGAAGCCTTTGCGAGGCTCTCGTGCGCTGCGGCGACCTGCTTCTCAAGGCCGGCGATCCCCTTCTCAAGGCTTGCAACTTGCTCCTTGAGCGGCGTGAGCTGGCGCGAGCGCTCTTGGAGCACTTCTGCTTTTTCGCGCTTCTGCTCTCGCCCCTTGGCGGCTGATGGCTTTGACTTCTTCTTTCCTCGCGGAACGAGGTCAGCTTCTTCTTCCCAGCCGATGCTGTCGAGGAACTCGTCGTACGTTCCCTCAAAAAGAAACGGCTGATCTCCCTGGAATACGATCAGCCGCTGAGCCACTCGGCGCAAGATGTCCTCGTTGTGGGTAACGATGACAACGGCTCCATCAAACTCTTCAAGCGCGTCTGTGAGCGACATCACTGACTCAACATCGAGGTGGTTCGTGGGCTCATCGAGCAGGAGCATGTTGCTGGGCGTCGCCAAGATCTTCCCGAGCAGCACGCGGCTGCGCTCTCCTCCCGACAGCACGGAGATCTTCTTTAGGGCATCGTCGCCCTCAAACATCATACAGCCGCAGATAGCGCGCACCGCCGTCCGGCTGAGCTTCTCGTTTACCTGCTGAATCTCTGACTCGATCGTGCTTGAGAGGTTAAGCCGGTTGGTGTTCGTCTGGGCGAAGAACGACATGGCCGTGTTGG
The DNA here is from genome assembly GCA_947491545.1 of Deltaproteobacteria bacterium. Lineage (GTDB taxonomy): Bacteria > Bdellovibrionota_C > UBA2361 > UBA2361 > OMII01 > OMII01. The sequence goes on from CANLJX010000072.1 coordinate 3,926, forward strand.
GGCTAACCGCTATCTCGCCGTTTTTTGGCTGAAGCTCCCCCACCAGGAGCTTAAGGAGCGTAGACTTCCCCCGCCCATTCTTGCCTATAACTGCAACGCGGTCGTCTCGCTTGAGAGCGAAGGTAAGCCCGTTGACGAGCGGCTTAGCCATCCCGTCAAATCCGAACGAGATCTCTTTTGCTTCTATCGGGAACCTGCCGGGGAACGGCTTGTGCACGAACGAAAAGTCGATCGTTGCCTCACTCGAAAGCTCATCGAGCCGCTCGATCTTTGCAAGCGCCTTAACCCGTGACTGCACAACTGTTGCTTTGCTCGCCTTCGCCTTAAAGCGGTTGATGAAGGACTCCATCCGCTTAATCTCTTTCTCGCGGTTGACCCTCGTGCGCTCGTAAAGAGCTTCGTCCTCTGCGATGCGCTCAAAGAGCTTCATCGAGTCGCCCTCAATCTTGCGGAAGCCGCCTCGGTAGAGAAGCGCTGAGTGAGTGCTCACGGCGTCACAGAACGTGCGATCGTGCGAGATAACGATCATCTCTCCCGGCCACTCTCGGAGATAGCGCTCAAGCCAGCGCAGCGAAACGATGTCGAGGTAGTTGGTAGGCTCGTCGAGAAGGAGCAGGTTAGGCTCGTCGAGAATCAGCTTGGCGAGGTTGATGCGGATCTGGAAGCCTCCGGAGAGGGCTGTCGGTGAAAGTGCCAGCTCGGCATCGGAGAAGCCTAGTCCGTTGAGCACTATCTCGGCCTTGTACTGCTCTGCAACCGGGTCCCCACGCAGCGCGAGGCAGGCCTCCTCAAGGACGCTCGGAGCGGAGAAGGAGAGGTGCTGCTTTAGGTAACCGATGCGGTATCCCTTGGGCACGCTCACATCGCCGTCATCGGGGGTGTCTTCTCCGGCGATGATCTTGAGCAGCGTCGACTTGCCGGAGCCGTTTCGCCCAAACAATGCTACGCGCTCACCTGAGCCAACGGTGAGTGTTGCTCCTGAAAAGAGCACGCGATCGCCGAACTGTTTTTCGATATTGCTTACTTGCAGCACTGGGACCTTTCACGAAAACAACCACCCTGCGGAGCATAGCGGAAAACTCCCTCCGTTTCGAATCTGGGGGGCGTTTTTAGGCACGGCTCGCCCAATTTTTCGCCTCAAGCGCCTCTGGCACGTCCAAAAATGGCGGCAAGCAGGACGGCTTCCGGCTTGCCCCAACGCCGTAATGACGGCTGAGTCCCTATTTGCGCCTTTGACACAGGCAACTTACAGCTCCTACACTCTGGTCGTGTCATTTCGACCATCAAGGCTTTTATTTGCTCTCGCTGCAACAGCCGCGCTTGTGATGAGCGGGCACAACCTGATTCAACGGGCTGTCGGACCATCGAGCTCTGCCACCGGGTACGATCTCTCAGAGCTGGCACAGGGGATGAACGTCGTGCTGGTGGTCTTCGACACCACACCCGGCAAAAGCCTTGACCTGCTCGACCCGAAAAGCGCGCCCCTCCTCTCGCGCTACGCGAAAGAGGGCGTTGTCTTCACGAAAGCCTACGCGGCGGCTCCTTGGACGCGGCCTGCCGTAGCTTCCATCCTCACCGGCTACCACCCGAAAGTGCACGGCGTCCGAGAGTTCACCTCGTGGTACAACCCTGGCGTCGTGACGCTCGGGCAGATGCTCAGCCTTCATGGGTACGAGACTGTGGGGTTCGTCAGTCACTGGCTCCTCTCGCAGGCCACCACTTTTAAGCAAGGGTTTTCGCGGCTGGAGCTAATTGACGGAGGAACCGAATCGAATGTGATTATCTCCTCTCCAGCGGTCGCAAAGTCAGCCGCATCGTTCATCCAGGAGCGAGCCCCTCGAAAGAGCAGTGAGCACTTCTTCCTCTTGGCGCACTTCTTCGATCCGCACTTTTTCTACCTGCACCACCCTGACCTGGATCGCTCCTCGTGGTACAAGGGCCCCCTGCGAGACACAACACCGTTCACCCAGATTGACAGCAGCTACCGGACTTACCAAGAGAATGATTTCTCTTTTTTGCGCGACCTGCACCTTGAGGAGGTATCTTTCACCGAGCGGCATGTCGACCACATCTTCCAGGCGATCAAGGCATCCCCGTATGCCGACAACACTATTGTAATAGTCGTCGCCGACCACGGAGAGGAGTTCCACGAGCACGGCGCGATGTGGCATGGGCACTCGATGTACGACGAGGTTATTCGTGTCCCCCTCATGATCTGGGCACCGAAGAAGCTGAAGCCCGCTGTTGTGGCCCGTTGGGTCTCTGCCATGGACATCGTGCCGACCTTGGTGGACGTGAAAGAAACCACAAGCAGCCGAAAGTTTTTCGGCGAGTCGCTATTCTCTGAGCCCTCCGGCAGGCCCCGCTGGCTTTACGCCGAAGTTGGGGACAATAGCGAAAAACCGGCTCGCAACCTGGACGCCATCCTCCAGGAACCACTTAAATTTATCGTCAACCGGAACGAAAAGTGGGAGGGGCTTTTTAACCTCTCCGCCGACCCAGAGGAACGTACCAACTTGGCTGCTGAGGCTCCGCTCGTTGCCCGTTTTAGAGCAGAGCTTGCTGCGTCTACCAGAGAGCTCGCGCACTTTCTGCCCCAGAACGGAGGCTCGGCCTCTCCCCTTTCATCGAACCAGATTCAGGAACTTCGTTCGCTTGGGTACCTGAGTGAGGCGAAGGTCTCCGGAGACTTGGATCCAGCCCCCCAATAGAAAATGGGCGCTAAAATGAAGGTTTCTACCAATCAAGCGATCTGATAGGACAGAGCAGGCTGTTGGAGCCTCAGGCTATTAACCTTTCGAGGGAGTTCCATGTCTTCTTCTCCGATCTCTTTTGGTGATGCGTTTTCTGCTTCTGTCGAAAACTTCAAGACAGCTTTCAGCAACATAAAGCCACGGATTGGGAGCTGTCTCTTGCTCGCCGTCCCCTTCGCTCTCATCTGCTCCGTTTTGGCCCTCGTGATTCTCGGCGGGTCAATTGCGGCTGGCATGGGCGCTGCTAGCGGCACTGCAGATGAAGACACTGCCGCCGTCGCAGTCATTATGTCGGTAATCCTCGGGCTTGGGCTATTCTTGATCGCCATACTGCCTTTCGCGGCATACTTTGGCTTCTGCTCGGTGCGCTTCACGGCTCGCGCCTGCGCGAATCCGGCCCAGACATTCTCATTTGGCTCGCTGTATGCATATGAATCATCTCTGTGGAGCTTCCTCGGACTCGGCTTCCTGCAGCTCTTTATCGGGGCGCTGGTGAGCGTACTAGCCGGCATAGTGTGCGCCGTCCTGTTCTTCCTGCTCGGTCTTCCCGCTTACCCAATATACTTCTTCTGGCTTGTATTCTGCGCATGCTCTGCCTTCGCGCTATTCGATTCGCCCAGCTCGGGAGTAAGCGCTGCGCTTTCGCGGGGCTGGTCCCTCACGACGAGAGACTGGAAGCGTTGGCTAGCAATGTCGATCGTGATGATCGGCGCGGCGATTGCTTACGTTTTCATCAGCTTCGTATTGTCGTTCACCATCGGCCTCATTCCCGTCATCGGGCAGATAGCCATCACTGTTGCCAGCATCTTGATCAACTTCTACTGCTTGTTCGTGTTTTACAGCGCATATCGCGACAGCGCTGCGAGTGCTGGGCATTCTGCTCTTTAGGCCTGGCGTCCTACGCGCCGTATCGCAATAGCAGCGGCTTTACGTCTGCTCGCGCCCGCTAGCCCTGACGGAACTCGCAAGCGCCAGCAGCGATACGACAGAATCTGCCTCCTCCGCAGGCTTATCCCTGCGCCACCGAAGAATTCTTGGAAAGCGCACAGCCACTCCGGCCTTGTGGCGGCGCGAGGGCTGAATCCCCTCAAAAGCTATTTCGAACACAAGCCGCGGCTCCACAGTTCTGACCGAACCAAACTTCTCTCTCGTATGACGCTTTACAAAGGCGTCTACCTCTCGAATCTCTGCGTCAGTTAGTCCTGAGTATGCTTTAGCGAATGGCACTAGGTCGCCGTCTCGCCATACCGCGAATGTGTAGTCCGAATACAATCCGGCTCTCCTGCCGTGGCCACGCTGAGCGTACACGAGGACCCCGTCAACGGTGAGCGGATTGGCTTTCCACTTCCACCATGCGCCCCGCTTCCGCCCGACACCGTAGGGGGAACCGAGCGCCTTAATCATCACCCCTTCAGCTCCCCGTTCCCGAGCCGCCTGCCGCAGCTCGTCGAGGTGCTGCCAACTCGAAAACGGCACAGCCTCCGAGAGACGCAGTGCCCTATTCGCTGCTGACAGCTTGCAGACGATCTCTTGCAGCCGCTGCCGCCTCTCGCCAAGCGGCGCCTCACGCTGGTCAGCCGAGGCACATTCGAGGATGTCGTAGGCGATGAATCCAACCGGTATCGAGGCGAGCAGCGCAGCGGAGAGGCGCTTGCGGTTAAGGCGCTGCTGGAGGAGCGCGAAATCAGCCGCCTCGCCACCACGAAGCGCTACTATCTCTCCGTCGAGCACCGTCCCATCAGGGAGGCAGCGCGCAAGTTCGACAAGCTCCGGGAAGCTCTCAGAGACAAGCTCCTCGCCCCGCGACCAGATAGCCACCGCCCCTGCGCGCTTTACTATCTGTGCGCGAATACCGTCCCACTTCCACTCGGCGAGCCACTCCTCGGGGCTCCCCAAGGCTGCTGGGCCCCCTTCAATCGGGTGCGCCAAGCAGAAGGGGTACGGCGAGAGATCGCTCTCTGAGTGCAGCGGCTCTCTTAAACGCTCAAGGCTCATTGTAGCCGGATCGCGATTGGAGAGCAGCCGCTGCGCAATAAGCGACTCCTCAACGCCCACTGCTGCCGCCAAAGCTTTGTTCACGAGACCGCGCGACACTCCGATCCGCAACCCTCCCGTAAGGAGCTTGTTGAAAACGAGCCTCTCGTGCTCCAGCATCTGTCGCCACGCCTGCGCGACCTCTCGCTTCCGTTCATCGAGCGGAAGTTGCCGAAGCGGCTGCAGCATCTCCGTCCAGCGCGCTAACGAATTGCTCTCCGTGCTCTCGCCCCCCGTGACCAGCTTGGCAATGGTCTCCGCAAGATCGCCTACGATCTGGTAAGACTCATCGATTAGCCAGAGAGGGAGCCCCGAAACTTCCGCGCACAGCTCTCGAAGCTGCTTGGAAGAGAGTGCGCGCTCAACTTTTCCTCCTCGCAGCACGTACACGGCTGCAGCCAGATCCGCCGGCGCAGCCGTGCGGAAGTGCTCTGAGAGAAGCCGCACCTTCTCGGATGTGCTCGAAGTGTCGCTCAGAGCGTGGTAGAGTTCAGCAAAGCTCATCACTGCTCCTCTCCGTCGTCTGTGCCGTAGGACGTCCCTAGCTCACTCGCGTCTACTCCCTGCTCCGTCAGCCACTTTGCGAAGGGTGCCGTATATCCGTGAGTGAGCAAGACCCGACTCGCACCCGTCGCTCGGATAGCGCTCGTAAGGCCCTTAAAGTCAGCGTGATCGGAGAGCACGAAGCCCTTCTCAATACCGCGCCGCCGGCGCATTCCTCGAATCGCCATCCAGCCGGAGAGCGCCGCTAGCGAATAAGGCGCAAGACGATTGAGCCAGGAGCCACCAAGCACCGCTGGCGGAACGACTACGAGCGCTCCTTCGGCCCGAGTCTCCGCAGAGGCACGCTCAAGACCCGACATGTCGAAGCCCAGAGCCTCGCACATGGCCCACACTGCGGAATGAACCAGAACGCGGCCGCCGGCCCTATCGATATGCCCCAACAGACGCTGCGCCTTCCCCAGAGCGTACGCACTTACTACTGAATTCGCCCCTTGAGACTGGTTTCTCTTCCACCAATCATGCAGCTCAGCAAAAACCTCTGTCTGGGGTCGCCATGCAAAGACCGGCAGGCCGAACGTGCACTCGGAGATGAAGACGTCGCACCGAACAGCTTCGAAGGGCACGGAAACTCCATCATCCTCAGTTTTGTAGTCGCCACTGAAGACCCATCGCTCCCCATCCGATTCAGCTAGTATCTGCGCTGAGCCCGGAACGTGCCCAGCAGGGAAGAATGAGAACCGGACACCGTTGATGGCTGTCTCTTCTCCGTACTGAACACCCTGCACCTGGCCCGAAGATGTGCCGAGCCGGGCGTGAAGCAGGGGCACCGTCGTGTGGTGGCACAGGTAGCTCTTTGATCCCGGACGCGCATGGTCAGAGTGCGCATGCGTTATGAGCGCGCGCTCAACGGGCTGCCAAGGGTCGAGGTACACTCCCGCTTTGGGGCAGTAGAGTCCCGCGGGAGAGACTGTGAGTAGCGGCTCGCGTGTCATCCTAAAATTCTACACCATCGTTGCAGGGTGGAAAGGTGCCCCGCTCTCAGCCCCCTACGGCGAGGCCACCCCCCTCTTGATCCTAATCCTCCTCTTTCTCCTGCACCTGCACCACCTCCTGCTCATAATCAACAAACCCCCGCGGATTGCCCTCTATGTGCGTGCTGAGACATCAGGATGATGACGAGAAATGCAGTGCAGGTGCAGGTGCAAGAGAAGGAAAAGGAGAGCAACCGCCGGGTATGTCTGCAGAAAACATGCGTCGTTTTAAAGCATATTGCGGCGACGCCCCTCTTAATCCTAATCCTCGTCTTTCTCCTGCATCTGCATACACTCCTGCTCATAATCAACTAACCCCGCGGATTGCCCTCTATGTACGTGCTGGGACATCAGGATGATGACGCGGAATGCAGTGCAGGTGCAGGAGGAGGAGGAGGAGGAAGACGATCGTCAGGCAACTCCATCCCCTTTTAACTTCTTTCACCGCTCAGCGCGCTCGCGTACACTTGAGAGCCTAATGTGGATCCTCCTCTCTCTGTTCTCTGGATTAAGTGACGCTACCCGAGACGCCATCTCCAAGCGCAGCAGCGGGACTATTCCGCACGTCATGATCTCCTGGTCATACTCGCTTTTTGCCCTGCCCTTCTTTCTGCCAGTGCTCCTCCTCTCCGCACCCAGTGAGCTGCCACTTGAGTTCTGGCTTCTTGCGATCGGCATCGGAGCAGCGCACGTTCTTGGCAGCCTTGGCGTGGTGTACTCGCTCTCCCGCTCAGAACTCTCACTGTGTGTTCCGATGACTGCTTTCTCACCGGTATTTTTGCTGGTCATAGGACCAATGATGAATGGCCACGCACCCTCCAGTCACGCGATCTTGGGGACGGTGCTGGTTACCGCCGGATGTTACCTGCTCAATATCTCTGATATTCGTCGCGGCTTGCTCGCCCCGGTCGTTTCTCTTGCAAGGGAGCCTGGGGTGCGAATGATGCTGCTGCTCTCTGTGTTCTGGAGCTTCTCGGCAGCAATCGATCTCAACGCTGTGCGCAAGTTCGGGCTCCCGTTCTGGGCAGCCTCAGAGCTGTTCGCGATAGCTATTCTCTTTGTGCCGGTGGTCATCTACAAAAAGGGGCTTAAAGGGATGACGCCGATGGGCTGGCGAACACTTCCTCTGATAGGCATGGCGAATGCGTGCTCATTTGGCCCCTACCTCCTGGCCCTCTCTTCGACTCATGCCCTGTACGTTATATGCCTCAAACGCTCGAATATCTTCTTCTCGCTGCTAGTCGGCAGGCTGATGTTCGGGGAGGATAGCTTGCGCGGTCGGCTCATCGGCGCTTCTCTCATGTTCGCAGGCGTTGCTGTCATCTCCTTGTGGGGATAAGCCCTGCAGCATGCTAGAAGTAAGCGCACCGATGGCAAAAACGGAACAGCCCCTCAAAGGATTCAAGCAGTCCCTTCCGACGAAAGTGTGCCCTGTCTGCAAGCTGCCGTTCTCATGGCGCAAGAAGTGGCGCCGAACCTGGGAGCAGGTTATCTACTGCAGCGAACGGTGCCGCCGCACCGGACGAGGAGCTTGAGACCCCACATGCCGAAGCCGCGACTGCGCCTAATTCTGGGAGACCAGCTAGACATAAACCATCCATGGTTCTCGGAGCCAAAGGCTACGGCGGAATACGTGCTGATGGAGGTGCACGAAGAAGCCACCTACGTCCGTCACCACATCCAGAAAGTAGTCGCCTTCTTTCTTGCCATGCGCGCTTTCGCCGAGGAGCTGCGCCGGAAAGGGTTCGCTGTTCGCTACATCTCGCTCGATGCTCCAGAGAACCTGCACTCATTCTCGAAGAACATCAGGGGACTCGCTGAATCCGGGCGCTACTCAGCGTTCGAGTGCCAGCACGCGGATGAGTACCGCGTGGAAGAGTCACTCAAGGAGCTGTGCGCTGCCCTTAAGATCCCAGCCTCAATCTGCGATTCCGATCACTTCTTGGTAGACCGGGACTTCTTTCTCTCTGTCTTTAAGGGCAAGAAGCGCTACGTGATGGAGAACTTCTACCGTGAAGTGCGCAGGACGCACGACATCCTGCTTGACGACGGCAAGCCGATCGGTGGGCGTTGGAACTTCGACAGCGAGAACCGCAAGAAGCTTCCGGATTCTGTCCGGCCGCCTGAAGCGCTGGAGTTCGTGCGTGATGCCAGCGAAATCGTAGCCCTGCTCAAGAGCAACAAGGTGCAAACTTTTGGGGCGATAAGCGCTGAATGCTTCACCTGGCCAGTGACGCGAGCAGACTCTCTCAAGCTGTTAAAGCACTTCTGCCAGAAGCTTCTTCCCTCGTTTGGCACCTACCAAGACGCGATGCACACTGACCATCGCCTCCTCTTTCATTCAAAGCTCTCCTTTTCGATGAACGTAAAGCTAATCTCCCCCAAAGAGGTCATAGATGCTGCTGTAGAGGCCTGGAGAGCCAGTCGAGGAGCCATCTCAATCGAGCAGATTGAGGGCTTCGTCCGCCAGATCGCCGGCTGGAGGGAGTTCATGCGGGGGGTGTACTGGGCACACATGCCCACGTACAAGAGCCTGAACTTCTTCGGGGCCAAGCGCCCCCTGCCCCACTACTTCTGGGACGGCGACACCCAGATGAACTGTGTGCGGCAAGCTGTGCGGCAGTCGCTCGATGATGCCTACGCTCACCACATTCAGCGGCTGATGGTCACCGGGAACTTCACGCTGTTGGCAGGAATCGATCCCGACGAGGTTGACGCATGGTACCTCGGAGTGTACGCCGATGCCCTTGAGTGGGTGCAGCTTCCCAACACCCGCGGCATGAGCCAGTTCGCCGATGGCGGCATCGTCGGCACGAAGCCGTACATCGCCAGTGCCAACTACATCGGAAAGATGTCGAACTACTGCTCGGGCTGCGCGTACAACGCCAAGCAGCGCACCGGACAGGACTCGTGCCCCTTCAACAGCCTCTACTGGAACTTCCTGCTGACGCACCGCAAGAAGCTCGAGTCAAATCCCCGCATCGGCATGGGGTACCGGCTGCTCGACAAGATGGCCACAAGCGAGGTAAAGGAGCTTCAAGAGCAGGCTGCCAAGCACCTAAAGAACCTGGAGAAACTGTAACGGCATGAGCAAGCACACACGGGCCCTTCACATTTTCCGGCGCGACCTGCGGGTACAAGACAATACAGCCCTACGCGCGGCACTTGAGGCTTCCAGCGAAGTCGTCACCTGCTTTGTCTTTAACGACGCCCAGGTGAAGCTCCACCCCTATCGTTCCGCAAACGGATTGGCTTTCATGATTGAGAGCCTGGAAGAGCTGGCTAAAGACATTGAGCGTCGCGGCGGAAGGCTGCTCGTGCTGCACGGTGGACAGGAAGCCGTGCTCGAGAAGCTCGTCAGAGACCTCAGTATCGACGCAGTGTTTTTCAACCGCGACTACACCCCCTTCAGCCGGGCTCGCGACGAGGCGATCGCCAACACATGCAAGCGCCTCAACATCGCGTGCAACTCCTTCGGCGATGCGCTGCTGGTTGAGCCGGAGACCTTCGCAAAAGACGACGGTAGGCCCTACACAGTGTACACGCCGTTTTTCAGGAAGGCTTCGAAGCTGCCAGTGCAGAAGCCAGCTGGCGATTCAGGGGGCAAGCTTTCCCCCGCTTCAGACCATGCCGGCAAGACAGTCTCGCCACGCGATTTCTGGCCTGAGGAGTCAGCACCACATCGTCTCAGCATCGGTGGGCGCTCGCTCGGACTCGCAGTCCTCTCGTCGATCAAGAACTTCCGAGAGTACGAAGAGCAGCGCAACCTGCCAGCTGTTCGCGGCACTACCCTCCTGGCCTCTCACCACAAGTTCGGAACCGTATCAATGCGGGAGTCTTACCACGCGGTAGCCTCAGCGTTCGGTCCAGGCCACACCCTGATCAGAGAGCTGTACTGGCGAGACTTCTTCACGCACATCGGATTCCACTTCCCACACGTCTTTAGGGGGTCGTTC
>CANLJX010000073.1 GCA_947491545.1 Deltaproteobacteria bacterium
GAACTTTCCCGTGCGGTTCGCCCAAATGCCTAAAGCCAGGACGCAGAAGGCCACAAAGATCGATATTCGCTTGAGAATGCCCTTACCCACGCCGGGCTTCTAGCACACCCGCCTAGAGGGCTCAAGAACGCCGGCGGATCGACAGTATTCCCTGGGCGATACGCTCGGCGGCACCAATTCCACGTGGGTCAGAGGGGGCACGCTTCATCGCAACGAAGATTGCTGGGTCGAGGAGCCTTTCTAGAGCTGCTAGAAGCCGCTTGCCGAACTCCGGTTGGGTCTCCTCAACGATAACTGCCTTCCCCTGCTTTTCAAGCTCGCGGGCATTGTCGGTCTGGTGTGTTCCCTGCTGAAACGGATACGGGACAAAGATAGTTGGGCGATTAACGCACGAGATCTCTGCCACGGAGCTCGCTCCAGCCCGAGAGATTATAACGTCGCTCCAGTCGTAGGCGCCGCCCATATCGTCTATGAACGGCACGACCGAGGCTGAGACGTTGACTGCCCGATAGCCGTTCGCAACGAGATCAAGGGACTCCGCGCGGCACTGGTGAACGACCTGAACCCCTCGCTCTGCCAAAAGTGGCGCGATCTCTTGAACTGCCTGGTCGAGACCGCGCGCGCCTTGCGAGCCCCCAAGCACTAGGAGCTTCGATGGAGCGCCTGCTCGCACTTCAAACCTTTCAACCCCAGCCAGCTCTGGACGGACGGGGTGGCCGGTAAACTCGGTCTTTACCCGGCCTTTCAGCCGCGTGTTCGCGAAAGAGATCGACATTCGGTCAGCAAAGTAACCGAGCGTCTTGTTGGCCAGCCCTGGATGAAGCTCGGCCTCATGCGCCCATGTGGGGATCCCCTTTAGGCGAGCAAGCGCGACCGGCAACACAGAAACGTAGCCTCCTACCCCCACTACCACGTCAGGCCTAAAGTGCCTAAAGAGCCTTAGTGTCTGGAGGACCCCTACCGGGAGCCTTGCGACGAACTGGATTAGCCCGACTATGCTGCGACGCTTAACCCCAGCCGAGGCCACCACGTGGCGCTGGTAGCCACTGCCGTCTATCAGCTTCTCCTCAAGGGGTCTTCCAGCGCCAATAAACTCTATGACTGCGCCGGGAGCCGCAGCTTTGAGCGCCCGAGCGATATGGAGGGCTGGGATTAGGTGCCCGCCGGTGCCGGAAGCAGCTATCAACACGCGCAGCGCGTCCGCGGACACTCCCCGAGCGCTCTCGGGACCTGAATCTGGCTGCGGGTGCGACATGCGACTGCCTTTCCTCTCCCCTCGCCGACTCTACGGCTGTCCGACCGGGGGATCTCCGGCCTCGCGCCGGATGCCGAGCAGAAGCCCAACGACCGCCAAGCAAGCCATGAGGCTCGACCCGCCGTATCCAACGAGCGGCAGCACCATGCCCTTGGTCGGCAGTAATCCGATCACCACGCCTACATTAAGCAGCGCTGGAGCAACGATCATCATCGTTAGTCCCGTAGCGAGCGCAAAGAGGAACGTGTCGTGCCTGACACTCTTGGCCAGAAGAAACCCTCTCCACATGACGACCAAGAAGCCGAAAATAATCGCCACCCCGCCAACAAAACCGAGCTCCTCCGATATTACGGCGAAGATAAAGTCTGTGTGTGCTGCCGGCAGGAAGAATAGCTTCTGTTGGCTGCCGCCTAGCCCAACTCCAGAGATCTGCCCTGTCCCGACAGCGATCAGGGACTGAATGAGCTGATACCCTTTTCCCGAGGCATCCGCGAATGGCGAGAGGAAGCTCACGACGCGCATCATGCGGTACGGAGAGATGGCAACGAGGATGCCGGCCAGAATCATCACAACAACAGTGCAGAGGCCCATGTGCGCCAGCCGCACGCCGCTTGCGAGCGCCATGCAGAGCACCACAACAACGATTACCGCCGAAGATCCGAAGTCAGGCTGCAGCAGCAGCAGCGCCGCAGCGCCGCAGACGAGCCCGAACGGCTTCACGATACCATCGACGAAGTTGCGCAGACGCGTCTCATGACGGGCGAAGAAGCCGGCCATAAAGACCACCATAAAAACCTTCACGAACTCGGCTGGCTGGAAGCGCACGGGCCCGAGCTTAACCCAACGAGAGGCGCCGCCCGCCCTATCCGCGATCCCGGGGGCTAGCGGCAGGAGCAGCATAAAAATCGAGAGCCCGAACAGGTAGGGCGAGATACGGCGCAGGAATCCTAACGGCACCCGCATGCAAACAACCATCAAGCCCAAGCCAAGCAGCGCCGAGAGCGTCTGACGCTTGGCGTAGAACATCGCATCCCCGAGCTTCTCCTGAGAGATGATGCCAGTGGTCGAGTAGACCATTACGAGACCGAAACCGACCAGCAGCAGGACGGCAGCAACCAGGACCAGATCAACAGCCGAAGGGGCTCGAAGCTGGTGGGAGCGCGCCGGATGAATCGATGGGGCGTAATCCATCGTCTCAGTATGCGACAAGCCGGCTTCTTTCAACAGTCGGAAAGTGCCGAACTGCGCGCGATACACGGCGACGAAAAAAGGAGGCTATCCAGGTTGCGGAGGCCCATCTCTGGCTTGTTTCCCCACCCTCCTTCGTCCACTATTGGACGATGAATTTAACCGCCGCCGAGCATCAGCCTGAAAGCCCGCCGCTGAACGTAGTCCGGCTCGGGTCGAGCGGGCCGACGGTCGTTATGCTGCACGGCTGGGGGCGCTCTCTTGAGGCTTTGCGTCCCCTCGGCGAGCTTCTATCGAGCTCGTGTCAGATAGTCCTCGTCGACCTGCCAGGCTTCGGCTCCTCCCCCCTGCCGCAAGGCGCCTCTAACGACGGGGGTGGCTGGTCTACGGAAGAGTACGCCCAGAGGGTTAAGGCGTGGCTTGATACAGCCGGGATCTCCCGGTGCGTCCTTTTTGGGCACTCCTTCGGTGGACGGATATCCGTTCGGCTTGCAGCCCGCTACCCAGGTTTGGTCCAGGGGCTCGTGCTCGTAGGGAGCCACGGTCTCACCGTGGAGCGTTCCTTTGGTCAGCGGCTCCGTTCGAGGTTAATCAAGGTCGCCGTCTCAATCGCAAAACGGATCGATGGCCTCTTTGGCACAAGGCTCTTCGCGCACTACCTGGCGCCTAGGTTTGGCTCACGCGACTACAATGCAGCCGGCGACCTGCGCAAGACCCTGGTAAAAACCGTTAATGAGGACCTCGCTCAACAGGCGGGCACCATAACTGCCCCGACGCTCCTGCTGTGGGGCGAGGATGACCGAGAGACCCCCCCAAGCCTGGCACGGAATTACAACCGGCTCATCGCTGGCTCAGATCTCTTCATCTTCCCGCACAAAGGCCACGAGCCCTTTGCCGACGTAGGATCGCACCTGCTGTGCGGCCACATCGAGCGGTTCCTCGCGGAACGGGGGATTAATGCTCCATAATCTTTCACTTGGCATACTGCTTCTCGGTCTGCTCGAGTTCGGCTACTGCAGAACACTCTCTTTCTTGCGGTACTTTCAGCAGGAGGAGTACTCATCATCGCGCTTCCTGGCTTGGATCAAGGAGAAGCGCGCCATCGATACTCGCGGCACCGCGATCTTGGCGCTGGCCGGGCTGCTCTCGCTGATTCTTCCGGGAGGCTGGACGACTCTTGTCATCGCCGCCCTAGCAACCCTCGGCCTCTCGATCGTAGTACGCATAGCCGAAGAAGACCCGCGCCGAAGCGGCAAGCTTAAGCTCAACATGACGCAGCGCGCGAGCAAGATCGTTCTGGTTTCTTTCGGACTCTTTGCGCTGCTCGCAACGGGGCCGGTTGTGCTGCTGCTTAAGTGCTGCGGCGGCGGAGAGCGAGACCTCGCCTACTTCGCCCTTTGGGGAATCTGCATGGCGCAGGCCCCAGGGGCGCTCTTGGTTGTGGCGAACAAGCTGCTCTGGCCGGCTGAGAAGGCGTTGCAGGACCGTTTCTACGCGGATGCGAAGCGAATCTTGAGGGAGGTAGACCCTTTCGTTATCGGGATTACTGGAAGCTACGGCAAGACCGGCGCAAAAGCCGCCCTCGGTGACCTCCTGACCCAGTGCGTAGGTCCCACCTTCTGGCCCAAGAAGAGCATAAACACGGTGATGGGAATCACGCGCACCATTCGAGAGGCGCTCTCTCCGGTGCACCGCTTCGCGGTGATCGAGATGGGGGCCTACAACCGCGGCTCCATTAAACGGCTATGCGACTTCACACCACCTAAAGCTGCGCTCGTGACAGCAGTTGGGATTATGCACCTAGAGAGGTTCGGAAGTCCTGAGAACGTGTACGTCGCAAAATCGGAGATCGCCCAGGCTCTCCCTCCGGACGGAATTCTGGTGTGCAACGGAGATAGCCCTAACGCCCGGCGCATGGCCGTTGAGCACGCCAGCGGGAAGACGCTGCTGTACGGGCTCGACCAGTCAGCCGGACCGCTCGATTGCTACGCGAGCGACATCGCCTTTAGCGCCCAGGGTACCTCCTTCCTTATTCACTGGGGCGGTCGTTCCTTCCCTGGCAGGACGCCACTGCTTGGTCGCCCAGCTCTCTCAAATGCCCTCGGCGCATTCACGATGGCGTGCGCACTCGGCGCCGAGCCCGCATACGCCGTGGCGTGCTTGGCGAACCTCGCTCCAGTCGACAATCGGCTTGTTCTCGATTCCAAGGCAGGCTCGGTTTCGTTCTTGCGTGACGCCTACAATTCTAACCCAACCGGTTTCGCTGCAGCGCTTGAAGTGCTCCAGGCGCTTCCGGCCAAGCGGCGTATCGTCATGACTCCCGGAATGGTCGAGCTTGGCGATCAGCAGCAGGCCCAGAATCGTCGACTGGCCACGATGTGCGCCAGCGTGGCCGACCTCGTAATAGTTGTAGGACGCATAAACCGCGAGGCAATTCTCGCCGGACTAGCCGATGCCGAGTATCCGAAGGCTCAGATTGTGGCGGTGGAGACTCGCGATGAGGGCTTCGCGGCTCTCTCGGAGAGGCAGTCGCCCGGCGATCTCGTTCTGATTGAGAACGACCTCGGGGACCTACTGGAGGGAGCAGTTCGCTTTTAGGTGGCAGAGATGGCGAAGCGGCGAAAGATTGCAGTTCTCTTTGGTGGGCGCTCAGTGGAGCATGAGATAAGTGTCATCACGGCGCTACAGCTCATGCTCGCGGTCGACCCAGCACTGTACGATATTACCCCCGTCTACATCGCGCCGAATGGATGTTGGTACACAGGGGACGCCCTGCTCAACCGCACCTTCTACGCATCCGTTCCAGGGTCCCTTTCCGCTTTGACCGAAGTCACGCTTCTCCCCAAGCCGGGCATCAACGGGCTGACCGTTCAGGCAACAGGCCTCGTCTTGCCGGTAGATGTTTTTGTGCCGGTGTTCCACGGCCAGTATGGGGAGGACGGCTGCATTCAGGGGCTCTTTGAGCTGGCACAGGTCCCCTACACGGGAAGCAGCGTTGCCGCCTCCGCCATCACGATGAACAAGTACTTCTGCAAGGTCTACCTCGGGGCGCATGGTGTCCCAGTGCTGCCAGCAGCGCTCATCAACCGCGACGATGCCCGAGCCGATATCGAGGCAACGGTGGAGTCAATCTGCTCAAGGAGTGAATTCTCTTCGTTCCCGCTCTTCATCAAGCCGTGCAACCTAGGTTCAAGCATCGGGGTGAGCCGAGTGGGGGCGAAACACGAACTCGCCGCGGCTCTCGCAAAGGTCTTCCGCTACGACACCCACGCTCTCGTGGAGCCGTGCGTGAGCGAGATTATGGAGATTAACGTCTCGGTCAGGGATGTTGGCCGCGCTCAAGCCTCGGTCGTTGAGATCCCGGTGTCGCAGTCGGGGGTGCTCTCGTACGAAGAGAAGTACCTGCGCCCCGGCGGAAAGAAATCTGGCCCCTCCCAAGGGATGGCGAGCCTCTCTCGCATCATAGATCCGCCCGACCTGGACCCAGACATCCGCAATGAAGTCGTTTCGCATGCCGTCCGGTCTTTCTCCCTTTTGGGCTGCTCAGGAGTTGCCCGACTGGACTTCATCTACGACCTTGCTGCGGGCAAGCTGTACTTCAATGAGCTGAACGCCTTCCCTGGGTCTTGCGCATTCTACCTCTGGGCGCGAACGGCGCCCCGCGTGCTCTACACAGAGCTCATCAACGACATGATTGAAACTGCACTGCGCACCCACCAATCGTTTGCGTCGCTCGACAGGGACATCGGACTGCGCGCGCTCAAAGGCGCCTAAGCCTTCTGCCAATCCGTATCCCAATCTGAATCAATCGATGATTCCTGTGCGGGCTTCTGCTCCGGGCGGCAATTCGCCTAGATTCTGAGATAGTCTCTTACGAGAACTGATGTGAGAGGAAAATGCTGGAGCGAGCAGCCGGCGATAAGAACATTCCTATACAGGAGCAGGCCGCGGAATTGAAGTCTCAATCGACTTCAATGCCTCCGTTGCCCGCCAACCAGCTGGCTACGACACAACGCAGGGATGTATCAGCAAAGATTGAGTGCCCTAGGTTTACCCTTACCCTATCTGGCTGGTTCGAAGGGATCGTGAGAGCCCATGGAGCAGGGCAACTCTCTCTCGTGGTGCGAAACTCAATCGGTGGGGCCATTGGAGAATACTCATCGGGGGAATCCGCTATTCACCCCCTCGCTCTCCGAGAAGCGTTAAACATGGCAAGAAAGCCCGGCTGTCCCTACAACGCTCTGCGCAGCGTCATGCACTACCTGATGAACGAGGGCGCAGTACAGATTGCAGAACACACCTCCCTTAACTGCATCCAGCAACATCCCGAAATCCCAGGAGCCTTCTGCGCGCTGCCGCCGCTTGAGACTGCGGTCAACGACCCCGACTCAGTAGACTTCTACTTCCGAGCAGTCGGGGGCGGACAAAAGAGCGGCTGCGCGCAGCTCGACGCCGAGATCCGGCCCGAGCACGGCACCCTTGTCGTGGGCCTCGAGAGCGGCGGGTCAGAACAGCCCCTCCAGAGACGTTTTATCGTCTCTTCCCCGAAAACCCTTACCATGGCGGGCGCCGCGCTCCGGCGGCACATTCTTTCACTATCACGGTTCCTCGTCTCAGGCTTTCACTCTGGAGGGGTAGAGGAGGTGGCGGAGCAGTTGGCTGCGGAAGGCTTTCAGGTGTCTGAGCTCTGTCCCGAGAAAGTCGACCAGCAGGTTGCCGAGCTCCGCGGTGCGCGCGGCTGGTTCCCAACGGCTGCGGCAGATACTGAAACTAATGCGAACACCGGCACAACCACGCTGCTGTACTTCGGCGAAGAAAGTGCCTTGCTCCAGATCTCTCCTGACCTAGATAGAGACGACTACTGGGTCGGCCCAAAAGTGACGTTCGCAAATGCGCCCGAGGGAACCGCAAGCCCGCTGACTGATGTGCAGCTTGAGTACATCCGAACAGTTTCTAGGATGCTCCGCTCGAGCCAAATTAATGATCGGGTTAGGGGCGTTCAGATGCTTTTCTGCAAGCGACACGAACGCTATCCCGCACTACATGCTGAAGTGCCTGGACTTCCGGTGCGAGAGAGTCCGGTAAGTCTCCGCCTTGAGAGATCGCTGGCGGACCTTCACATCTCGATACGGAGCCACGCCACAGACGTTCATTCTGAAACCCCTCGCGAAATTCTTGCGGCAATAAGGAATCCAGTCGCTGGCCAGACGGGAGGCAGCGCCAGCAGGAGCGGGATAGTCACCCTCGAAGCGGATCAACCCGACTCAACGCAGGCCCTCATAGACAGCCTCGAGGGGCGCGTGAGCCGGATCTACAAGCTTCAGCCCCGCTTCGTTTCGACCCGAGTGGACCTTCTGCACACCATGCGCATGACGCGGGGCTTTGACGGAGGGATGAGGATAGCTGCAGAGAACGATGCTGGAGGAAGCATTACTGCACTTCTTCCGAACACAATCGGGCTTGATAGCGAAAGCATGAACCGCCGCGAGGCGAATCTCATTCGTGCCTTCGCAAAACAGCTCTCAGGCTCCTGGCTCGATCTGCAGGGCGAGATCGAGAGGCAGATGTACGGCACAGAGAGCATAAGCAAGTCAGAAGGTGGTGTTTGGGACGGCACTCTTAATGGAATTCCTCCGCTCTCTGACGTGCCCGGAGTGCAGGCCTACTCTCTCGCTTCCGAGCTTGTCCGGTGGACGATGCAGAAGAACGCGGCTGACAGCACCGACTTTAGCCTGTCCTGGCTCTCCCCGGGGCAGGTGTTGCTATTCGTAGAGCCGCCGCGAAACTGCCCGTTTGTTGAGATCTATCTCTCAGGAACGCAACTCACACACCTGAGGTTCGGAATGGTCGGTCATCACCTGGGCAGGCTGTCCCTGGTTCCGTCTCTCAAGAACGGGAGACAGAAGCCATCGCTACAGCCTGTGCAGTTCGTTCCGAAAGAGCCTCTTAACCTAGGTCCAAACGACCAGGAGATGGTGCGCCGGCTTATCTGGAGCGTCCATGCATTGCAGATGAAGCTCGATATGATCCCGGAATTGCGGGTTAAGCAAAACTTCACGGAAGAGCGGGTGCTTCCTAGCTTCAGCGACTCAGCTCTCACAGAGTACCTGAAGAAGCACTTCAGATAGGGCAACACAGCGCACCAGTCGCCCAAAAAAAAGCCGGGTCTCTTCAGACCCGGCTTGTTCAGCCTCAACGAACCAGGGAGCCCCTAGTCAGCCTGCTTGCGGAGGAACGTCGGAATCTCAAACTTCTCCTCGTCCTCGCCACCAGAGAGAACGGAGAGCTTCTTGAGCTTGATCACCTCAGACGCGCCAGAGGCCTGCTGCTGCTTCCGCGCGAAAGCAGGAATATCGAGACCTGTTGCACCGAGCGTCGACGCGTTGACCGCAGCCACCGGCGTGGAAACGGTCGTGTCTCTGCCTGCCGACTTCTCCTCGCCGAATCCGGTCGCGATAACCGTAACGCGAACCTTGTCCTCGAGGTTCGGGTCGATAACCATTCCCCAGATGATATTCGCATCTTCGGCTGCTTCTGAGTGAATCAGCTCCGCCGCCTCGTTAACTTCCTGCAACGTAACGTCGGGGGAAGCGGTCACGTTAATGAGGACGCCACGTGCACCGTGGATTGAGATATCCTCAAGAAGCGGGCTCGAGATAGCCTTCTCGGCTGCCTCTATAGCGCGATTGTCGCCGCTCGCCTCGCCAGTGCCCATCATAGCCATGCCCATCTCTGACATAACGGCGCGAACGTCAGCGAAGTCTACGTTGACGAGACCCTCGCAAATAATGAGGTCGCTGATGCCCTTAACGGCCTGGTACAGCACGTCGTCAGCCTTGCGGAACGTGTCAAGGAGCGACGTATTGCGGCCAGCGATCGAGAGGAGGCGCTGGTTCGGGATCGTGATCAGAGTGTCAGCGTGCTTACGCAGCTCCTCGATGCCGCGGTCAGCGTTGGTCATGCGGCGCTTTCCCTCGAAGAGGAACGGCTTGGTAACAACTCCTACCGTGAGGCAGCCGAGCCCCTTGGCAACTTCTGCGACGACGGACGCGCCGAAGGTGCCAGTTCCGCCGCCCATACCCGCGGTGATGAAGACCATGTCAGCGCCCTCGAGCGCCTTGCGGATCGTCTCGATGCTCTCGCGAGCTGCAGCACGACCAACGTCCGGATCAGCGCCAGCGCCGAGCCCCTTCGTGATATCATCGCCGAGACGAAGCTTGTTGATCGGGAGAGCCGAAGTGAGCGCTTGCGCGTCGGTGTTTGCCGCGTAGAACTCTACGCCCGTCAGACCGCTGCGGATCATGTTGTTGACTGCGTTCAGTCCGCCGCCGCCGATTCCAAACACCTTAATGTTTGCGTTGTTCGCCTGTAGCTTCTGGCTTACCTCGTCCATGCTGTTCCCCTCCGAACTTCTTGTGTGAAAGTCAAAATTGATCTGTTCCCAGTCCGACACAAATTTCTCTCGCGATGTCTGCCCGCAGTGAGCGCACTTCACTGCAAGTCTGTCCCGGGAGATCCCTGCTTCGCCGCGTGACTGGCGTGCCTGTCCTGAGCCGCCCCATTATTCCCCTTTAGTCTCAAAAGTAAAGAGAGACAAAAGGCGTTTTCCTGGACACAAGTGGTTTTCCAACACCTGTGTTTTAGCGAGCGCTCCGCCAATCTGCTTCCAGCGGGCGACGAAGCTTCATCCTAAGCCTCCGAGCCTCGGAAGACCACCCTAGCCTCGCCTCTCGGCGACCTTAAAAATGCTCGGTAAACCAGCCAACTACCCGGCCAACCATACGACCCATCCGGCCTGGTCCGGAGTGGGCCCGCCCGATCTCGGCCAGCCCCGCCCCGTGGAGAACCAACCCGACAGCGGCCGCATGCTCTGGACCCTTAACCAGGTCAACCAGCCCTCCAACCCCAGCCGGCTCCCCCTTCCTAACTGGGAGGTTGAACACCTGCTCTGCCACCTGGGTGAGACCCGGCATGGAAGCCGCCCCACCAGTTATTACGATACCGCTCGTTAGAGAGTCGTCACAGCCTGCCTTAACAACCTCGCGCTGTATCAGTCCAAAGATCTCTGCCACCCGCGGCTCGATAATCTCGGCAAGCACTGACTTCGAGAGCACTCTCGGCGGACGCCCTCCCACGGAGGGAACTTCGACTGTTTCGCTCTTACTAACCCCGGCGCTGAGCGCGGTGCCGTGCTCAACCTTGATCCGCTCAGCAGCCGCAAGCGGAGTACGAAGTCCAGCCGCAATGTCGTTAGTGATATGGTTCCCCCCCACAGCGAGGACTGAGGTGAACTTAATGGCACCGTTCTGGTACACCGCGATGCTGGTTGTGCCACCGCCGATATCCAACAGGCACACTCCAAGTTCCTGCTCCTCCTGAGAGAGCACTCCTCGCCCCGACGCAAGCGGCGCGGCCACAATATCCTGGACAGTTAGGCCGCAGCGATTTGCGCATTTGACCAGGTTCTGCGCACTAGCAATCGCCCCTGTTACGATGTGCACCCTAGCTTCCAGGCGCACACCTGAGATACCGATCGGGTCCTTGACCCCATCTTGTTCGTCAATCACGAACTCCTGCGGAATTACATGCAGTATCTCTCTATCGAGCGGAACTGCCACGGCTTTCGCCGCTTCGATGACCCGCTCGATATCGAACGCAGACACCTCTTTACCCTTGATACCAACGATACCATCGCTGTTCTGCGAGCGAAGATGACTACCGGATATCGTTGCAAAGACATTTCCGATCTCGCAGCCGGCCATCGTCTCTGCCTGCGCGATTGCTTTAGCGATCGCACTAACAGTTCCCTCGATATTCACGACAACACCCTTTCGCAGGCCGCGAGACGGGCTCGACCCCACACCGACGATGTCCACTCGACCGTCCGGCTTCCGTTCTCCAACTACCACTTTGATCGTTGAAGTTCCGATATCTAACCCGGCGATGAGCGACGATGGCGTTGGCATGAGGAGCACCTAGAAAATCAGAGTCGGCTCGGCCAGAAGCGAGCACCTCGCAAGACTAAACGCAGTTTGAGCCCACTGCAAGACTAATTTAAGTTACCTAAAGTAAATCGGATTTGCAACGCCCGAGGGGCACGACCGCCCGGACCCAACTACGCCTTGGGAGGCCCCTTCTTCTCGCCGCCTGACGCTGGTTTTGTTGGGGGTTCTTCCGCTCGAAACTTAACAATTCCGACCCTAGAGAATGCCAAGTCGATCTTCGCGACGTCACCGAGCCGGTCTTTGAGCTTCGCGAGTAGCGCAGCGAGCCTCGCCCCCTGCTCTTTAAGCGAAATGGGAGCATCGGGTGAACCTGCAAATACAACCGGGAACGGGAGTCCATCGAAAACAACCGAAAAGTCACCGCGAGACTCAAATCGGAGCGACCCCACGCTCCGACCGACCTCGCGCTCAAGAGTGCCGATTGAACCGGATGCAAGCGCGAGCTGAGAACGCACGGTATCCGGCGAACTTGCTCTTGATGCTAGCCCCTCAACCACTACGAGGTGACTAACGGCTTCCGGGCTCAACCCAAATAGTGGTCCGCCCGAGGGCATTATGAAAGCCCCCTCCGAATCGATAATCCAACGCTCGTTATCGACCAGCCCGAGAAACCTCGGTGTTCGCTCTTTTACGGCAAGCACGAAGCAGCCCCAGCTACGCAGCGCTCCACCAGGGCAGCTCTCCACAGTGGCTTCATCGATCCAAGGGCTCTCCGCTACCTTGGATTGAATATCAGTCCCGTTTACGTGCCACCAGAGAACCGATCTATCGTACGGCAAGACCCGCTCAACCTCCGCTCGAGGGAGCACCTTTAGCCCCTCGATTCGAACCTCCTTCTGGCTTACGGTCTCGCTTCCTGCGGTGGTGACAGCAGCCCAGGCGCGGTGAAAGATAGCTGGGTTGTCGATGTACTGGAGCACGCCGACGCTGATAGCGATAAGAGATGTGTAGAGCAGTCGCATGGAAGAGGAGTATAGCCGCTCTGTGGCCCGACGCCGAGGGGGGATCTGATGAACTTCGAAGCCTTTTCTGACCTCGCGGAGACGATCTCTCAGCGACCTACGAGCGCCACAGCCGAACCTCTGGTTCGAGCTCGATCCCGCAGCTCGCCCGCACCCTCTGCTGGCAAAGCCCCATCAGCATCATAACATCTGCAGCCGTTGCCTTTCGCTCTGGGTTGACGATCCAGTTTGCGTGCAGCTCCGAAACAATTGCGCCTCCGACCCGGACGCCTTTAAGCCCAGCCGTCTCAAGGAGTCGGCCTGCGGGTACCTCAGGGCTCGGGTTCTTGAAGACTGAGCCAGCCGACGATAGCGCCAAGGGCTGCCGCGCACGGCGCTCAGCCAGGTTGTCCGAGCAGATACGGGAGATCTTGGCTTTGTCGCCAGGCTCAAGCTGTAAAGTGACGCTTGTAACAACCGCACCAACCGGAAGCCCTGACGAGCGGTACCGCCACGGAAGCTCGGACCGGGCCCATGTGGCGCTAGCTCCAGTCGGCAGGACTCCCTGCACCGACACTATCCGATCGCACAGCTCTGAGCCGTGGGCACCTGCATTCATAAACACGGCGCCCCCGAGCGAAGCTGGAATCCCGGCCGCAAACTCTAGGCCAGAAAAACCCTCGTCAGAGAGCTTGCGGGCAACGCTCATCAGGGAGGCCGCAGCCCCAACCATCACTCGCCCGTCATCTCGAATAGTCAGCCCCTTAAAGCCCGCCCCTAGCCGCACCACCCACTGATCGAGCCCACAGTCGTCGATAAGGCAGTTGCTGCCGAACCCGAGCGCACGCACGGGCTGTCCCTCTGCGGCGAGGGCTTGCAGCACCGCACCAAGCTCCTCTGGGCTCTCCACAGTGATTAGAGCGGCGAGCGGACCTCCGATAGCGAAGGTGGCTAAGGTGGATCCCAAAACGCCATGCCTGATGCGGCCCGACACCAGCTCCGAGATACGCGGCACTAGGCCCGGCTCGAACTTCCCGCTGACTGGACCGGCCTGGTCGATCATGCTGCCTCGTGCCAACGTCTCAGGCACTCTGCTTTAACGCAGCCGAGCCGGAAAGAATCTCTGCAAAGCGCTCCGGCATCGAGCCGACTGAACCTGCTCCGAGGCACAGCAGCAGCTCTCCCGGTAAAAGGGAAGGCGCAAGTCTCGTTGGCGCGTCTTCAATTGACGCCACAAACTCGACACTGGGGTGATCCACTGCCTTGCTCAGCGCCTCGCCCGAGACTCCCTCCACTGGAATCTCGCTCGCAGCATAGACATCCGTGAGCACAAGGTGGTCAGCGTCCTTGAAACAGCTCAGGTACTCTTGCCAGCAGTCCTTGGTGCGCGAGTAACGGTGCGGCTGAAAGAGGACAACGAGGCGCGAGATGGAGCTGCCG
>CANLJX010000074.1 GCA_947491545.1 Deltaproteobacteria bacterium
CGCACTCGCCTTAAATAGGCTCGCGGACAAAGCTGCGGCCCTGCTCTTATCTGTCAACACAAAGGCAGCCAAGAAGAGCTCGGCGGACGTGGCCAGGCGCTCTAAATCAAACTTGGAGGCGATTAGGGCTGCGACTCTCAAGATACCGAACCTGATCGTGTCTTGCCCAGCCGACGGAACGCCGCCGCAGTGCGTTCGCGTCGATAATCAGGCCTCATTAATCTCACTGCAGCAGCAGTTTGATGTGGCCTTGCACATCGTGAAACGTGGCACTGCCCGTGCGAACTTCCTGAAAACGGGCAAAACCAAGCCGGCTAACGGCGAAACGGACCCGCTGGTCACTTCAGCTGAGCAGGTGTACCAGCGCGGTATTGCCACCCTTAGCGGGTACCCGCGCTTCAGCACCTCTTGCCCGAGACAGTAGAGGGAACATCGGTGGTCGCGACCGCCAGCCCTGCGATGACCGGACAGCTACCCGGTCTCGCAGGGCTTTTTTACCTTTAACCATTCTCAATTGCTCCGCCCAAAAAGCACTAAAATTAAGTAGAGTTTCGTCTAACGCGGCCTTTCTCCCTTAATTTTGACACCCATCAGATAGAAAAATCTGGGTTCGGCACTCCGTGGGCTATCTGTTCGCCTCGGTAGTTTGGCGGAACTGCGCCCAGTTAACTGTTAGGTCTAGCGTGAAAGACGAAGCCCGCAAAAGGTCAGACCGACCCGCTTGTGACCTCGGCGCAGCAGAACTACGCACGCGGCTTGGCGACTCTCAACAAGTACCCTTGCTTCAGCACATCGTGCCCAAAGCAGAAGAGGCTGCCTAGCTTCGCCCAAGCACCACGCCCCGCGGGACCAGCTGAAAATGGGTCCCGGGGGGCTCTGTAGAAAACATGTGCAGTCTCAATTCAAGTCGTAGAGGGGGCATTTCATTGCTCGTCATCATCCTAACCCTCCTCTTCCTCCTGCACCTGCACCGGCTCCTGCTCCGGCTCCTGCTCATAATCAAGAAATGTCCGGGGATTGCCCAGCATATGTCCGTAAAAAAGGGAACGGACGAGGACGAGGACGAGGAATCTGGTGCAAGTGCAGGAGAATGAGGAAGAGGAAGAGGAAGAGGAAGAGGAAGAGGAAGATTAGGACAAGGAGGAGAACGGCCGGCTAGTAACTCCTTCGGGACACAGCACCTTTTCTACAGAGCAGTCCCGCGCGGCTTTTTCCGTCTAGAAACTTTGTGCTCCAGCATTCTCGGCTGATTTTTCAAGGCGATAACCATCGCGCTAGTCATTCCATAACCACCCTAAAAAACACAGGAAAACTCCTTAAAGCACTATGACCCGGACTGGGACCACATCCCTATTCGAAGTTTCAACAAGATCCATGCTCCTGCTAGACTTACGGGAACGTCCTAAGCCCTGGTATTTCTTGCGGCTTGTGGTCGTTTAACGGCGTTCTCGGAATGCTCCAAATAGCCCGTGCTTACAACCAGCCTGCCCCTGTAGCGCTACGACCCGGGTCGTGGTTACGCCGCTGCCTTTGCACGCTTTCGATACTCACCTCAAGCCTCGTCACTCTGTCGTATTCTCAAGCCGAAGAGCTCGCCGAGGTGCAGACCGTTCAGGCAGAGCTCTCAACAAATGCCTCACCACTCGGCGCAGTAACGATTAACGGCAACAGACAGACGGCTGCTACTGATCGCTCTGTAACGGTAGACGCAACCGGTGTGGTCACGGGCCTCGATCATCTCTCTGGAGCACAAGGCCTAGAGCCGCAGAGCGAAGGCGTATTGATACAGCTCTCTCAGACGCCGCTCCTAGCAGTTTCTCAAAAGCCTGCCCCCGGTGCGATGCGCGCCTCAAGCTCGACTGTTTCCCACGCCCAAAGTATTGCAAACGAGCACCAACAGGCCCGCGCCGCTCTTGCTGCAGCGTTTGCGTCTGCCAGCTCAAGTGCCACACAGTCGCCGCAAGCCCCTGCTCCACGGATCGTGCGGGAATTCTCAGCCGCCTTCAACGGCTTTGCAGTCCGCGGCATCTCGATGGCTGCTGCGCAGAAGTCGCTAGCCAGCATGCCTGGTGTCACGATCTATCCAGACGTTCCGGTTCGCGCCTCGTTAGAGGAATCGGTGCAGATCATTCGCGCGGCAGAGGTCTGGCAGCCAGCACATGGCCTCAGCCTGGATGGAACCGGGATGACCATCGGAATCATCGACACCGGTGTTGATTACACACACCCAGACCTCGGTGGCTGCTTCGGCTCTGGCTGCAAAGTCGCGGGCGGTTACGACTTCGTAAACAACGATCCGAATCCTGTTGACGACCACGGGCACGGCACTCACGTGGCTGCGACTGCCGCTGGGAGTGGTTCGTATCGAGACAGCAACGGCACTACTCGCCCGCTTCCGGGTATCGCACCGGGCGCCACAATCTTCGCGTACAAAGTTCTCAGTGCCGGCGGCTGGGGCTCGGGGTCAGACATCATCGCCGCCATTGAACGGTGTGCGGACCCGAACAACGACGGCAACACGTCGGATCATCTCGACGTGTGCAGCTTAAGCCTAGGCGGCGGCGGAACTCCTGATGATCCGATGTCACGCGCCATCGACATCGCGACGGCCCACGGGGTTGTGTTCACCGTCGCAGCTGGAAACAGCGGCCCTTCGGCCGGAACAGTTAATTCTCCGGGCACTGCGCGAGAGGCGATTACTGTAGCTGCTGCTTGCAAGCCAGGCTCTTCCAGCGGATCTTGTGCGGGCTCTGCGATTGCCCGGTTTTCTTCTCGCGGCCCGATCCCTGACTTCCCGCTGGTCCAAAAGCCGGATGTGTCAGCGCCTGGCGTTGATATTTGTGCCGCCCGTTTTGGTTCGTACGCGCCGGGACGTGAGTGTAAAGATAGCACGCACATCTCGATATCGGGCACATCGATGGCGACGCCGCAGGTTGCTGGAGTTGCAGCGATCATTCGGCAAGCGAATCCCGGCCTCTCGCCGGCAGACGTGAAAGCCATCCTAATCGGCACTGCGACAGACCTCGGGGAAGCGGCGACCGCACAAGGAGCAGGAATGGTTGATGCGGTAGCAGCGGTGGCTGCCGCAGGACAGCCGCAGGCATTCCTGCGGTTTCAAGGCGGCGCTCCCCTCGTAAAGTACACGCCGACCCTGCTCATTCAGTCACAAACCTCTTCCGTCACACTCGTAAACACCTCGGGCAGCCCACTGGCTGTCTCCCCTTCCGCACCATCAGCCCCTGCTGGCGTCTCTGTCTCCTTCCCATCAGGACCAATCACGCTGCCAGTTGATGGGCGCTTGACCGTGCCCGTCACAGTCAGTGTTGACCATCAAGTTATCGTCGCTTCGCGTACCATCGTCCCACTTGAGTTCTCCACTGCGCTGGGAGCAGCCTCAATCTCTCTAGTGCTAGACATCGGCAGCCCTCTTTCCCTCTCAGCCTCAAAGCTCGACTTCGGCGTCGGCGCTCCTGAGAACAACGCTTTTTCAGCTGCACGTCCAGTGACTCTCACAAACTCCCTGCTGGATGCTCCCCTCTCGCTCTCGGCATCCGTCGCTGCCTGGCGCAGTGAAGGAGGCGCGCCGTCACGCTTCACGTCCTCGCTATCAGCGAGCAGCCTGACAGTTCCAGCGGGCGGCTCCCTCACGATTTCGGTCAACACCTCGATGGGCGGCAGCGCGGGGTACAACGGCCCCAACACAAGCTCGCTCGCGATATCGGGCAGCGGACTCTCCGCAACGCTGCCGATGACTGTATGGCAAGGGTACGCCATCAATCTCTCGTACGGCTCGACTAATCCGTGGTTCGTTAGGTTAGGATCCCACAACCCGGCCTTCGGCTCTTCGGCCGGCGAACGGACCGGGTTCTCTCCAGACCCAGGCTCGCCCTCGAGCCGAATCCTGGTCCGAACAGCCGGAGGCTGGGATGTCGCCTCGCTCTTTAGCGATGGAGGCTCCGACGCTCTAGTCCTCAAGACTGTCTCTGTCATTGGCGCAGAGACTTTCGTTGAAACTGCGCAGCGAGAGGCGACTGTGTCGCTCGTGAGCAAGGTCCCTGAGATCAGCGGGATCTTCTTCTACGCTTGGTCGTTTGCTCCGCAGCATGGCGGGCGCGAACTCGCAATTGATTCCCTAGCACTCGATTGGCGCGGGGGCTCGAACTTCTCCATCGCTACTAATCCAATCGGTGCGGAGTGGAGATTCTCGGCTATGGCCGGTATCGTCCCGGCATTCCAGGGCGACTCCTCGAAGGCGCCCGTGCTGCTGCACTTCCACCACGAGGGCGGCATACCGGCCAGCCTAGTCATGGATCCCGGCC
The DNA here is from genome assembly GCA_947491545.1 of Deltaproteobacteria bacterium. Lineage (GTDB taxonomy): Bacteria > Bdellovibrionota_C > UBA2361 > UBA2361 > OMII01 > OMII01. The sequence goes on from CANLJX010000074.1 coordinate 4,320, forward strand.
CCTTGCGGCCGTACCAGGTGAACGCCGTGTCGCAGTCGAATCCGGGCTCGACACCAACCTTCACGCTGCAATCTGGAATAAAGAGGCTCCTTCTCGACAGATCTCTCGACAGCCTCTGGACGATGAATAGCATCACCTCGGTTCCCGTGGGTGAAACACTGCTAGTGCTGGCCAGTGGTTACCACAGTTCGCCACTGAACTCCTCGTCTGCCGCGGACATCCCCTTCTCAAGCATCTTTTTTGGTAACTCCACTGATGCGGAGTACGTCAGTTCCTCTATGACCTTCTCCTCAAACAGCGCCATCGCGTACGACGAGGATCGCTTCTTCCATCTTGGAAACACAGAGAGCCTGGAGCACCCCTACCAATTCGGCCCAACCGCCTACATCGGTCCGAGGCTTCGCCCTCTTGAGCGTGCTGATGTTATTACTCTCGGTGTTGGGCCAATCTTCGACCGCTCGCGCTGGTACAACGTGGGCACTTCCGCCGCCGCACTCGTTCCTCGCACAGGAGTCCTCTCCTCCTTCTACTCCTGCAGCGGCACCAGCAAGGCGCGCGGGCTGCTCAGCTCATTCGGAAGTGATTTCGTAGAGCCGGCTCCGCAGTACACGCTAGAGAGAGACGGCTCACCGATTGCCACTGGCACCATAGGAGAGCAGTGGATCTGCCCGCCACATGCACTTTTAACCTGCGTAAACTTCGGCCGTCAGGTGCACCAGCTCACGTTGCCCGAAGTCGCGGGCGTTGTGCCGCCTGGCCGCTACAGTTTCTCTATGTCGAGAGACGCGACTATCTTGGGCGTGCAGACCCAGCTCTCAACATCGAGTGAGTTCTCGATCGCGACGGCTGCTGAGCACGCGATTGCGACTATCGATGAAAACCCCCCTTCGCTGCTTGATCTCAATGTGGTGGCTGGCGGGCTGCGGCAGTCTTCGATTGATCCATCGCTGTCGAATACGATCTCTTTCTCGCTGGATCCAAACCCAGGCCTAGGAGAGCTCGTAAATGTTCCTGGGGAATTGCACCACCAACAGCTCCCGGACAGCTTAGCTCACGTTAAGCTCTACCAGAGCGAGAACTCCGCAACCTGGCAGGAGCTCCAGCTCCAATCCCTCGGAAGCGGCGGCTTCTCTGGTCTCGCGCTCGTGCGACCTGGAGCATCGCTCTACCACTTCAGGATCGAGGCCGAAGACTCTGCTGGCAACCGGTTGACCCACTCATTCTCGCTGCCCTCAGCATCCGCCAAGGTGCTGCGAAATCCAATTAACTCGCCGTTACAAGTGTCGCTTGAGGGCTTCTCGAATAACCGATCCTACTCTGCGTCTCGTGAAGTTGAAGTGACCGTGCTCGCCCAGAACGTGATACTTGGATCGAGAGTCGAGCTCCTTGCAAACGGCTCAGCCGTGCAGCTCGCAAGCTTCAAGCCATCGAACGCTGGAAGTCTGGCATACACTGGATTGCTGCGTCTCTCGGACCTGCCGCGGGGCAAAGTCACGCTCCATGCTCGAGTGACTGACGTAGCCGGCCGCCAAGCCGACTCGGCATCGAAGACCATCACTATTCTCAACTCAGGTGATGACTCAGATGGAGGAGCCCTCTCTCTTTCTATCGTAAAGCCCGGCAGACTTCGGGTCGGCTCGCGGATCCGGTTCACTATCAAAGCGTCAGGGATTAAGCCGAGCGCTCTCAGCAACGTTGCCGTGATGGCTAACGGCAAGCCCGCCTGCCGCTTCTCCTCCGTCCCCTACACCTGCTCCTGGACCGTCCCACGCACCCCGCGCTTCTCGCTGCGCTTGCGCGCCCGCGGCCTCGATCCACAGGGGAAGCTGATTAGGTCAACAATGGCCACGTTGCGGGTTGCGCAGTAGGCGCTACGAGGGCCTTACGGCTGCCCAGTCAGGGCCGATGAGCCGTAGTACATCAGGAACGCGCAGGCAGCACTTATAGGTATAGTAAGCACCCATGCCCACAGGATTCGCACCGTGATGCCCCAGCGGACGGCCGAGACGCTCTGGCTTGCGCCGACACCGAGGATGCAGCCGCTGATGCAGTGCGTGGTCGAAACTGGGAGGCCGTAGTGGGACGCGGTAAGGATCACGGAGGCAGCGGCCGTCTCGGCGGCGAACCCGTGAATCGGCTTTAGGTCGATGATCTTCGTTCCGAGCGTCTTGATGATTCTTACGCCGCCGGCGGCTGTGCCGAATCCCATCGCGGTGGCACTCGCGAAAACGACCCACACCGGCACTGGCAGCTTGTCTCCAGTCATCTCAATCGCCCCGTAGGCGACGAGCGACATTGTGATCACGCCCATCGTCTTCTGTGCGTCGTTGCTTCCGTGCGAGAGCGCCATGAAGCCGGCTGAAAGCATCTGCAAGCGACGGAACAGGGGCGAAACAGCCACCGGAGCAGCCTTCCTGAAGATCCAGAAGAGCGCCATCATGATAGCAAACGCCGCCAGCATGCCCACGAGCGGACTGAGCACAAGACTGAGAACAATCTTCTTTAAGCCCACTGCCTGGATCGAGCCTATCCCACTGTGGGCGATGCCTGCGCCAACGAGACCACCAACCATAGCGTGCGACGACGAGGACGGGATGCCGTAGTACCACGTGAGGAGGTTCCAGAATATTGCGCCGCTGAGAGCAGAGAACACAACCACGAGCGTCACCGCGTCGGGCGTTATGAGCCCCTTCCCTATCGTGCCTGCAACCGCAGTGCCGGTAAACGCCCCGACGAAATTGAGAACTGCCGCAACCAGGATCGCCGTCCTGAGGGGAAGCACTCCGGTGCTGACGACCGTTGCAATGGCGTTCGCGGTGTCGTGAAACCCATTGATGAAGTCAAAAATGAGCGCGACGATGATAACTGTGATGACTAGAGTCAGGAGCATATCGCTACGAGTTCTTGATTACGATCGACGACAACACATTCCCAACGTCGTCGCACAGGTCGAGAGTTGATTCGAGCCCCTCAAGAAACTCCTTGTGGGTCAGCAGTCGCACAGCATCCCGCTCATTCTTGAACATTGAGGCGATCTGAACGCGGAAGATGATATCCCCCTCGTCTTCGAAAGACTTAATGCTCTTGCAGCGCTTGCGGATATCGAGGTGGCTCTTGTTTCCCTGCAGGCACGTGACCGCCTCGAGGATATCTCCACACGCACCGTAAATGAGGCGCGCTACCTCCTTGCTTCCACCGGGAAGGTCAACCATGGCGTGCAGGTCGATCTGCAGCACCGTCGAGTAGATCGCGTCCGTTATGCCTTCTAGTTCTGAGCCGAGCCGGTAGATGTCGGAACGATCTATCGGGGTGACAAAGGTGCGGTTCAGCTCTTGGTACACCTCAATGATCACCCGATCGGCTTCATGCTCGATATCCTTGATCTCCTTGATGAGGCGCTCGCGCTTGGAGGGATCCGGCTCTTCAACACACTTAACGAGAAGGCCACTGGCGTCGCGAGCGCACTGGGCACCACGCTGAAGGAGGTCGAAGAAATGCTCCTCTCGGGGGAGCAACCACTTGATTGCACGGTCGAGCCACATAGAACGCCTATCCTTGGAAGAAGTTGTGCCGGGAGTCGTAACCGAAATGGAAGGCTCTGGGTAGCTAATTCGGCGAATGTTTTGCTATTTTTAGTGTTAGAAATCAATTTTTCAAGGAGTTTGGCAGGTTGGCTGGCCAGAATCTCTGGTAACTATCGGCCTAGACCAGGCTATTACAAAACGCCGTCAACGACGGACCTCCCCGTGAGCGCCTTATGAGTCGGCGCTCTTCTCAAGCAACGCCCACCAAACCAGGAAACGCTCCTCCTTTGGCGGAACAACTCCGACCAGCTTCCCGAACGGAGCCCTACCTGCACACAGCTCAGCCCGCGCCGTGTCTGCCAGCGCAGGGTCATTCGGCATCATCATCGCGCAGCCAGCGACAAGCACATCACCCGGAGCCATGCGTTGGTAGAGGCTTCCAACTGTCTCTTCGCCAAGCTTTACCACTTGCGAGCGCGGTGCTCGCTGCTTGAACTCGTAGGACTCAACTGCCTGCGTGATGCATTTCAGGTAGGTAGGCGACAGGTTCCCGCCATCTGACAAGACGTACATCGGGCGCTCTGCCGCCGCCCTAAACGGCTCGCTGCCAACAAGCTGGTGGATCTGGAATTGCGGCTGACAGATCGGACACACGTACCCCCAGAGGCTCTTGTCGAATTGGGTGTTGAGTTCTAGCGGGGCTTTCAAAGCAACGAATCCGGCGCACACCGCACCGGTGACTAGCAATCCAGCTCTGCCCCGGGATGCAGAAGCGAAAAGCACGACAACGCCGGCGGCAAAAAGCATATCCGTGGCTACTGCCCGCCGGTATGCGCCGCGGTCCTGCGCGAGCACGTAGGTTGCAAACGATACAACGGCGAGCACCGCTGTCACTGCGACAAATTTTCTTCGAGCCGGACTGCCCACGAAGATGCCGGCGGCAAACCCCAGCACCGCCAAAAACACCAGGTACGTTGGCGGCAAGAAGGCTTTGCCAATCTCGTCGAAGAACCAATCTAGCTTCTCGAGCACTTCAGCCGGAGTGCGCCGCCAGTGGAGAACGATATTCTTCGTCTCAGCTCTCGCGCTGCCCCACCAGATTGGGACATCTGGGTCGTGGTACGGAATGAGCTTCTCAGAGTAGCTATTGACGTCAGCAACCCGAAAGTCTGGCTTGGGGGAAATCAGGAGCTGCCCGGTAAAGCGCTCCGTGTCCCGGCCGAAGAATGCGCTCCAGATAAAAAAAACAACTGCGATCGACGGCACAACCGCTAGCGCGATTTTCCTAGCACTGCCCCAGTCTATCCACACTGCGCGGCGCGCTACCAAAATTAGGGCTGCCAGCCCGCTCCCAACGAGCCAGGTCATTCGCGCTGCCGAGTACGAGTAAAGGCTGTACACCACGCCGAAGCAGTTGAGAGCCCCGAGCAAGGCAGCATCTCTCCACGAGAGCGGTGCCGCCCTGCGGAAGATCGCCCACGAGCAGAGAAACATCACAAGCCCAACCGAAAGAACAGGCTGCCCTAGCACCGCCGAGGAGACTCCGGCGTTGAAGAGCCATTTGTCGGAGCAGCAGATGGCGACGAGCGCCCAGCCCCATGTGCGCCCGAAGGCGAGTTGCACGGCCACCGCCCCAAGTGCTACTCCCACTGACACGTACAACATCGAGCTCAGAGCAGTAGCGTTGATGCTCGGCGCTCCAAAGAGCCAGTTGATCACGGAGCGAAGCCCCATCGAGACTGGGCTCATGTCAGAGTGCACTGAGCCGTAGTAGAAAATTCGGCGCGTTTGGTCGAAAGGCAGCGAGTCCTGGACAATCGAGGGGAGGTAAGAGCTTGCGGGCCCTACTAGCAGGAAGAAGTTAAAAGCGAGGAGGGCAAACGAGAGAAAACTCCCGACCCCTGCGCGGTGAGTCTCCTCATGCTGCTGGCCAGGGTGCGAGAAGCAGCTCACTGCGCCCACAACCCCGGCTGCCAGCCAGGGAAGCTGTGGGGCGAAGTAGGGGGCGAACTCAGGCACTCCACATAGGACTGTTCCCCACGCCCCCACCAACACCAGCAGGAGAGTTGATGCGATCCAGCGACCTGCAAACGCGAGCCGCGACGCGAGAATGGCGATCGCTACTGCCCCGAACCCTGCAGCAAGAGAAGCTACCCCCTCCGCCGAGGCGGGTGTAGGGAGCGGGGCAGCAGGCGGCTCGGCCCAGCGGCCCACAAAGAGCCACACATTGAGCGCCGTCGCACACCAAAGCAGCACCCAAGCTGAAGTTTTTGTTCGCATGAATCTCAGGCCTCGGCCTCTTACTATGCAACGAGGCGCGACTGAGGACTAGCCGGATTGAGCGAGCCGTGGGGGAGTGGTCGCTCAATCCTTAATAACAGAGCGGCACAGGTCCCCTCTTGATAGCTCCTCGCACACTAGCTTTTGAAACTCTCGCTCCGTGCTTCTGCCCCCCAGACCAGACAGAGTGCTGGATACTGGTTGTGCGCTACGTGCGCCAGCACCGGAGCTAGCTCGCCGTGCCGACGCGCCAGATACCAGCAGAAAGCCCCAAAGAGGAACTGAGGCAACGGGACGAAGTCGAGGCTCAGCTTAACCGAGTTGGTGAGGGGCAGGCTGGCCCGCGTCTTGTCGCAGATCGGCACGAGATTGTGCATTGCAGCAAACGCGGCTGATACGGGCACACCGACATCCCACCTCTGGCCGGCGGAGCGCAGGAAACCACTTGGCAGCACTCGGAACGCAGCTCCTCCCTAATCGGGACGAACCAGCCAGCATGGATGTACGCCTTCCGCTCTATCCCGGGGTATCGCTCCATTAGATCTACGGTGTTGCGAAGCTCGTCGCACTCGATCTTTCCTGCGGTGAGCGCGGCATTTGCCAGGGGCAGTCCGCAGGTTTGCCCCACAGCCAACAGCGCCGCATGCCCAGCCTGAAAAAGGATGTTCTCCCATGCACAGGCAGCCGCCGAATGGAGAGCGGCTACCCCGGTCCAAGAAGCCGGACCAGGTTGTGCATGAACCTGCCGCGCTAAAGCGCCAGAAGACGCCACCATTAGAGAGCCTACAGCAGCCCCTTTGAGGAAACTTCTGCGATCCGCCTCGCGAGCCGCCTCCCAGCTCCTGTGGGACTCTAGCCGCTCTTGAATTAGCCGCTCCATCGCCCGCCCTCGCGCCGCACTAAGGATCGCCTCACGGTCCTGAAGAGCTGGGCCTTGATTATTTTGGATGGAACCGGATTCGCGTTTTGAGTGAAGGGAGCCGAAGCTCATCTGTGCACCACTACAACTTGATACCTGACCATACCGTAGCGCACCGCAGGATGAAAAATCAGCGTCGGCGAACGAACGGACACAGGAGACACCTTTCGCAAAGAGCCCCCTTTTCCTAACATCCTGAAGTTACGCTCGCTCGACAACCCGCATTCAATCAACCGCCGGTGCCCCGATGAAATGTTCTCACACCTCCGCCACTGTCTCTGGGCAATCTCACGTTTCAAATCAGGACGCCTTTGTAGTCGACGAAGCCCTCGGCGCATACTTAGTGTGTGACGGCATCGGTGGGCACCGTGGCGGAGACATCGCGGCCCAGACAGCCTGCGCTGCTGCTCTGGAGCACCTCCAGAAAAACAGCGCGATCATAGAGGCGGCAAAAGTGGCAGGTTCTTCGATTGAGCCGCTCTCAGAGCTCTGCACCGCCGCAGTGCTCGCGGCAAACGAGCGTGTGTACCGCCGCTCGAAGGCAGACCAAACCGTATCCGGCATGGGAACCACCATCGCGATGCTCGTTATCGCGGGCGGTCGTGGAGTAGTCGCTCATGCGGGCAGCAGCAGAGTGTACGTGTGCCGTAACGGCGAGCTGATTCAGCTCACGAAAGACCACAAGCTAGCGCAGGAGCTGATCGACCGGGGGCTCTTAACGGAGCAGAAAGCGGCATCGCTACCCTACGCGCGAGCGCTGTCGAAAGCTGTGGGCCTGCTTGAGGCGATAACTCCGGACTGTCTCTCGCTGGACGCACTTCCAGGAGACCGATTTCTTATAGTAACCGACGGGGTGACTCAGGCGCTCCCGAAAGACGAGCTGCGGCAGATCGTCGCCGGCCCAGGCGGCGGCTCTTCGGCCTCAACGATCATCAAAACAGCCGGCGATCGTGGGGGCAGCGACGATGCCACCGCTATTGTCGTCGTGCCAGCTGCAGAGCCACAAGAAAGCGCCGAGCAGCTAGCGCGCTCTGAGCAAGTTGTGCTGAAGACTGAGCTGCTTCAAGAGATGTTTCTCTTTAAGCCACTCGCCTCAAGCGACATCATGGAGATCGTGGGGCAGTCGGAGCTCGTTCCCTCTAAAACTGGCGACGTCCTATTCGCTCAAGGCTCAGTTGAGCAAAACATCTACATTATCCTGGAGGGCACGTTCAATGTCGTCGTGGATGGCACCGTTGTTGCAAAGCTCGCTAAGGGGAGCCACTTCGGCGAGATGTCATGGCTCAGCCACGAGGCGCGATCCGCAACCGTGCGCTGCGCTGTGGACGGCACGTTGCTGAAAGTCAGCGCGCTCTTCTTGCAGAGCTTTATCCTCAAGTCGCCTGAGTGCGGCGTGCGAATCCTGCGCGAGCTGGCTCGCGAGCTGAGCAGCCGGCTCAGGGCGACAAACGCGCTTGCGCTGGTGCGGGCGAATTAAGCATAGACTGAAGCTGGTAGTCTCGTGGTGGTTAAGCCGGAAAAATGCCGCTGAAGGTTGGGTGTGCCACCACGCTCCATCAAACCACAGCTCAGTCGGGAACTGGGTTGAGAGTCTTTTCTCCTCAATCGGAACCGGAGCTGGGGCCGGAGCCGCTGCCGTTCCCGGCGCCGAGCGCGTTGGGAAGTTAAGGAGGACGAGAAGAAGGCTTCGGCACGAGGCAGTAACTATGCCGGGTGAGAGGTAACCCACGGACACACTCGTAGGTTCTATCAATAACAACAGCCCTAATCCCCTACGCTGCTTTTCACAGGATTCAGAAAGGCGCACGGATACCCTTGATTACAAGTGCCAGCTCACGGTACCCAGAGGATGCACCCCTGGAGGTCGTATGCCCCAATCTGCGTCCCCGCTCCCTTCCGTGACCGTCTACTCATTCGGCACTCCGCTTGAGACGGGCGCCTTTGCGGCCAAGCCATCGGCCTGGAATTGGCGCACAAAGGAGCTGCCTCAATGGTGTAACGTAGAGGAGCATCCCTCAGGCCCAGAAGCCGCAACGGTCTCGGTCACTCTGGGGCGCTCAGATGCGGTCGTCGGTCTTGGTTTGCACGTCGGTCCTCTCAACTGCCGGGGCAACGTTTTCCGCCTCTTTGCGTCCGACAATCCGGTCCATACCCCCGCAGCGCGCTCGCTGTACGGAGCCCATTCGTTTCACGTCATCCTGCGCGAGAAGCCTGTCGGCATCTTCGTTGACTCCGCCGGCGAGATTGTTGTCGATGCAGGCTGCTCAAATCGTGACGAACTAGCTATCAAGGTTCAGGAACCGGGCTGGCGCCTCGCCTTGATAGAAGGCGGCACCCCGACTGAAATCATCGAACGCTACCTCGCGCTCGTAGGCGCACCCTACATCCCACCCCGCTGGGCCTTCGGCTTTCACCAGAGCCGCTGGAGCTACCAAGACGAGGGGACTGTCCGTGACATAGCTGCCCAGGCCCGGCACAACGGCGTTCCCCTAAGCGTAATCCACCTCGATATCGATTACATGGATGGGTATCGCGTCTTTACCGTCGACAAAAGTCGGTTCCCTGACCTATCGCGGCTCGCTGCTGACCTGCGAGAAGACGGCATTCGCCTCATCTCGATCCTCGACCCGGGAGTAAAAGCGGAGCTGGGCTTCCCTCTCTTCGAGGAGGGAGCGAAGCGAGGCTTCTTCTGCACGACAGCCGATGGGGAAGAGCCCTTCGTGGGGGCGGTCTGGCCAGGTCCATCAGTCTTCCCTGACTTCTTTCGCAAGGAGGTGC
>CANLJX010000075.1 GCA_947491545.1 Deltaproteobacteria bacterium
ACGCCACAAACTCGACACTGGGGTGATCCACTGCCTTGCTCAGCGCCTCGCCCGAGACTCCCTCCACTGGAATCTCGCTCGCAGCGTAGACATCCGTGAGCACAAGGTGGTCAGCGTCCTTGAAACAGCTCAGGTACTCTTGCCAGCAGTCCTTGGTGCGCGAGTAACGGTGCGGCTGAAAGAGGACAACGAGGCGCGAGATGGAGCTGCCGAGACATTCCCGAACTGCGCGAAGGGTCGCCCGGATCTCAGTCGGATGGTGCCCGTAGTCACTCATAATCGTCACACCTCCGGCTTCTCCGATGATCTCAAGCCGCCGCTTAACGCCGCCGAAGATAGCTAGCGCCTGGCGGATAACCTCAATAGAGATCCCGAACTCAAGACCAACGGCGATCGCCGCCAGAGAGTTCTGCACCAGGTGCCGCCCGAGCATGGGCAGAACGAACGCCCCTAAATGCGCCCCCCTATACACGACTTCGAACTTCATTCCGTCGCGGCCCGCGCGAATGTTGGTCGCGTACAGGTCCGCGTCTGTGCTGAATCCATACGTGAGCACTCTGCGTTTACACTCTGATGCCATGAGCCGGACAGTTGGGTCATCCACGCACAGGATGGCAAGTCCGTAGAAAGGCACAGACTCAATGAACTGCCGAAACGAGCCCTCAAGGTCTTGTCGTGAGCGGTAAGCCGACATGTGCTCGTTGTCGATGTTAGTGACAACCGCAACGGTGGGCTTCAGGAGAAGGAAGCTCCGATCACTCTCGTCACTCTCGGCAACGAGGTACTCCCCTCGTCCCAGCCGTGCGCCTGTGCCCAGCGCTTTAACCTGTCCGCCGATTACGACTGTTGGGTCCAGCTCAGCGGCATCGAGGATTGCTCCGCACATGCTAGTCGTTGTCGTTTTGCCATGAGAGCCTGCGACTCCAACTCCGAACTTGAGCCGCATCAGCTCCGCCAGGACCTCCGCGCGTCGCACCACCGGAATCTTGCGGCGCTTGGCCTCGCGCACCTCCGGGTTAGAGCTGACGACGGCAGAGGAGTACACAACCAGCGAAGCGGAGGGGGGGACATGGTTCGCCGCATGCCCGATGAACACCTTCGCCCCGAGCTTCTCAAGCCGCCGCAGGACGTCAGAACTCTTAATGTCCGACCCCGAGACTTGAAAGCCAGATGTGAGAAGAATCTCAGCCAGGCCGGACATTCCAGAACCGCCTATGCCGATGAAGTGAAAGTGGAGGCGAGGGTTGTACATAGTGCCGGTGCGGAGTCGGTTTTCGGGTCCCGATCTGGGAGCTCAAGAGGTATCACATGCCACGAGGCTATGGAACAGAGCTTCCGGAGGAGATGGCTGCCGTAAGGCAACTCTTGCGACGTCAATAAGCCCTATGGGGGGCTTTCGCGTATCGCTGGCAAAGCCCGCGGCAGTTGCCTTCCAGTGCGTTGGCTCTTCTGGTCAAATTTTCCCCTTAGTGGTATCACCCACCGCAGTTAACCCGAGGAAACCTATGGCCTCAGCAATGGACCTCCCGATCGACGCTGCGCCGCAAGAGCGTTACGTCTTTAAGCCCTCTTTCGGCTCAAGCCACCAGTGGGCTCTCTCGAAGCTCCGAGGCACCGCCCACGGGGCTCGCGTGCTCGACATCGGGGCGGGCGGCGGCGGTATGGGCCAGGCGCTCCTTGCGGAGGGTCCAGCGCAGCTGGTGGCAGTGGAGATCGACCCCAGGGCTCAAGCGCTGCTCCGCCAGCTCTACGGCGAGGTTTACAGCTCGATCGAGCAGCTGCATGGCCGGCAGTTCGACACTATCTTGCTCCTAGACGTTTTGGAGCACATGAGCGACCCCTTCGGCTTCCTCAAGCAGGTTGAGAAGCTCCTCTCGCCGTCCGGAAGGATCGTTATCTCTGTCCCGAATGTGGCCCACTGGAGCGTGCGATTCTCGCTGTTCTTCTTGGGGCGTTTCGAATACCGCTCGCGGGGAATCCTTGACCGAACCCACCTGCAGTTTTTCTCACGTCGCCGATTTACCGAGATGTGCTCGTCCCTGAATTCCTGCTCCCCTGAAGCCCTCGGGGCGAGTATCGAGCCTGTTGAGCTCGTGCTGCCATGCTGGGCGTCGAAGAACCCGCTCTTTGCAGGCCTCAGCCGGCTACGCGCGGCGGTTGCCGGACTAATACCAGGGCTCATGGCGTACCAACACCTAGCAGTGCTGCGCCGCCGCTAGTGCATCGTCTTAAAAGTTCGTTCACCTAACGACGTTGCAGTCTCGAACGAGGCACTAGCCGAGGAACTTCCGAACAAGCCATCCGATTCCGCTCAGAAACGCACTGATTAAAAGCATTGAGGCGAGCGGGGCGAACACCACACCGCTGGACCCCTCGTAGCGAATATCGCCGGGCAGGTTGCCAAACCAGGAGTAGAGCCACGGGTAGCGCTGCAGAAACCAGGCCAGGGCACCGAGCGCAACCAGCAAAAGCCCTAACGCTATCAAGCTCTTTGGAAGATCCATCAACGCCCCGAAACAGCTCTCCACGCGGAATTGGCCGTATTTGCCTACATCCCTGAAACGGTGCCATTATGTCATGGCTAAACCCGTTTTCAATAAGCGCACCGTGAGTATAAGCCTTACCGAGATCATCGTGGTATGCGTCGTTGCCTTGCTCCTTTTTGGGCCCGAGCAGCTACCCGTCATAGCTCGCGGCCTAGGGAAGATTGCGCATGAGTTTCGCCGCACCTCAGACTCCCTCCGCCGGGAATTTTACAACTCCGTTTACACCCCTGCTGACGAACTCAGGCGCGATGTGGCTGCCGAAGCGCGCTCACTTCGAGCCCTAAAAGCGGAGGTTCTCGCACCTCCTGCCGGAGCAGCCCCGGCTAACGTGCGCCCAGCTCAAAGCCAAGGCGGCAATCAGTCGCAGGCCAGCTCATCGAACAACGACCAGCCAGCTCAGTCGCAGGGTGTTGGGGGAGCGAAAGAATAATGCCAGCCGCCTCGAGCCCAGAGCAGTTCCGCATGGGGCTGATGGATCACCTCCGAGAGCTTCGCAAACGGCTCTTCTACTGCGCGCTTGCAGTCTTTGTTGGGGCTGTGGCTTGCTACAACTACGCAGGAGAGATCTTTGCAGTGCTGTGCGAACCATTCTTCCAGGCGTTCCCAAATAGTCCCCTGATCGGCACCGCTCCGGCTGAAGCTTGGTTCCTGAAGCTGAAGGTGTCTATCTTCGCGGGAATCTTCCTCGTCTCGCCAATCCTCTTTTATCAGCTTTGGCGCTTCGTCTCTCCGGGGCTGTACCGCTCTGAACGTCGTCAAGTCGTCCCGTTCGTCATCTTGAGCACGCTGCTCTTCGGGTGCGGAGCGTATTTTTGCTACTCAACAGTACTCCCCCTTTCGCTCTCTTTCTTCTTTGAGGAGTTCCGCTCTATCGGCGTGACGCCAACGATTCGGCTGAGCGACCATCTCTCAATGTCGCTGACTACGATTGTAGGATTCGGTGCCGTGTTCGAGCTTCCGCTGCTCGCTTTCTTCTTGGCGCGGGCCGGAGCGATTACGCACCACACACTTCTGCATTACTTCCGGCATGCAATCGTTGCAATCTTCGTGGTTGCGGCAATTCTGACACCGCCCGACGTACTCTCTCAGGTCCTGATGGCCGGGCCCTTGGTGCTTCTCTACGTGATCAGTATCGGAGTCGCCCTTATTGCCGGCCGGCGTGAATCTGACCTGGCACCCACGGTATAGGCGTACAGAGCAGCCGGCGACTTGCTGTGTGCAAAACGTGTCCGGTCCCGGAGGAACTCCTGGCCGGTCGTTCTTTTCTTCCTCCCTCTCTTCGTCTTCTCCCTTCTCATCCCCCTGCACTTGCACTGGAATCCTCGACCCCATCCGAGTATCTCGGCACTAATATCGTGGGCAACCCGAGGGAAATCTCCCGATAACGAGCAGGACTCGGTGCAGGTGCAGGAGGAAGCTGAGGATTAGGTTGAAGAAGGGCTTCATCCCTCGCCTCGACGAATCAGCCTGTTAGGGCGTTTTGAGTGCTGGCAATGCGCTCTAAGCGATGAACAAAGGCATGAAAAGCGCTCCCACTCGTCAAGAAAAGCGAGATTTTCGCCGCCTACTCTTCCCTAAGGGGGGCCCGGGATGGAATCCGTAGCCAGTCAACTAATGGACGATAGAGATACCTCATGGGAGCGCGCGCTTGATGCCGTGCGATTTACGTTGCGCGTGCCGTCGGCGCTCTCAACTCTGATACGAGGGTCGTACGCGGGCATTATCATGCCCAAAGACTTCATGCGGCTACTGGGCTTTCCGGGGTGCAACTCAGCAGCCCTCGTTCGCGCCGCGCACATGCAGCCCGCAAAAGAGCAGCCCAACACTGAGGAATTGGAAGCTGCTGTCGACCAGCTCGGAGTACGATCGGCAGCTGTCATGCTATCGATCAACTTTGTCTGTCAAAGCGTCCTCGATTCGTCCCCCCCGGAGAAACTTTGGACCCCTATCATGAGAGACATGATGAACGAGGTCGAGGTCGGCTACCATTTCGGGATGAGCGCCGATTCACTCGGGCCGGAGGCAGGCATGCTTGTGGGTTTCTCGCAGTGGGCCGGCCTCGCTATCCTGCTTGGCCGTAACCACCGTGACTTCTCCGACTGGATAGACGCCGGCTCACCAGAGCGCTCACAACAGCTTATGGCTTTCGGATGCGAAGCCTACCAAGCTGGCTCGCTGGTGCTGCAGCAGCTTGGCTTCGGGGCAGATATCGCCACCGCCGCTGCTATCTCGGTCGGGGAGCTGCAGGCCGGACTGATTGAAGCCTCCCCTCAAGTCCAAACATGGAGGGCTGCACGCCAATGGGTGCGGGCGTTGAGCAACGGAGAGAACTACCCAGCCGACAAAGCGTCGCAAGAAGCTTTCCCCGAATTAGTTCTCCCCGTGATGTCTGAGTTGGGGCGCGACGCGACCCCGGAGCACCTCGCGATGCTCTTCGAGGCCATCGCAAAAGTTCGCAACGAGAAGTCACGCTGGACGTGGCATCTTCCCAAGCCTAGCTACGAAGATTCCGCACGAGAGGTGGCGAAATACAGGAGCACGCGCGCACAGTCCTCGGCACGCACCCTCACGATCACATCGCGCTGATTTTTTCGCCCTTCGTATTCCGCTTTTGTTTGACACCGAGATCGGTGTGGCCCCATCATGATTAGACGGCAACACATGTCTGGAGCTGGCCATCGAATCCCTCCCCATGTACTTAGCTTCCCGAATGGCTGGAACTAGGCAAGTGAAGTCGACCGAAACTGGGGCACCTACTTGGAAACAAGTAGGTGCTTTTTTTTGCCCTGTGCCCTCTCTGCCACATACACATAGACCTGCACGTGAACGTGCTCGGGACCGGCGCCGGGAATGTCCCCAACAACCGGTCGCACGATAAAATCCCTTCCCGTCAAGACTGACTCTCGCTCAGTTCGACTGCCGCTTCGCGTCCGTGTGCGTGCATATTCATCTCCACGGTTGCGTTTCCCCGAGGAGCCTGGGGTCGGGGGGCCATCCACGGGCCGAAAACGACGGAGTGCCCGCTCGGGTGCCCTAGCACCGTCCCCCCAGCAGAACCTTCATTTCCCACCCCCCTCTTTTTCGCTAAGATGCCCGCATGCGAAGCAAGGAAACCTCTCTATCCGTATCGGTGCTCGCCTCAATGGTTGAAGGCTCTCTGGTCGCCCCCTCGCCCATTTCGGTCAACGGTGTATGCACGCTCGAGTCACCCCAGCCGGGAAAAATCACTTTCATTCGAGCCAAGTCTGCCGAGCATGTAGCACGCGAGCTGTTGAAGCTGCCAGCTATGGCGGTTCTGGTGCCGCGCGATGCCATGCCTGAAAAGCTGCCGCCGTTAACCGCTGCTGTCATCGCCGTCAAGGACCCGTACGCAGCGTTCCTCGACTTACTGCACCACTTCTTTGAGGCCGTTCGTCCCGCCCCAGGCATTCATCCCACTGCAACTATCGCTCCTGGCGCGAAGATTGGTGCGGAGGTGTCTATCGGGGCGTACTGTGTAATCGAAGCTGGTTGTAGCATCGGCGACCGGACTGTGCTTCACGCGCAGGTACGCCTCTACCGCGATGTCACGGTCGGTTCCGACGTTGAGCTGTTCAGCGGGGTTTCCATCCGCGCTAGCTGCACGATTGGCTCACGCGTCACGATTCATGACAATACAGTGATAGGGGCCGATGGCTTCGGGTATGTGCCGGACCCGAAAACTGGAATTCGAAAAGTCCCTCAGGTTGGTGACGTTGTAATCGCAGACGACGTTGAGATCGGCGCCAACACCTGCATCGACCGGGGCACTATCGGTTCGACGCGAATTGGTCGGGGCACGAAGATCGACAATCTTGTTCAGATCGGCCACAACACAGTTATCGGAGCAAACTGCTTTATATGCGGACAAACCGGCATAGCCGGGAGCTGCACCATCGGGGATGGAGTTGTATGCGGCGGCTCAAGTGGCTTGGCGGACCACGTAACGATTGCACCGGGTGTTAGGCTCGGTGGCTGGTGTGGCGTAACCGGCTCTATCTCTGAGCCGGGAGACTACATGGGCTTTCCAGCGGTCAAGGCGTACGAATTTAAGCGCCAGCAGGCTGCCCTCATGCGCCTTACCCGAGGTCGCGAACGGAAGGGGCAGTAGGCTCCACGATGATAGGCCGGCACTGCATGCTCCCACTATCGCTGATGCTCGCTCTTGCCGGCGGCTGCGCGTCAGACGAGGCGCCGACGGTCCCGTCCCGAGATATCCGGCTCTTTTTTCCATCCGAGACAGCCTCTGCGATGGCTGCCGAAGTGGCTCGCTTTAACCAGCTACAGGTTAAGACCTCACACGGCTCGACTGTCTCTGTTGTGCCATTCCAGGCCGACGGAGTCGCCGCCGCCTCGCGCCTCGCCGTCGGTCCAGGCGATGAACGCCCAGCGCTCTGGTTTGCATCGTCGTCACTTGCCTTGAGTGCTCTCGACAGCAAGACCGAGAGAGCGGTGGGATGCACCTCTTTAGCAACAACCGATCTGGGATTTTCCGCTCTTGAGCGCGACCTGTTTGCACTCGACCAGCACGAAGCCATTGGGCTGCTCTCGCAGATTAGAAGCGACGAGTCTTCTTTCGATCGAGCTCGGCGCGTGATTGTGGTGCAGGGAGACCCCACGACGTCCTCAAGCGGCCTTGCTGTCGCCGCCATGGAGTTCGCCCTACAACTCTCGGTGCGCCCGGATGCGCTAACGCCCGCTCTCCTCGCGCCAGCAAAAGACACGCTTCGCGGCTCGCAGGGTCGAATCTCCCGATACTTTCACGACGATCAGCAGATGCTACGCTGGCTCAGCGAAAGAAGTGATGGACAGCCTGCCGTGGCGCTCTCTTCACGACAACAGGTATCAGCGCGCAACAGCGCAGCCCCGTCGCAGAGACTTACGTTCGTAAGGGCAACAGCACCCCACTTGACGCTGGACTATCCGTTCTGTCGTATTCTGCACCCGCGCCTTGAGGCGGATGCGGAAGAAGCGCAGAAGCTGGTGCAGAGGCACTTCGCGTCTCGAGAGATGAAAGGCGCATTGCGGCAGTTAGGATTCACGACGACAGACGATCAACTGCGCGACGAATCCCGCTTTCCTAGCGGCAGCGGAGCTGAGATCCTGGCTCTCTGGCCAAGAGCTCGCAAGCCAAGCGCTATCGCGTTCGTTATCGACACGTCGAGCGGCTCTCCCCAAAACTTCCGTGAAAGTGTGGCTCGAGAGCTCATCGCGTTTGCGCCGCGCGCCGTCGCAGCAGGCGACTCTCTTGGCCTCATAACCACCTCAACGCGTAGCGAGCTGCTTGCGCCCCTCTCCCCTACCTTGGCGCGCTTTACTGCCGCGCTTGAAGCGTTGCCGGCCTCGGGGTCGGCTGTTCCCATGGATGGATTACAAGAGGCTATCTCAATTCTGGAAGTGGTTCCGCCCGCGTCTGCTCGCCGCTCGGCGGTGCTGGTTGCAACGCAGGCCGATTCGTCGTCCTCCATTTCGCTCGCTCGCCTCCGCCAATCCGCGCATCAGGCGTTAGCGAGGAGTGGCGCGGCTCTCTACGTGCTGGCCGTGCGCGTTAGCCCAGGCAAAGATCTACCTCCGCAGCCCGCTGCGGCACTGCGCGATCTCGCTACTGAGCTGCAGGCGAGCTACCGAGAAACCGACCTGGCTCAGCTGCCACAAGCGCTGCGTGGAATTCTGCAAGAGGTTGAGTAAGCGCGAGGCTTGGTCAGCGCGTGTCTCGCAGACCTGACAACATCGTGACGTGCCCTGAGTGCACGGCCTCAACCCGTCCACTGGAAGATAGCAGCAGCGCTCCGTTCGGGTCCAAGCCCTCAAAAGTGCCGCTCGCCGTCCGCGCCCCGAGGCCTACTTCCACCTGCGTGCTGCCCAGAACGAAACAGCTCCGTTTCATCCAGTCGCCACAGAACTGATAGAAGCCTCCCTGGTCGACGAAGCGCCGATGCATCGCGAGAAGGCGGCTGGCGAGCGGCAATTCAAGCCCTTCCGGAGAAAGATTGCGCCCCGATATGTCCAGAATAGATGTCGCGCCCGGAACCTCCTGTGGCGCCGCGCCCACGTTGATTCCGATACCGACCAAGACGACGCGCTGCTCGCCAACATCTTGCACCTCGATCAGTATTCCCCCAACTTTAGACACCTCCCCAGCTTTCACCGAGACGAGGTCGTTCGGCCACTTGAGCGCTACTCGCGCACCAAGAGTTTCTAGCGTCTCTGCAACCGCACATCCTACCGCCAATGAGTAACCGGAGAATTGATGGGTCGCGCCGCGCGAGGCAAAGAGGAACGTGCCCATAAAGCTGTCGCCTGAACCGCTCCAGCTCCGTCCCTGCCGCCCACGCCCCGCGGTTTGCCGCCTTGCGCACTCAAGCCCTGCGCCGTTCTCCACAGATGCAAGCAGCGCCGCGCTCTCACGTGCAACATCCATGGTGGACAAAACCTCATCGTGCCGACGGGCAAATACGTACCCTGGTATCTGAAGCGTAGTTGGCTCCATCTTACGCCGCGCTCAGTCGCATCGAGATATCGACATTAGGGGCGTGGGTCGTTAGGAAGCCCGACGACACTGCATCGACTCCTAGCGCCTTGAGGGCAGCAAGCCTCTCCGCGCGAACACCACCCGATGCCTCAACCATCGGCCGGTTCTTGGCGGCTGTGATGAGGGCCATCGCTTCGCCGATTCCAGCGTCAGTAAAATTATCGAGCATTACAAAGGTGGGGCAAAATTCAAGCGCCACTCGAAGCTCGTCTAGGTTCCGGACTTCCACCTCCCAAGCCATTTTCGGGGGCTTGCCAGCAACGACTCCTTCAAGTGCGCCACGAACCCCGCGAGGATTTGCGTCGATGTGGTTATTCTTGACGAGAACCATGTCGCCTAGCGACATACGGTGATTGCGCGCTCCGCCAACCGCCGTGGCGTGCTTATCGAGCGCACGCCATCCCGGCATCGTCTTGCGAGTGTCCAGAACAACGAGCCCATTGGCCTTCCTGACGAAGCCCCGAGTGTGCGTTGCTACTCCACACAGCCGCTGCAGAAAGTTGAGAACCGTCCGCTCGACAGCGAGAAGCTCTCGGGTGGCGCCCGATATCTCTGCCAGGACGGTATCGGCTGGCACCTCAGTTCCCTCGGAAACAAGCTCCACGACACTGAGTGAAAAACCGCCCTGCTCAATGATGCAGCCCACAATATCGGGTCCACATACAACTAGCCGCTCGCGGGCAACGACCCGAGCGACCGAGCAGTGGCTTGGGGGCACTGCGAGAGCAGCCGTCACATCGCTATGCGCCTGGTCCTCCTCGAGAGCGAGGACTACCAGCTTCCGTGTAAGCGAAGAGATCTCCATGGCCGGTTACCGCCCGATAACCCACTGGTACGAGTGGCGTGCTAGGACTCGCACGACGGCCGCGGCAGGAATAGCCAAGAATATGCCGAGGAGCCCGAAGAGCTGTCCACCGGCAAAGAGGGCCAAGATAACAACCAGGGGAGGCAGGCCAACCGACTCGCCCATGACACGCGGCGTAATAAAGGTGCCCTCAAGAGCCTGCACCGTGCCAAACACGGCCCATACCCAAAGCACGTGCTGAAAGTCGCCAAATGTGACTAGCGCCATGAGTGAGCTCAGCAGGATGCCTGACGCGAATCCCACGTAGGGAATGAGGTTGCCGAAGCCCGCGATGAACGCGAGCAAGAGCCAGAGGTCAACGCCCACAAAGCCGAGCCCGATCGCGTACAGCACAAACAGGATCGAGCACACGATGACCTGCCCACGAACGAACGCTGAAACGTAACCGTCGATTTCTCCAAATACGCCCTCAACCTTCGAGCGCCGCGTGAGCGGAACGAGCTCGATAAAGAACTGGTGAATTCGCGGCAGATCAACAGCAAGGTAGTACACTATGAACGGCAAGAGCGCGATGTTCACAAGGGTGAGCACACGGTTGTACCCACTGAGAAGCGTACCGAGCACCGCGTTCCCGACTCCCTTTAGGGTATCGCCACTCACCGAAGAGAGGGCAGCTGGCAGCTTGCCTAACAGGTCATCAGCGCTCTCACTGCCACGCAGCGGCTCCGGCAGCTTCTCCCTGAACTGCTCCAGCAGCGGGCCGACTTTGGAGCGCCCAACCTCCAGGTAGTGATTGAGGTTGTCGCTCAGTTTTGCAAACTCATCAACGAGCGTTGGAATCGCAGTAAGCCCGAGAAGCGCCAGCAGGCCAGCAAGCACAAGCGCAACGACCCAGAAGCCCCAAGCGCGGCCGATTCCGCGCCGTTGCAGCCGCTCAAGTATCGGGTCAATCGCATACGCGAGGAAGTACCCAACAACCAGCAGCACCACCAGCTCCCGGAGCTGGACGGTTACCCAAACAACTCCTGCCAGAAACGCTGCTGTTAGGATCCACAGCGGCGGAAGGAACGACTCGTTGGCAGAAGTTTTTGACATAGTCGCCTCACAAGAAACTGAGCACCGGCCGGCCGAATATCTGTTCTACCTCTTCACACAATGCCTCAGACGGGACAACGCAAACCGGTGAGTTGCCGCTATCCCTGAGCACTATGGATACCTCTCCCTCATCAAGCTGGAGCCTAACTTTAACCGGGCAGTTGCCTGTGTGGCGCTCGAAGAGCGACTGAACTCTCGGCAGCCGAGCCTCGATGTCATCTTTCGCGTTGAGAAGAAGGAACCCCTGCGTTGCGCTACGATCGCGGAGCGCGATCAACGACTCAATCTTCTCAACGATAAGCGCACAGCGCTCAGCAGACACATCCGCTCGTCCGCTGATCAGAACGGGATCGTCTGCAACGAGCGTTGCCGAGACTTGCCGATAGGTGTCCGGCCACACGATGGTATCGACCGTGCCAAGCCAATCTTCAAGGCTAAAGGTTGCGTAGCGGTCCCCCTTCTTTGTGTTCTTGAGCTTCAGGGCCGTGACTACTCCCCCCACTCGAACTTCTCGCTGCTTGGAGACTTTAACGTCCGCGGTAGAAATAGCCCCAAGCCGTTTCAGGTCAGCCCTAAACTTCTCGAGCGGATGCCCTGAAATGTAGAAGCCTAAAGCCTCTCTCTCGTAGGCCAGCCGCTGGTTCACCGGCCATTCTGGAAGCTGGAAGCTCCTCTTGGGGACAGTAGGCCGTGAGTTAGTGGCCCCAAAGAGCGACATCTGGTTCGGATCGACGTTCTTCTGTGAGGCGAAGATCCGAAGGAGCTCCTCAATCCGCTCGAACATCTCACGACGCGACGTCTTAGTGAAGTCGAAGGCTCCGCTGCGAACCAGGTTCTCAACCACGCGCTTATTGACGTTGTGAAGATCCACGCGCGCTACGAGGTCCTCAAGGTCCGCAAAAGGACCGTCTGCACGAGCAGCGAGGATAGCCTCAACAGCTTTCTGCCCTGTGCCCCGGACAGCCTCGAGCCCGAACAGGATCTTCGGCCCGCGCACGGCAAAGCCCGCCGAGCTCTCGTTCACATCGGGCGGCAGGACCTGAATCCCCTGCTTCCGGCACTCATTGAAGTTCTTGAAGGTCTTGTCGCTGTCCTCCATATCGTGGGTCATGAGCGCTGCCATGAACTCAACCCCGTAGTGCGCCTTTAGGTACGCAGTCTGGAATGACACGAGCGCGTACGCAGCGGTGTGGCTTCGGTTGAAGCCGTAGCGGGCGAAGGTTTCCATCTGCTGGAAGATCTCGTCAGCTAGCCGCTTCTCGATTCCACGCTCAACAGCGCCACCCACGAATCGAGTTCTCTGGCGCGCCATCTCCTCTGGGTCTTTCTTGCCCATCGCTTTTCGCAAGATATCGGCTTCACCGAGCGAGTATCCCGAGAGGGCGCGCGCGAGCTGCATGATCTGCTCTTGATACAGAATTACTCCGTACGTGTCGGCGAGGATCTCCTTCATCACCGGATGGAGGTAAACGATCGGCTCCCTGCCGTGCTTGCGCTCGATGTAGCGGTCGACCATCCCTGCGTCGAGCGGTCCCGGTCGGTAGAGTGCCAAGATAGCGACTATATCGTCGAAACAGCTCGGCTTGAGGCGCATCACCATCTCGGTAATTCCGCTCGACTCAAGCTGGAACACGCCAGTAGTGTTCCCGCCAGCAAGCAGCGTGTACGTCTTCTGGTCCTCTAATGGCAGCAAGTTAAGGTCGAGCTTTACCCCTCGGCTTTCCTCGATAATCTTGATCGCTGTATGCAGCACCGTCAGCGTCTTAAGCCCAAGGAAGTCGAACTTCACCAGCCCGACCTTCTCGACGTACGTCATCGAATACTGCGTGACGTCATTGCCCTCTTTATCGACCATCATCGGCAGAAGCTCATCGAGCGGGCGGTCGCCGATTACGACTCCGGCAGCATGGGTCGATGAGTGTCGAGTCAGCCCCTCAAGCTTGAGCGCAAGCTCTATCAGCTGTTGCCCCTCGCCGGCCGCGTACTCCGCCAGCTTCGGCTCCATCTTGATCGCTTCGCTCAGAGGGTAGTCAAATCCCTGCCTCGGCGCCGGCACGAGCTGCGCGATACGATCGGTCTCCGCGTAGCTCAGCCCAAGCGCACGGCCGACATCCTTGATGGCTGCTTTGGCTTTGAGCGTTCCGAAGGTAGCAATCTGCGCAACACGGTCTTTGCCGTACTTCTCGACCACGTACTTAATAACGTGCTCACGCCCGTTAATGCAGAAGTCCACGTCGATATCAGGCATGCTGATGCGTTCAGGATTAAGGAAGCGCTCGAAGAAGAGCTTGTTGGAGATCGGATCCACTTCCGTAATTCGCATCGTGTACGCGACGAGCGAGCCTGCGACTGATCCTCGTCCTGGCCCTACTGGCACGCCGTTCTCTTTCGCCCATACGATAAAGTCGGCAACCACGAGAAAGTAGCCAGCGAATCCCATCTTTGAGATCAGCGTTATCTCCTCCTCAAGCCGATCCCAGTACGCCTGCGTCTGGGCGGACGTCCAGCTCTGGCTGGCTGAGAGCACTTCGAGCCGGCGGGTGAGCCCTTGCCGGGCCATGTCTGCCATAATCTCATTGAGCGGGCGCTCGTCGTCGCTCTTGAACTGCGGCATGAAGTAGGTCTTCGAGTCGAAGGAGAAATCGCACTGCGAGGCGATCAAGCCCGAATTGCGCACCGCTTCGGCGCCCTGCTTCAGGTGCGCCAGCTCCTCAATCATCTCGGCTTCGGTCTTGAGATGGAGCCGGAACCCTTCGTGGCGCAAACGATCAGGATCGAGCACTGTCTTGCCCGTCGAGATGCACATCAG
>CANLJX010000076.1 GCA_947491545.1 Deltaproteobacteria bacterium
AAAAACCCTTGCGATTTTGAGGGGTAATCGGGCGAATGAAGCCAACTGATCAGTAGCGTTCATACCAAAAGGAGCCCTATGCACGTTCGGGAGGTGGTAGAACCGATGGTCGGTTTTGCTGCTTTTAACTCTTAGGGAGATTAACGTTGGCTACTCTTTCCAAGGCTCTTGAGTACCTGCTACTTGGGGCGGTTTCTTGTGGATTCGGGGTGTTCGTCCTTTGCGCTATGCCCCCGGGATCTGGAAGACTGCCGCTCCTGGTTTGCTTTGGAGGAGTCACCTTAATGACGTCAGCTGCGATCGGCTCGACGTTGATGAAGGACTGACTCTTGGAGGAGCAGCGTATCACATAAAGGTGATATCGGTTCTGCCCCCTCCCGAACGTGCGCGTGTGAATTAGTTCCGTTTCCTGTGTTGCGTCTGCAGCTCGGCTCTTGGGGCGCGGCGCTTTTTGCTGCTAGACTCTCTTGGCACTCTCCTGCGGCTTCGATTGTTCGCCACGCAAGGCAGAAGCTCTCTGAAGCGCAGGCTTTTCGTTACTCCCCGCTGCCAAAGTTGCTTTATGCGTTTCCTCCTTCTCTCCTCTGTAATGCTTTTCAGCGCCTGCGTTGCTGCTCCTCAGCAGCCGCTCGAAACGCCGCAGGCAAAGAATCCGGTCAATATCATCCTAGTTATGGGTGATGGGCTAGGACCGCAGCAGCTGGGAATTCTCTCAGCGTTCGCGAGAGTGCAGCCAGAAAGCGATGCGGGCTTTCGGGATCTTGCGGCTAACTCGGTTATCGGAGTCCACCTGCCATTTTCAGAGGACTCGGTTGTTAATGACTCAGCGTGCTCGGCAACTCAGATTGGCTCGGGGTGCTCGTGTCTGCCGCAGCAGGTGGGAGTAGACAGCCACGGTGCTCCCTGCCCTTCCTTTATTGAAGTTGCACAGAAGCTTGGCATGAAGACCGGGGTGGTCTCAGACACCCGGCTAACGCACGCAACTCCAGCATCCTTCTCGGTGCACGTAGAGAACCGCGGCAGCGAGCCAGAGATAGCGGAGAAAATCGCTGCTTCTGGGATCGACCTGCTGCTCTCTGGCGGGCTCTCGTTCTTCCTGCCGAAAGATAGCGCCGCAGCGCTGCCAGCCGACTGTGCTGCCCTTAAAGCGCCCAGCGTCAGAGCCGACTCGAACGACCTTATCAGAGACTTCTCAACGCGCGGCTACTCGCTGGTGTGCAGCCGCAGGGCCCTGCGTGCTGCCTCACGTTTGCCCTTGGTTGGCCTCTTCGCCTCGAACGAGATGCGCGAGGCGTTCTCGGAGGGAGAAGGTAGCGAGCCGACTCTTGAGCAGATGACAGCGAGCGCGCTGGAACTTCTCGACAACCCACGAGGCTTTGCGCTGATGGTCGAAGCCGGCCAGATAGACTGGGCTGGGCACGACAACGATGTAGGCTGGCTGCTCGCTGAGATGCGGCGCGCTGACCGGATGCTGCGCGTCATAAACGAGTTCGCCGAGCGCAACCCGGACACGCTCGTGCTTGTGACTGGCGACCATGAGACTGGCAGCTTCGGCTTCTCGTACCGAAAAGCGAGCGAAGACGAAACGCCAAACGCAAAGCGAAACGGCGCTCATCTTCACTTTACAGACGCCGACGATCTGCGCTCCGTAGCTCGCGCTCGGCGCTCAAACCGCGACACCCTGCGCGAGTTCTTCTCGCTCCCTTCTGAGAAGCGCTCTGCCGAGACTCTCGCTCGCTTGGCCTCACACGCCTCTGGACATCCGTTCTCGATCGATGAGGCGAAACAGTTTCTCGCCTGTCTCGACACCACCTCAAAGAAGCCCAAGGTCGATAGCTCCCGCTGCCCACTCGGGGCGTTCTACCCCTACGAAGACCTTAACCCCGCCGTGCTGCTCGGCCGCCCAGCTTCAACCCGAACCAGCGCCGTCTGGGGCAACGGCACCCACACCAGCACCCCCATCCTCGTCTTCGCCCGCGGCCCCGGCGCCGACCGTTTCACCGGAGTCCAAACCTCCACCGAACTCGGCGCCCGCCTAATCCAATCCCTCCCAAAGCCGTAGGCCTCGCACCTTCAGCGAGCCCTGCCTCGCCCCTTTAAATGGGGCGAGCCGCTTCGCCCCCTTCAGGGGGCGAGCGAGCGAACTCTCAGAGAACTCGTGGTAGCGCTAAATTACGGGGCGTTTAAATAAGTGGAATTGTGGCGAGCGGTTAGGGGGGAGTAACGCCACTCTGTATGATTTGGATATGCGTTGAGCATGCTTTGAGAGCAGGGAGAAGTCTGACCGGACGTCGCAGATCTGAAGAAGGAGTCGGTGGGGCGCTGGAGGGGTTAAGGCAGCGAGGGCTCTGAACCAAAAGAAAAAGAACCTCTCGCGCGCCAGGATCTGCTCTCCTTTACAGAAGAACAGACCGCCAGGTTGTTATGGCAAAAACAGTGAGGACCGCTCCTACTGCCACTAGCTCTCCTACGCTACCGGTTCGAATCGGCAGGATACTGACTCTTCCCTTTGTGAACGGCCCCAAGAGAGGCACGCCCGACACGGTGCAGCAGTCAGCCGCGATGTGAGTCGCATAGCCCCAGGCAAAGTGGATCAACCACTCGTACTCCAGGGTTATTCCCACTGCGAACAGCAACGCGCAGAAAATTGGGGTGTGAAGGAATCCCCGGTGCCCGAAGACCGACCTAACTACTCC
The DNA here is from genome assembly GCA_947491545.1 of Deltaproteobacteria bacterium. Taxonomy (GTDB): domain Bacteria; phylum Bdellovibrionota_C; class UBA2361; order UBA2361; family OMII01; genus OMII01. The sequence goes on from CANLJX010000076.1 coordinate 2,697, forward strand.
GCTCAGCGCGAGTAGCGGCGCTTCGATAGCCCGCGCGATTCGTTTTCCAACCCAAGGCTGCAACCACCGGCCCCACCTGACAATTGCTCCCTGGTTGTCGATGTCAGGGGCAAGAGAGCCCAAGACGATCAGGGGTAAGCTACACAAAGATGGGGACATTCCGGTAAGGTTGCGCTCAAGCCCCACGCTTGCTAACGCCACAAGCACGTGAGTCGCTGCAGTCATCGGAACTCCTTTCCCCGTATGGGGAGTTCGGGAACACAAAAAACCTTTTTAAAAGGTTCAGAGACCTCCTCTGATAAGAATGACAAAGAGCATCGCACCGCTTCCGGAGTGCTAACCCAAGGTAACATCAACCTGTGCTGGCACGGGGAACTGGGGAATCAGAGAAGAACGCAGTTCACTGTCGCCACTGGAGAACACCTCTCTGCGAATAGCGTCGTGTAGCGTTGCAGCTAAGCCTGACTCTACAAGGTGACTACGGTCACGAAAGACAGCTGTCGGGCGCCCCTCTTAACCTTCTGTTACTACTACACAAAAAGAGAAACTTGGCTGGTTGAGCGAATGATTTTGCGCCCCACCCCGTCAGCCTCCCATCTGCAACGGAACAGGGATAGGCCCTGCACCCTGCGCCATCAAGGGAGGTCCCGATGACTCGTATGTATGCAAGAAATTCGCTGCGCCTCGCAGCCGCCGCTCTCACAGCGGCTCTCCTCTGCCTGCCGAATTCGGCGAGCGCCCAGGCATCAAGCCGGAAGAGCTGGACTATCAAAGAGATCCTCGCCGCACGCGAGCCGGTGAACGACAACAGCCGCCAGCGCATGTGCCAAGGCGGGCTCTTCAAGCCGTGCGTCTGCGCAAAGGATGTCAGCAACTCTGTGCAGTACCGCCCAGCCGTGAAGGAGTGCGGTGGCAAGGCAGCCATTGTGCTCTCTGGAAAGTATCTCGACGTGTTTAGCGTTGTGGTCCGCGACAACCAGAACAAGGACCGTTGGCCTGACGAGGGCATCAACGGCTGCTCTGAATTCGAGCGAGACACCCTTGGGCTCAACAAGTGCAGCGCCTTCAAGGTGCAGAAGACGATCGGAGTCTCAAGCCGCCAGGGAGACGCTGCCGTTCACTGCCTTGGAGCAAGCGGTTACTCTCCACTCTTCAAGAACGTTGTGCGGATAACGGCGAAGCTTAAGGATGTGCCGAACTCAAACACCGATCCGCTTGAGCGGCTGTGCCTCCTTGGTGCCGACAAGCCACTCAACTAAAGCTGCTTTCAAAAAGTTTTTTGACCTTGATTCCGTTTAGGGCAGCGCTAGGGCTGTTCGTTTTCGGCGCCTTACGCGCCGAAAACACGCTAGATGTTGCTAGAGCCTCGTTAAAGTCGGCAACTTCGTTAGGTGAAACAACTTTCTAAACGAGGCACTAGAAAAACTCGGTATTGCGGCGGCTGGACAGCAGAGCCGGCCACTACTCCTCGCCCTGATCGTCCCCGCCGCCATCGTCCTGGCTGTCATCGGAAGCATCGTCGCCTTCGCTGCTAGCGCCCTCTTCCTCCCCTCCGCCCTCGGCATCCCCTTGGTCGGAGTCATCTTGGGCACCCTCTTCTTCTTCGGCGTCCGCAGCGCCGTCGTTGTCGTCATCGGCATCCTGGGCATCTGGAGTGCCGTCGTTGTCATCATCCGCGTCTGAGGCATCAGGCGTGCCGTCGTGGTCTGTGTCCTCTGAATCGGCGCTAGCTGCAGCTTCGCCATCTGCGCTGTCATCGTCCTGCGCATCCGGAGTGCCGTCATTGTCATCGTCGACATCTGACGCGTCTGGGGTCCCGTCGTTGTCGTCATCGGCGTCTGACGCATCAGGCGTGCCATCATGATCTTCGTCTTCGTTCTCCTGGGCATCGGCTATTCCATCGTTGTCGTCGTCTTTGTCTGACGCGTCAGGGGCTCCGTCGTTGTCATCGTCGAGGTCTTTTTCGTCCTCGGTGCCATCCGCATCGCTGTCGATGTCGACATCAACGTCACCATCGTCCTCTACCTCAAGCTCTACCTCGCCCTTGTCGCTCGCGCTCAAGTCCTCAAGGTCGACCTCTTCCGTGGCCGTTTCGCCGATAACCTCTCCGTCAATGTCGAACGAGTCTAGATCAGGGTCGTTGTCTGAAAAGGTGACAGCTCCCTCATCGTTCGTCTCCGCATTGAAGGAGTAGCCATCGTGGATCTCAAACCCACTCACCTCGTAGTAGGCATTTGGGCCAGTGGTGTCGGTGGCGTACACGATAGTCGGGCGCTGCGTTCCGCCGGCCTGGTACGAGAAGCCCATCTGCCCGAGCGAAAACGACTGGCTGGTGTTCGCCCCAAGCTGGAGATTTGAAACACCGTACACCTGACCAAGCGCGAACACGAAGAGTTGCGCCAGTCCGGTTACCGGCCGACCATCATCGATGAGCGCCAGATCGTACTGCTCGTTAGCCGGAAGGCGCACGTAGCATCCGCGAGAGCCGCGCAGCCTCGCCATCGTTGCTCCCGGGATCTCATTCTTGGCGCCATTCTTTCCACGCGAAAGCTGCTTCTTGTCCTTCTTGCGTGTTGCCTGGACCTGTGAGCAGCGGCTCGGCGTGATTACTGAGTACGAGTCGCTCGGCTTGGAGGGTTGCCGCGGGTGGGATGGAGCTGGTGGCTTTGGCGCCGGAGAACGGGGCGGCTGGTGCGAGCCGCAGAACGGGCAGGCCAGCGGCTCGTAGCGCACTGAAAGCTGGGTGAGGTCCATATCCCCTGCGGCACCCTGCCACGGCGCCGGATCCTCTGAAGGATTGAGCGCAGCGCCGGCGTAGCTCCACCTGTTCTGCGATGCATCTATATCTATGTACTTCTCCGCACCTGGGTAGTTGTTGTCGTATACGAAGACCCGGTAGGAGCCAGGGGCGAGCTGCTCGATTTTGTACGGGGTCACAGCGTGTCCGCCTGCTTCGCCGTATATTCCAAGCGTCGGGTAGTCCTTTCCAGACTTCAAGGACGCAACGAGCGAATCGACGATCTTCTGCAGCGGCCACTCGCGGGTTGAAGAGGTCACTGACTGAACCGGCTCTAAAGCCTGAGTCGCAAAGTACGCCGAGATCGTGCTCATGAGCGCGTCGTCTTTCGGACTAAGCTGGAAAGCCTCCTTGCCGCCGAAGTCGGCTGGGGTTTCTTGCTTGACGTAGAACGCTGCGCTGAGCGCGGCCATGCCTTCGCAGTGGCCCCCCTTCATCATCTCGTTCATCTGTCCTAGCCAGGTCTTAGCTGCCGCCGTAGGAACACAGTTGTTGCCATCGAAACGCGCGCAGACCCGGTCGCCGAAGAGAGCCACAGCATCGTTGCCTGTGAGGTCCGAGTACGGGTACTGGTCTCCACCCCAGTTCTCGAAGGCGAATCCGCCGGGGTTCGGGCGAAAACCGCTGTCGGCTATGACATTGCCAGAGGCGCCCTTTACTGCATCACCCGCAGTGGCAACTCGCGGAGCCGCGAAGGCCAAAACAACCACTACGCTGACTGCAACCTGCAATACGCTCTTCGTATGTTTCATCGCCAATTCCTTTTTGCTTGAGCGGTGCCCCGCTGCCCGCGGCACTGTGACACTAACGTCCGTGAAAGTCACCGCAGTCGGCACTGGTCGGCTCAATTTCCGGTCGTAAAAAGGTGAAACGCGGTTAGCAGCTTTAGAATGAGTGCGGGAGACCAAGTTGAGCATTCGCCTGGCAGCAACCTCCGCACGATACAGCGCCTAAGCCCTTGTATATACTGCCTTTGCATGCCATTCGGCACGAGAAGATGCCACGCCTCTAGCCATCTGGTAAGAGACTCAAATGACCACCCTACCCCGATGTCCTCAATGCCCCTCCGAACACACCTACGAGGACGGCAACCTTTTTGTCTGCCCTGAGTGTGGGCACGAGTGGACCGTTCAAGCAGCTACCGATACCGGGGCTGTGAATACTGAAACAGTCATCAAGGACGCTGTGGGTAACGTGCTACAAGACGGAGACTCCGTTACGGTCATTAAAGATCTGAAAGTGAAGGGCTCCTCCTCTGTGGTCAAGGTCGGCACGAAGGTGCGCAACATTCGCCTTGTCGAGGGAGACCATGACATAGACTGTAAGATCGACGGGATCGGGCCGATGAAGCTCAAGTCGCAATTTGTGAAGAAGTCATGATCTCAATGTTTCTCTCTCTCGACCGCTTTTGCTTGAGGGCAACTTTCGCTCTGACGGCGAGTGTTCTGGCCTGCTGTGCTCAAATTCGAATTGCCACCGCTGAGCAGCTAAAGCTCTGCTTCGTCTTGCCCCTCAGTGGCGGACAATCTCCTTTCGGTGAATCGATTCGCCGCGGCGCGGAGCTGGCTCTTGACGAGGCGAAAAGCTGCGTAGATTCCTGGCCAGCTTGCGCCCTGCACGGGGCATCTTTCTCATTTGAGGATCATGCCGGAGAGCCTAATCGCGCGGTCACAGCCGTCCAGAAACTGCTGCTCTCCGGTTCCTGCGGAGGATTTGTTGTTTTTGGCTCTCCCCCGAGCCTAGCCGTCGCTGACCTCCTGGAGCGCGCAAAGAAGCCGACGATTGCGCTCGGCTCAACTGACAAGATTCAGGCCGGTCGCAGCTACATCTTCCGCAGCATGCCCTCTGCGTCTGAGATTACGAAACCTCTGGTTGAGGAGTCAGCTCGGCGAAACCTTAACACCATCGGCTCGATCTCAACCCAGCACGACGGGATGCTCGCCAACCGCGATGCGTTCGCAGCACAGCGGGGTGCTGGCTACATCAAGCAGGTTGCAGTGAATCCCGACGAGAGCGATTTTCGCGCCCTCTCGACACAGCTCCACGCAGCGAATCCGGAAGGTATCTTTGTGACACTCATGCCGCCGCAAGCTTCGCTCTTCGCAAAGCAGATCCGGCAGCTCGGCTACAAGGGCGAGCTCTTCGCCACGAGCCAAGTTGAGAGCCCCGACGAGATACGCGCGGCCGGCAACGGCTTTGATGGGCTCTGGTTCGCCAGAGAGGGCAGCAAAGACTCCGCGCAGTTTTACAGCAACCTGGTGCGTCGCTATCCGGATGGCACCACAACGTTTGCGCCTCTTGGGTACGATGCCGCGCGGGTCCTCGCGTTCGGCCTGAGCACAGCAGCCCCTGCTGATACGATCGCAGCGCTGAAGGACTTTCCGAGCGCTCTCGGTCGGATATCGACTAAGCCTAACCGCAGCTTCGATGGCCCGATGCAGCTCATGGTCGTTAGAAGAGGCGCGATTTCGCCGCTCTACTAGGGAGCGTAACCCGGACTACGAAGACAAGAAAAAATCGCGACGACGTAGCTGCTTTTTGGTAGCCTCCTTGTCGATGGACATCCAGCAGTCGAACATTCCAGCTCTCCGCTCAGCAGAGTCGCTGCAAGAATCGCCGTTTCTTCTCTTGGGCCTGCGCTCCGCGCGCGACAACAGTCGCAGCGGGAGCGAGCAAGTATTAATGGCGCAGCTCCCGATCAAGCCGAAACGCAGCGAGCCCGAGAACCTAACTTTTTCCGTCGTAGCGATTGAAATTAAAGTCATCCGAGATCTTCTAGGTGGCTATCCCACCGAGGCGTTGAGCAAGCTGTGCGAGGAGCGACAATCGGTCGCCGATGCTGCGCTTCAGCGACTTGAGTCTGCAGCTGCCACGCGCGCTCGATGCGGGTTCTTCGACTGGCTCTCTGGGCGAACGGCGATTGCGGAAGCCGCCCTTGAGGAGACTCGCGCCGAGCATGCAGAAGCTGCTCGGCTGTCCACCGAAGCCGAGCGCCTGAGCGAGCGGCTTGAGCAGGCCGATCAACTTTTCTCAAAGCGGCACCCGACTCTCGCCCTGCGCAACCTGCAACACATCAAGCTTCATGCCCCCGTGGACGTGCGGCTGGAAGAGCCGATTAAGCGAGCCGAGAGGCTGCTTGCTCGCTAAAGGCCTACCCCTGTGTAGTTTAGTGATTCCACCCCGGCACGATGCTAGCCAAGAGGCTTGCGCGCGGAACCGCTGCCCCTGCTCCACTTAGCTGGCTACGAGACCAAGCAGCAGAAGCAGTATCTCAAGGAAGAAGCCGCCGGCTGAAAAGACAAGCCCCAGCACCGAGAAGACTTTTTTGCGGTCTGTCTGGAGCAGCGCTCCGACACCAAGAAAGAAGGAGACTATCGAAATTATCAGGACTGCGATTAATAAAACTCCGAGGATTCCCGCCGCAGTAGAGTTTTCATCCAGTCCTCCCGGCGTTGATGCCTCAAGCGCACTGGCCGCAATAACCAGCAGAAGGAAGCAGGCGGGCCCAAAAAGGCTGAGTATGAAAGATGCTATGCCTATGCCCGAGTGTTTCTGCTGTTCCATTTTCTGCCGATCCCCCTTGGATCGAACGGTCTGCGTGTGAGATCTGTCTCAGCGCCCATTTGAGTAGCATACCACAGGATTTCTGACCACACGGTAAGCCCTCACGTCATGAGCGCTATAGGCCGAAAAGACCATGTCAAAGAGGGTAAATTCGACCCGCCTAGTCAATTCGGCGTTTGAAGCACCGAGCCCTCTGCGCAGCAGATACGAGACCTTCTCTTTTTAGGGCTCCCCCGACTGTGCGAAGCTACCTGCAGTGCTCTAGAGCAGCTTCTAGATCGCGAATAACATCGCCCGCCTGCTCGATCCCGACCGCCAACCGGATCCCTCCTGGATCGAGGCCGCGCTTAATCTGCTCCTCTGCCGAGTACGCTGAGTGCGTCATCGAGCCCGGGTGCTCGATCAGCGTGCGGATCTGCCCGAGACTAACAGCCAAGGTTATCGTGTAGGAGTTCTCGGCTATGTAGTCCATCATTCGCATGCCACGAGCGCGTGATTCCTCGGGTGAGACGCCTTTGAGGATGAAGTAGACCATAAACCCCGGAGCGAATTTGCCCTCGTAGTCGAGCATCTGCCTGCGTGCCAGATCGTGTTGCGGAAAGGATGGCAGCCCTGGGTACTTGACTGTGTCAACAAGCGGATGCTTCTCAAGGAACTCTGCAACCTGCTGCGCGTTCTGCTGCTGGCGTGGCAGCCTGATCGGAAGAGTCGGAAGGCCGTGGGCGAGGATGTTCCACGCCACCGTCGGCGAGAGAGTTCCTCCGAAGTCCTTGCGATGGAGGATCAGCGGCGTGAAGAATTCTTTGCGGGTGACGACTGCGCCACCCATCTCAACGCCGAACCCAGAGATACCCTTGGTCAGGCTGTGCACCACGACGTCGATTCCAAGCGGAATCGGGCGCTGCCCCCCTGGGGTGCAGAAGGTGTTGTCGATCACCGTAAGGATGCGGCGCTCTGCCGGGCGGCTTTCGTTCAGCTTCGCGACGGCTGCCGCTACTGCCCGAATATCAATCAGCTCAAGACTTGGGTTTACCGGGCTCTCGATGTACACCACGCGGGTGTTCTCATTGACGAGCGGGGCGATAAGGGATGTGTCTCGCAGATCTGCGAAATGGGCCTTAATGCCGAACTTTGGCATCCAGTTTGTGAGCAAGCTGTACGTGCAGCCGTACAGGGTGCGGTGCGCGATAATCTCGGAGCCTTTATCGAGGGCAAAAGTTAAAGCGGCGTGAACAGCTGCCATGCCTGTCGCGAAGGTGACAGCGCACTCAGCTTCTTCAGCAATCGCAAGCGACTGCTGCAGCATGTTATTGTTCGGCTCGCCCATCCGGTCGTAGACGTAGATCGGATCGCTTGAGAGACCAGCCTGCCCTATCGCCTCGAAGCCCTCGGCTCCTCGCGTCGCTGAATCCAGGCGAAACGTGCTCGATGCCGTTATCGGAGGTACGACGTGGTGTTTGTAGTCCCACGTCGTCGTGAAAGACTCGCCATAGATAAGCCTGGTCGGGATGGAGTACGAGCGTTCGTCGAGCTTTTTGAGCGTCATAGGTCTGGCAAGGATGTCACCTCATGCCCCTCTTAACAAGAAAAAGCTTCAGGCCAACGAACCCAGCGCAGTGGGGCTATGCGCCGGCGCTGAGCGCTTGGCGAGCCCAGCCATCCGGGGCAATCGCATAGGCGGGAGCTCCTCAGGACAGCGCTGATTGTAGAAGCTGCGTCCGGCAGAAGAGCAAGCACGCGACGCCCTGATTAGCTCCGAACGATGGCTAGAATAGCCTCGGTACGCCTCGCGTACTTGCTGATCTTGCCCATCCGCGTAATGCACCGAGCTGGAGTCCGTAAGGTTCTTCCAGCTTACTTTAACAATCTCAGCAAGACTATCTCCTGAGCAAAGCTCGCTCTTGCACGGCAGCCTATTTCTTCGTGCCGAGCCCCAAGATGGGCGGGAAAGAGCCGACGAAGCCATCAGGCTCTGCTACTTGCCGGCTGCCTCGGCACTGCCAAGCTCAGGGCACTCACCCAGCTCAAAAGACGCAGTGTGCCGCGATAGCAAGACGGGGCCGTCTCCCCGTCTTACACCGAGGCGAACCGAGAACGGCCCGGAACCAACTTGCGAGAGCGGAACGAGAAGAGATATCCCACTGGCAAGCGCTGTTGGTCGCCGATGGTGGCGCGCGACATCCGGCCTTGCATCCGCGGCTCGATGAAGCAGGTAGTCCCTGCCACCGGAAGAGAGCACGACAACCGGTGTGCCATCGCCACCCCGATCAAACACATATCCTTGAAGGTAGAGGTACTGCTGCGAGCAGAGCTTCCACTCAAGCTTCTGTGCTAGGCGCGCACCTTCCGCAAAGCTTCGCGGCGCGTCCTCAATTTGGGGGAAAAACGATTCAGGTGAGGGAGAAGATAGTTCGACGAGTCCCACTCTCCGCATCTCAAGCAAGAACGGCACGGGCGCGCTAGGATTAGGGTAACTCAAGCCAGTGTGAAAATACTGAAACCGCACCGAGGCCTCAGCAAGGTCGCGTTGGCGAAAAGCAGCTTCGACGTTTGCCGCCGGCAGCTTCAGCAGCATAATGGAGATGAGACACACGCCCGCCACAGCCGAGATCCCCCCTCTCTGCAATCTAGTAGTCGAAACGCTCCATGCCCCGAGGACTACTTCCACCACAAAGAGCACGCTTACGATTCGGTAGCGGCTCTCCTCAAATCCATAGGCAAAGCCGAGGCCCGCTCGCCCTACGGAGTTGGCAGCCGCAGTCATGAGCAACCACACCATCAAGGCACAGATCTCGGGCTGGATGCGCGATAGCCGCCTAGCCATGGCAACGGCTAGGGCACAAAGCAACCCCCCAACCCAGAGAGAAATCGATGGCAAGGGAGAAACAGAGGAGCCGAGCAATACCAAGGTGTACTGAAGTTTCTCCGGCAGAGAGGAGCTCTGAACAGGCACACCTGTCGCAGGTATCAGCAGAAAAGGAGCTAAAAGCAACAGGGAAGCAAGCGCCCAACAAGCCGACGGACGGAGCCGCCGAGAGAGCGCGAGCGTCAAAGCCCACGCACAACCGAGCAACGCGCCGTTTCCCTGCGAAGCGGCTGCGAGGCTCATCAAAGCAAATGCCAGAATGGGGCGCCTCCCTGCACAGGAGAGAGCCAGAGCGGCCCAAAGCAACACGCCGAAGTTCTCAATCGACCCTGTCGCCCAAAGAGATGCCTGCGGATACTGAGGCAGAAGTGCCATGGCGAACCCCCAGATTCCCAAAGCGGGAGGCACAAGCCCTGAACGATGCATCACCAAGAGAGAGAGGACGAGGGCTGCGTTTCCGTACAGAATGAGCCGAGAAAAGCTGAGTGTGCCAAAGAGGGAGTAATCGACAGCCGTAGCGAGCTTATTTGACAGCACGAAATGCTCACCGTTGCGAACGAAGGGCAGCTTCAAGGCGTCAGGCCACGAAGGAGCAGAGAGCCAATCATTCAGAAAGTGGAGGTGAATATTAAAATCGTCCCAGAACGGCATGTCGCTTGCGAAGTGGACGACCCAAGCGAGGTAAGCTGCTGCCCCGAAGAGCTTGAGTGGCAAGGTGGGGACTTGCATGGCAACCGAAGTGTAGGACGGAGCTGCCACCGCGTCTATTGGAGTTGAGTTGCTGCGATACGGAGGCGCCAGCCAAAGGATCGCGGCAAAAAAAAGCCCGCCAAAGTCACCGCTGGGTGACTTGCCGCAGGCAACTGCCGAAGGCACCTAGCCAAAGCACTGCAGGCGCGACGGCGATTCACAGAAGCACACGCAAAAAACCCCACAAAGCTTTCGCTTTGCGGGGCTTAAATTCGCCGCCGGCGACCTCCCCGCAGCCGCAAGACAGAGTCCCGCGTCCAGGTCGGCAAGGGCGCAACCAAAAAAAAAGCCCCACAAAGCTTTCGCTTTGCGGGGCATAAATCTGGCAACGACCTACTTTCCCGGGAGATCCCAGTATCATCGGCCTTTGAGAGCTTAACTACCGTGTTCGGTATGGGAACGGGTGTGACCTCTCAGGTAGAGTCACCAGAAAATCGGCTGCCCCCTCAGGGACAACCTGTTTTCTGGCTTCACTCTGATTGTGAGTGAATTGAGTGTAATAATCAACTGTTCTGCGCTGCAAAGCTTGCAGCTTGAATCATGATTCTCGAGCGCAACCGTGCTTTATCAACTTGATTTCAGCATTCTGTTGCGTCTTTTTTAACTACAAAAGACGA
>CANLJX010000077.1 GCA_947491545.1 Deltaproteobacteria bacterium
AACAACGCTGTACCGACTGTCTGTATCGTCGGCCGCACAAACGTTGGGAAATCTACTCTGTTTAACGCCCTGGCGGGGCGCCGCAAGGCTGTTGTCAAAGACCAGCCTGGAGTAACACGCGACCGGTTCTACGAGCTCGTTACTCGGTTCGATTTCCCGTTCACCCTGATCGACACTGGCGCCCTGGTCGGAGAAGAAGACATTGCGTTGCACGAGTCGGTGCGACGGCAGAGCGAGCTTGCGATGCGCCAGAGCGACGTGATCATCGTCGTGTTTGACGGCCTGCATGGGCTCCACCCGCTTGACAGTGAAGTGCTCGATCTTGTGCGACAGGCTGGCAAGCCAACCATCTTCGTTGCCAACAAGTGCGAGAAGCCGTCGGCAGCCATGACTGCCACCGAGCTGTACGGGCTAGGAATCGATGAGATCATCCCGATCAGCGCAGCCCACAGGCGTGGTATCCGCGACCTTATGGTGAAGGTTCGAGAGATCGTCGCTCCCATCGACATCAACATCGAGATGCCCGAGACGGATGATATCGGTTCCGAGGAGGAGAGCGTCGATGTTCAGGCACTTCCCGAGCACGTCGTCCCAGAGAATGAGAGCGGCCCGGCGCAGCGCATCAACCTGGCGATTATTGGAAAGCCAAACGTTGGGAAGAGCACCTTCGTCAACCGGCTGCTTGGCGAGGAGCGGATGATCTGCTCGCCGATTGCTGGAACGACTCGGGACAGCATCAAGAGCGAGCTGGGCCGTGATGGACGGACTTTTGAGATCGTCGACACGGCAGGCCTGCGCAAGAAGGCAGGGGTTCGCGACGGGACGGTCGAGCGCTTCAGCAATATCCGCACACTTCGCTCGCTCGCTCAGAGCGACGTGGCTGTGTTTTTGCTCGATGCGGCCGAAGGCATTCCGACTGAGCAAGACGCCAGAATCGTCGGGCTCGCCCACGAGAAGGGGAAGAGCCTCGTAATCGTTGTCAACAAGTGGGACTTGATTGAGAAAGAGCCCCGGACGGCAGAGGCCTACCGGCATGCGGTTCGTTCAGTGTTCAAGTTCGCTGCGTACGCGCCTGTTGTGTTCGTCTCGGCGTTGACCGGCCAGCGATGCCTCGCGGTGCTCGATGCTGTGGCAGAGGTGGCAGATGCTGCGCGTATCAGGCTCTCAACGTCGGAAGCGAACCGGATTTTTACAGATGCGTTCAAGGCGAAGCCGCCGCCGGTGTACCGGGGCAACCCAGTTAAGCTTCTGTACGCGACCCAGGTGGCAACGAAGCCTCCAACCTTCGCTGTGTTCGTGAACTACCCGGAGCGGTTGCGCTTCAATTACGAGCGCTACTTGAAGAACTCCGTGCGCAAGGTTCTGCCATTTGTCGGAAACGATATCCGGATCCTCTTTAGGCGCCGCAGCCGGCTTACAAACGACCGTCGACGAGTGGCGTAGCGTCGTCGGACGGCATTCGGAGGCAGCGGTAATCCCTGTAAAGAGATCGGCGAACGTGGACGTCATCGTCTGCGCGCTTGGGGGAATGTAACAAAGAGTTCAGCGAGAGCAGAGACGACAGGAGGGCAGCTTTCCTCAAAACCCCTCGCCGTTCTCGCTGCTCTCTTTGTGGTTATTTTAACGTGCGCGTGCTTGTCAACGTTCCCGTCCGCGCGCCTGGGGATAAGCAAACAAAGAGAGCGGCGAGAGCAGAGATGTGTGTCCGGTGGCCTTCTTCACCACCCCTCGCTGTCCTCTTTGTTTTTTCCCCCGGGTTGCGCAACTTCTGCTTTGGGTATCATCCCGTTCCCGAGTACGTGCGCGTGGCGCGCTGCTTCCTACGAGAGATCAGCAATCACACAGATCTTGCGCTCGATCGAGAGAGGGTAGAGTTGCCGAATGTTCTTCTCTTTCACGTTAAGCAGGATCGCCGCTTTCTTGTCGGCTTTTAGCACGAGGTAGCCGCCGAGCGGATCTGACTTTTTGTTTTCCCTGAGAAACCCTTCGATCTTTTTGAGGCGCTCATCCTGGGTCTTGGTGGCCCTAATTTGGGCAGTCTGAGTGGCGCTTAGCACTACGAAGGATGGGTTAAGGCAGTCGTTGTCGGGCTTGACGAATGTTCCGATTGTGGCAGTGGCTACTGGCTTCCCGTTCAGGGTGAGCTCGCCGTCTCCAACGATGTATGGCCTTATGACGCGCGCTACCTCTGGGTCGAGCTGGTTCGCGGCAAGCAGCATGGCAACGTTGCCCTTCTCACGAATTACCTCGTTGAGACCCGAGAAGCCGAGAACTGCGGGCGCAGGCCCGGGCCCCGATGGCTCGGTTGAGACAGTCAGGTAGGGATTGTTGTTGTCGATGCTCACAATGGTGTGTGATCCAACGCCTAGTGTAAGGTTTCCGGAGATTTTGTAGCTCTTCTTGTTAATCACGACCTCGGAGTACACCGGCGGCTGGGCGTTTCCGTCGAACTTCACGAACACGTGCCGCGAGCCGTCCGCCGGCATGTTCTCTAGGTTGAACTCCTGCGGTGGGATGGCCGGCCCCTCCAAAATGAATATCCCTTGAGCGTTTGGCTTGGAGCTGACCAGAACCTTCGTCTGCCCGTCGGTGCTCTGGTAGACACCGGACGCCATGGTCTGAATGAAGTCCGCCTGCGCAGCTTGCGCTGGGCAGCCCAAAGCCAGCGCTCCGATCGCAACTAGCCGCAGTGCGCGGATTGACCCTCTCGTAAATCGTGCCATCTGTTCCTGATTCCTCCCGTGCCGGGCGAGAGGCGAAGCATCGAAACTCCGCCGCTACCTCTGACCCAGCTTTAGTATCGGCGCAGCTTTGTGGGCAGCTTGAGCGCCTTTTGCTCCGCCGAGCCCCTTTGCTGCCAGCGGTTTCACGCAAAACTCAAGATACGCTATACTTCGCCCCGTTTACTTGCGAAACTGCGCCTGTGAGCCGCACAGGGCTCTCGTTTGAAACGAAGTTTTATCGCACGCGGGGTGTTGTGATTCTCATTCTCGATTTCGGTTCCCAGTACACGCAGCTAATCGCCCGTCGGGTGCGAGAGCTTAACGTCTACAGCGAGGTCCGGCCGTGCACCTCCGATCCTCAGACGATCGACCTAAGCGGAGTGAAGGGGATTGTGCTCTCAGGTGGTCCAGCCAGCGTGACTGAGGCTGATGCGCCCGACTTCAACAACCAGTGGCTCTCTACGGGCCTTCCGACCCTTGGAATCTGCTATGGTATGCAGCTCATGGCGCACCATTTTGGGGGAACGCTCGGTCGTGGAGCGGCGCGCGAGTACGGCCCTTCGACGATCACCGTTGAGCGTTCCGAGGGGCTCTTCGCGAGGTGGAAGAAGGGAGACTCGCTCTCCGTATGGATGAGCCACGGCGATCACGTTGAACGGCTCCCCGAAGGGTTCGTGGGCATGGCTTCGAGTCCAGGCGCGCCGATCGCTGCGATGCAGCACACATCGAAGCCCTTCGCCGCGCTTCAGTTCCATCCTGAGGTAGTTCACACCCCGCAGGGGAAGGAGATGATCAAGAGCTTCGTGCACGACATCGCTGGCTGCAAGCCAGACTGGACGCCGGGAAACTTTATTGAGCAATCTGTGAAGCGCGTCTCAGACGAAGTTGGGCCGACAGCACAGGCCCTGTGTGCGTTGAGCGGCGGCGTTGATTCAACGGTCGCTGCAGTGCTTGTTTCCCACGCGCTTGGAAAGCGGCTGCACTGCTTCTTCGTCGACAACGGGCTGCTCCGCAAGGGCGAAGCCGAGCAGGTCATGAAGAGGCTCAAGGCGCTCGACCTGAACGTTGAGCTGGTTGATGCAGGCGCTCGGTTCCTGCGCGAACTAAAGGGCGTCACCGAGCCAGAGCGGAAGCGCAAAATCATCGGACGGGTCTTTATAGAGGTCTTTGAGGAGCAGGCGAAGCGGCTGCAGGGAGTCTCTCACCTCGTGCAGGGCACGCTCTATCCCGATGTGATCGAGAGTGTGTCTGTTCGTGGGCCGTCGGCCACGATCAAGACTCACCACAACGTGGGCGGCCTGCCCGAAACGCTCAATTTCAAGCTCATAGAGCCCTTCCGAGAGCTGTTTAAGGACGAGGTCAGGGCACTCGGGCGCGAGCTTGAGATGCCAACAGAAATCTTGCAGCGTCAGCCGTTCCCAGGACCAGGGCTCGCGGTGCGAGTGCTGGGTGAAGTAACTCCGGAGAGGGTAAAGACCCTGCAGGAAGCCGACAGCATCTTCCTTGAAGAGGTGCGCGCAGAGGGGCTCTACGCGGGTCTTTGGCAGAGCTTCGCAGTGCTCCTGCCGGTTCGCAGCGTTGGAGTCATGGGAGATGGCCGCACGTACGACGAAACCGTGGCGCTGCGAGCAGTGCATTCCGAGGACGGAATGACGGCGGATTGGGCATTCTTGCCCGAGTCGCTCCTGAGGCGAGTGAGCAACCGGATTGTCAATGAAGTTAAGGGCATCAACCGAGTTGTCCTCGACATCTCAAGCAAGCCACCGGCAACGATCGAGTGGGAGTAGGTGGAAGAGAGCTGGACTCGCGAGGTTGAGGTATGCGGCGAGCGTTTCGAGCTGCGCTTCTACCGCCGTCCGTTCCGTGAAGGGCTTGAGGTGCGTGTCACTGTGCACGGCACGGAAATATCGCTTGCAGAGCTTGGGCTAGGGGAGCTTGCGCTGCTAGAGCGCGCGAAGGCCCGAATCGAAGAAGAGCTTCGATCTTCTCGATAGTGGCTACGCCGCAGCGACCTCGCTACACAATGATATCGAGTGCGTGTTCCGACGATGGCTTGTGAGCTTGCGCTTCACCGGGCGATCCCTCCGCAGCTTGCCGGATCTCGCCACGAGTACCTTGTCGGCGCTTGTCACGCTTCGGAGCATCTCCGGTGTTAGTCACACGTGTGCCGACTTCCTGCGCGTGCAAGACGGCGTACGCGGGCGCGAGCATGTTTAGGTAGCTTCTATCAACGTGCATGGTGCCCTCCTTGGCAGCAGCTGACGTTTACTCATCCTTGATACCTTAAGGTTCGGATTGCCCCGGAAATTCCTTTAGGGCATTCGCGCGGGGCCCCTCGCGGGCAAGAGATACAATGGGTTACGGGGCAACACCCAAAGCCAGCCGGGGGGAAAAGGAGGCGCCGGTTCTTAAGGTTAGCCATCTTTGTGCCGAACCAAATTGTAGGCAGCGGAGCAAGTGCCCGCGCCCGGGAGAGCGCATCATAAAACTATGGCCAACGAGAAACGGAACACGGCGATCTTCACAGCGTACGACGACCTTGAGCAGCCAGAGCTTGCGACACCCGAGCGCAACCTGCTTCGGGCGATTCTGCTGAATGCCATCTCTGACATGAACCGAGACGGGGAATTCTCGCGTAAAGCGCGCGATTACTTTATGAGCAAGGAGGACGACTATCTCTTTTCGTTCCAGTCCGTCTGCGGCTTCCTCAACATCAATCCGCACCACATCTTGATTTTGGTCGGTCTTGAGAAGTCAGACCGATTCCCGCTGCCTGCCAAGAGCGCCGAGGAGCTGGTCACACTTGAGGAGCCGGCAGCTCACACAGAAACGCACTGAGTTGCCGCTCTGCCGCTGCATCGGGTAGTGTCGGCGCATGCGAGCCCCATCAACCCCAGAGGCAGAGGAGTACGTAGGACTGAAGTTCGTTGATCGCCCCGGAGCGTCGGCCCGGTCGCCGCTTGTCGTGCTGGTGCACGGGCGCGCGGGGAATCGGGACGTGATGTGGTCATTTGAGCGGGCGATACCCCCAGGAGCCGCAGTCGTTGCCTTTGAGGCTTTTCTGCCTGATCCCGTCGGTGGGTACAGCTGGTGGGATTTTCTCGCTCCGGGCTCCAAGAGAAAAGCTATCGCCTCAGCAGTCAAGCGGCTCTCCTTCGCGCTTGAGCGCTTCATCGACTTAGAGGGGCTTGAGCCCTCGCAGGTTGTGGCGCTTGGATTCTCTCAGGGGGCGGTGCTGCTTTCGAGCGCCGTGCTGTCAGGAGACCTGAGCCTGGCCGGGCTTGGGCTCTTGGCTGGGCTCGTTCCGACCCCGCACGAGGAGCCGCAGATCCTCGGTTCGCCCAAGGTATTCGTGGCACACGGAACCAAGGATGACGTGATTGAAGTGGCCCGCGCCAAGCAGGGAGTTGAGCTTTTGCGGGGCC
Organism: Deltaproteobacteria bacterium; assembly: GCA_947491545.1. Classification (GTDB taxonomy): domain Bacteria; phylum Bdellovibrionota_C; class UBA2361; order UBA2361; family OMII01; genus OMII01. Next base: position 6,149 of record CANLJX010000077.1, read on the forward strand.
TAGGACTCGATGTGACCTACGTTGAAGATGAGGTCGGTCACAAGGTCGGGATAGAGGGGACGCGCGCATTGAAGGGTTGGTTGTATGGGGTGCTGGGAGAGAGGGTTGTGGCGTAGGGGGGAGTTGGGACGTGGGGACCGGAGCCGGTGCCGGTACCGAGATGCTCCGTAGAAAACGTGCTCTGTCCCGAGGGAATTAAAAGCTGGCCGCATTTTTCCTAATCATTCTCCTGCGCTTGCACTGGATTGCTCGTCCTCATCCGGGTATTCCGACACGAATATCGTCGGCAATCCTCGGAAATGTTCTGATTATGACCAGGAGTCGGTGCAGGTGCAGGAGAAAGGGAAGGGTTAGGATGAAAATTAGGAATGCTATTCCCCACTACAATCGGCTTTGAGGCTCCACATGTTTTCTACAGAGCAGAGCCGAGCCGAGCCGAGACCGTTGCCGTTGCCGGTGGCGCGTAGTTTGGCGGGGGTGAAGCGGGTCAATAGCGTGCGAATCACCTAGAAAAACAGGGAGATAGTCGAAAGCTGGTTTGACTGGATCCCAGGCGGGGCGGGCATCATCCTAACCAATGGGTATCGTATGTCCGTCACTCCGCTTAGCCGAGTCATCACCGAGTCCTTTGTAAAGACCCTCACCAGGGTTGGGTCGAGCTCTGCGCAGAGCACCTCAACAGCGAGCGGAACTTCATTCGGACAGAAGTCGGAGGTATCGCTTTCGGCGGGGCTGCGCAGTGGCGCTCGTGACTTCTCTGCCAGCGTGCAGCTTCTCAACAACGGAATCTCAGTTGTCAATATTGCGCGCGCGGCGAACGAGAGCCTGCTTGAGCTGGTCGGGAAGCTCGATGATGTCGTTAAGGATGCTGCCCGCGGAAGCGTCAGCGTCGGCAAAGCGCGTCGACTGCGAGTGTCCTTTGGAGAGATCGCGCGAGACTTCGAGAAGCTGCTGGCTAAAACAGCAGAGGAGAAGCTAGATGTGCTCAATCCCGACGATCTCGCGGGGGTGATGTCTCGTGCTGGGCTCGACGTGGACATGGTGACCGAGATCTCCGGGGCGTTCCGCAAATTGACCTCCCTCTCAGACGCAAGCGTTGACTCAGCCGGCAACGTGATCTCGTCAGCGAACATGATTCCAGAGGATGATTTTTACCGGGCTTTGAAGCAGTCGATCGTAGATCCCGACGATCCGATGGCAGAGGAGGCTGGAGGCGGATTTACCGGTGTGCGGAACAAAGTTGCGAAGCTGCGCTCGCTGCTTGAGGGCAACATAAAGGGGCTCGATGAGACAGCCGAGGTGGTTGGAAAAAACCTTGAGCTGGTGCGAGTGGTGGGGCTCGCCATGCTCGACCTGTCAGGCTCGCTACCGAGCAACGCCACGGCTGCAACCGTCGCAGAAGATCTGCAGACTCGAATACGTCAGGGCGCTCCGCTCCTGCTTGGACAGGCGCACAACCTGCAGTCGATCGTTGTTGCTGGCTTGTCAGCGATTAACGGAAGCTCCGGTCAGCAGAACGATTAATAAACAACCCCGGGAAGTAAAGGTAAGCGAGGATGCGGCCGACTTCTCTGGGTGGAAGGGAAGGGAGATCTGCCCCGCACAGCCAGGAGCGTAAATTTGCTAGTGTATCTGCTGTGATACGGGAAAAATAAAGCGCGGCTAGCTGCTCCCGGGACGCTCAGGAAAAAGCCCAGTGGCCCGGGCAGCGGGCGGCAGGGGCCTCTGCTCTTTCGGGCACTTTAACGGTGCCTAGGTTCTCTGGTAGTGTTTATCGCTCAACTTGTTAGAACGACTTGGTAACCATGGATCGCGACACCCTTCTCGACTTCGGCCCCAACGCAGGATACCTAACCGAGCTCTACCAGCTCTACTTGGTGGACCCGTCGATGGTTGAGCCCGAGTGGGCAGAGTTCTTCAAAGGCCTCGAGGGCGGCAACGGAAACGGACACGCAAACGGACACGCAGCCGTTGCTTCTCCGGCTGCTGCGGCGTCGGCAGTTCCGAGCAATGCAAACGCAATCGCCGAGAAGGTTGTTGATGGGTTCCGTCGCTTCGGGCACCTCGCGGCAAAGGTCAGCCCGATAGTTCACGGTGGTCTCGCTCCGCTTTCCCCGCCCGAGTTAACGCCAGCGTTTTACGGCTCGGAAGGGTCTTCGGCTCGTCTCGCAAGCTTCGAGTTTGGCGGGAGGAGCTACGACTCGCTCTCGGCGCTCACATCGGCACTCCAGCAGGCTTACTGTGGCTCAATCGGTTTTGAGATTGAGCACCTGACTCGCGCCGAAGAGCGCCAATGGCTGCAGCAGCGCCTAGAGGCGAGAGACACTGCTAGCCTCGTGCCGCAACCGGCGCGCAAGAAGGCGATCTTCAATGACCTGATGAAGGGAGATCTCTTCGAAGCCGAGCTGCACCGGAAGTACGTCGGGGCAAAGCGCTTCTCGTGTGAAGGGACAGAGACCATTCTGCCGTCTGTGGCGACTGCGATCGAGGACGCTGCGGCCGCTGGCATAAAAAGTGTTGTTATTGGCATGGCTCATCGCGGGCGGCTGAACCTGCTTGCGAACATCACGCGCAAGCCGCTTGAGCTCATCTTCCGCGAGTTTGACGACCAGACTCTTGCCACCACCTGTGGTGCGGGCGACGTGAAGTACCATATGGGGTACGAGACCACCTATAACTTCGGCGCCAGCAAAGTCGAGGTGAGCCTCGCTCCTAATCCATCGCACCTTGAGTTCGTGAACCCAGTTGTCGAAGGAATCGTCCGAGCGCAGCAAGATTCCCTCTACGGAAGAGACCGCAAAGCCTCGCTGCCGCTCTTGCTTCACGGCGACGCCGCCTTTGCAGGTCAGGGGATCGTCTTTGAGGCGATTAATTTCTCTGGACTCAGTGGGTACTCAACTGGCGGCACGCTGCACATCATCACCAACAACCAGATCGGCTTCACAACGACGCCAGATGAGTCTCGCAGCACCCGGTACTGCACCGACCTCGCGAAGGGCATCGACGCGCCGGTATTCCACGTCAACTGTGAGGATCCTGAGGCTGCTTGTTGGGTGACTTCGCTTGCGCTGGAGTTCCGGAACACATTCGGAAAGGACGTCTTCGTTGACCTGATCGGGCACCGCAAGCACGGCCACAACGAGGGCGATGATCCGAGCTTTACCCAGCCACTCACGTATGCGGAGCTGAAAGGTAAGCGCCCGATCTGGGAGCAGTACGGCGCGCGACTCGTTTCTGAAGGGATTGTTGACCAAGGCTGGATCGATTCCGCTGTAGCCGAGTACAAGCGAGTCTTCGGAGAGGCGCAAGAAGCTGTTACTCCAGCCGCAGGCGGCCCAGCCACTCCGCTTCATGGCAGGCTCGGCGCGCAGTCGAACGAGACCGCCGTCGATGCCGAGAAGCTTAAGGCTATCGCGCGTAGTCTCACGAGCTACCCTGATGGGTTCGTTCCTCACGGCAAGCTCTCCAAGATCCTTGAGAAGCGCGTGGATGCGGTGGAGAGTGGCCACGGCATTGAGTGGGGTGTTGCCGAGGCGCTCGCTTTTGGCTCGCTCCTTTCAGAGGGCCGCTCGATTCGCCTGAGTGGCCAAGACTGCGGCCGCGGCACCTTCAGCCAGCGCCACCTCTCGCTCGACGACGTGGAGCAGCTCCGGAGCTGGAGCCCGCTCGAGACGTTAGCTGAGAAGGAAGGGCGGGGTGCGACCTTTGAGGTCTACAATAGCTCCCTCTCTGAGGCAGCCGTTCTGGGCTTTGAGTTCGGTTATGCATCGGTTGAGCGCTCAGGGCTCACGATGTGGGAGGCGCAGTTCGGAGATTTCGCAAACGGCGCACAGGTAATTATAGACCAGTTCATCTCCAGCTCCGAGGCGAAATGGCACCAACTCTCAGGAGTGACGATGCTTCTGCCGCACGGCTACGAGGGGCAGGGGCCAGAGCACTCAAGCGCGCGGCTAGAGCGTTATCTGCAGATGTGCGCCGAGTCGAACATGCGGGTGTGCTACCCCTCTACCTCGGCTCAGCACTTCCATATGCTGCGTCGGCAGGGCACGAGCGAGATTAAGCGTCCACTGATCGTAATGACTCCGAAGAGCCTGCTGCGGCTCCCAGCTGCAGCGAGCCCATTGCCTGACCTCGCATCGGGCGGCTTTGAGCCGGTTATCGACGACAATCTCGCTAGTGGCGCCAAGTGCAGCACCCTAGTCTTTATGACAGGCAAGGTGTTTCACGATGCGTTCGCGTCCCTCAAGGAGGCGGGAAACCTCTCGGCACGCCTCGTGCGCATCGAGGAGCTCTACCCGTTCCCAGAGAAGGAAGTCGCGCGAATCGTGAAGGATAGCGGTGCCAAGAAGGTGGTGTGGCTCCAAGAAGAGCCGCGCAACATGGGTGCTTGGGGCTACATCGAGCCGCTGTTACGCGCCACGTGCGGGGCAGACCCGGTGTACGTCGGGCGCCCGGCATCGGCTGGCACCTCGACCGGTTCGCCGAAGCACAGTGCGGCTGAGCTTAAGGCCTTCCTGGCCGAGCTTCGTTCGCTCCTGTAGTAGGCACGATACTCTGCCGTTCCACTGGTGTTGCGAGTTGAGCTTAGCGTGAAGAAGGCTCTCCATTCCTGCAGGGCGTTGGTGTACAGTTCGCGCGATGTACGCACTCTTCTACGACCTTGAGACAACAGACAGGAACCCGATCGGGCAGATCCTCAACTACTCGTTTATTCTGGTAGACGACGACTTGCGGCCGATCGACGAGCTTTCAGGGCTCGTTCGCATTTCGCGTCTTCAGCTCCCCGAGCCCGGAGCGATCCTCGCAAATCGCACGGACGTTATTCAGCACCAGAAGGAGGCTAGTGACTACGAGCGCGACGCGATGCGCAAGATCAGCGACTTTATCTGGTCATGCATCCGGACGGCGAAGGGCGCGGTGTCGTTCATCGGGTACAACTCTTCGCGGTTCGACCTGCAGTACCTGCGTACTAGCCTCATCCGAAACGGGTTCAATCCGTACTTCGACCAGAAGCTCTCCCCGCGGGACCTTCTCCACGTGGTTCAGAAGGCCTACCTCACGTCGCCGGAGATGAGGGAGCGGGTTCGTAAGGTTCGAGAGGGGGAGAAGAAGCTCTCGCTCTCGCTAGAGACTGTCAGTCATGCCCTTGGGTTGCTGGAGGGGATTCAAGCGCACGAGTCGCGTGCTGACGTGCTGCTGACTATCAGGCTCGCTGAGTGGCTCAAGCGAGAGGTTGGGCTGGATGTTGCGACGTATGAGGCTTACGAGGGCTTGCGTCTTCACACGACAGCGGGAACCGGGGCTGTGTACTGCGCACATGAGCCGCAGTACGAGATGGCCGATAGGGAGTTTGCTGTTCGAACGCCCCACACGCTTCTCTGCGCCGACCACAAGAAAGCGCTCTGGATAAACCTGGAGCGATACGCAGTCCGGCAGGAGCCGAGCTCTATACGCTGGCGCTCTGCGCAGAAGAGCGCCTTCTTCGTTGAGTCGCAGGCATCGACCGACCGGGAGCTGCAGGCGCTTGCCCGCGCAGCGATAAAGCAGTTTCAAGGGGTGACCCTCAACAACTTTTTCCGCAAGAGCAGCTGCGACGTAGAGCAGGATATCTACCGCCTAGATTTCCAGGCGATGGACCTCTACTGCCGAGCGATACAGGAGAACAAGAAGGAGGTGCTCGCACCGCTCAAGGCTCCCGAGGCGAAGATCCTATTCACCCGATACCGGCTGGCTGCTCCTGAGCTTAACCTAGAGGAACCTGCCACCCGAGAGCTGTTCAAGCGCTATGCGATATACCGGTACGGTGGCGACCTGCAGCTTTCGAGGAATATCGATGAGGGCGAGGAGAGATCCCCCGGCAGCCACCACTCCCGCCTCTCGGAGATGGTTACTGCCCTGGAGCAGAATCGTGAAGCTGCTCTTATTCAGAAGGCTGATGCGGACTTAAGGCTCCTGCAGTCCCTGGAGGCTTTTTACCGCCAGTCTGAGGTCGTCAAAGTTGCCGGAAGGGAGCTCTTGCCGAATTGGCGCTAGGGTGTTCGGAGCGGGGCCATCGACCTCTGTGTCAGGTTCTGATGGCGTTCCAAAAGGGGGGCAGAAAACATCAAGGCGGCGCACACTTATGCTTGAGGCTAGGCGCCGCAGAGGCTACTATCCGAGGGTTCTACCGTCGGTCTCTCAGGGCGCATAGTGTCGCAGTTCGTTCACCTACACCTTCACACTCAGTACAGTCTGCTCGACGGCGCAAACAAGCTCCCCGGTGTGCTTGAGCGTGCTGCTAAGTTAGGGCAGCCCGCCATAGCGATGACCGACCACGGCAACATGCACGGTGCCGTTGAGTTCTACCAAGAGGCAAAGAAGCTGGGGATTAAGCCGATTATCGGCTGCGAACTCTACGTGACCCCTGGCTCTCGGCACGAGAGGAAGATGCGGACTCAGGGCGGAGCGGGCACGTGCCACCTGACCGTCCTTGCCGCGAACAAGGTCGGCTACCAGAACCTCTGCAAGCTTTCGAGCCTCGCGTACAGAGAGGGGTTTTACTTCAAGCCGCGTGTCGACCACGAGATCCTTGAGCGTTACTCGGAAGGCTTAATCGTTCTGAGCGGCTGCCTAGCCGGAGAGCTTGCCTCGGCAACGGAGCTCGACGACTACCGAGGAGCAAAAGAGGTGGTAGAATTCTACCGCCGTGTCTTCAAGGACCGTTTCTACCTTGAGGTCCAGCCGCACCCGATTAAGGAGCAGCAGAAGCACAACGAGGCTGTGGTCGATCTAGCGGACTCAATGGGGGTGCCTCTGGTCGCGACAACTGACTGTCATTACCTAGAGAAAGACGACCACTTCGCCCAAGAGGTGCTGATGTGCATCTCGACGGGCAAGACAGTGCTCGACCCTGATCGTTTGCGCCACGAAGGGTTCCGGCTCCATCTCAAGACCGAAGCCGAGATGATTGAGGAGCTGGCGCACCTGAAGCAGGGCGCCGAAGCGGTGCGCAATTCGGGCTTGATCGCCTCGCAG
>CANLJX010000078.1 GCA_947491545.1 Deltaproteobacteria bacterium
CTTCATTATTGTCAGTCGCGCTCGAGCAGCTGAAGTCATTCGGGAAGTCCGTCGCTCCGTCACCGTCATTGTCGATGCCGTCCTGGCATTGGGAGGTGGCACCACTTTCGTTGTTCCCCTGGCTGGTTGTGCACGCGGGATCGTTCAGGTCAACGAGACCATCCGAGTCATTATCAATGCCGTCCTGGCACTGCGACTTCGGGTTCGTCTCGTCGTTGTCCTGCTTGCTTGAGCAGCTAAAGTCGTTCGGGAAGTCAGTGGCTCCGTCGCCATCGTTATCGATGCCGTCTTGGCACTGAGACTTCGGATCTCCTTCATTATTGTCAGTCGCGCTCGAGCAGCTGAAGTCATTCGGGAAGTCCGTCGCTCCGTCACCGTCATTGTCGATGCCGTCCTGGCATTGGGAGGTGGCAGCACCTTCGTTGTTGCCCTGTTTGCTCGTGCAGGCAGGGTCGTTCATGTCGACCAATCCGTCTGAATCATTGTCTACCCCGTCTTGGCACTGCGACTTCGGATTGCCCTCGTCAGTATCTGTGGGGGATGAGCAGCTAAAATCACCCATGTCGACGGCACCATCACCATCGTTGTCTAAGCCATCAGAGCAAGCCGGTGTCGGCGGACACGCCGGAAGAGTTATAAAGAACGTGCTGTTTTGGTAAGTGCCGTCTGCTCGCCCGAGAACGGCGGTGAATGGCGCCGAGGTTCCGCAGGCTCCGGCGACGTTGATCGTCATGTTAAAGGAGGTGGAGCGTCCGTACCCTACAACCCCAAGCAGGTTGAAGATTCTTTCTGGGCGATCATTGCTCGCCAGAACAGAGACGGAGCTCCAGTTTGCCGGCACCGCGTTGATACCGCGCAGCTTAGTGGTCGCCGCCGGATTGATATTGATTCCAAGCTGCGCCTGAGGGGCTGCGGCGCTCTTCGCACAGTAACAGCCAACTGTCTTATCAGTATGGTCATTATCCCTCTTCTGGCTCGGGTGGTAGCACCAGTATCCACTGCTAGCAGCCCCGGCGAAGCCCTCCGGCAATGCGCAGTTATGCCAACATCCAGTCGGCCTGTAATCAACTCCTGCTTGGATAGCAGACCACGGGCGATTCTCGCCGGAGGTGCACCGGAATCCGTCGGGCGACGGCGAGCTGGACCTGCCGATAGACGCGCAGAAGTTGTTGCAGTCCTGCAAGTACGCATTAAACCATGCGCCCTGAACTCCTTCCGTGACTTGGACCGAGCACTGAACGTTTACGTTGTAGGATGCAGAGCCCCGGCTTGCTATTGGGCTACATGTTACGGCACCAACTTCAGTGGCCGAGGCAACGAGGGGGAAGAGCCAAACTAAAGCGGCTACAAAACATCGCGTCTTCATCTTCGTGTTTCTCTACAGAACGAGTTTATTCTAAAAAGCAAAGCCCCTTGCAGGGATATCGGTGCCCTGGAGCTCCGCAGTAAACGCAGTTCCAGGATAGTAGTCAACCTTGGCCGCAGTTCGTCCGCGCATGGCCGGAACCGCTGCCATATGACAGACCCCTAGAGATATCCTCACCTCACGAGAAACCACTACACCTGACCGTTTAAAATAACGCGACAACCCTCAACGGGTTACAGAAAGGCGCTATTACTTACAGAAATAGCTAGCGCCACTACGGGGCGCTTATGGATGGAATGTCGTTCTACCCCCTGGGCCAGCGAGCATTACAAACGAGTGTGGCCAAAATGGGACCGGGAGGCTCGCGCCACGCACCCCGCCAGATCAGCATCACACATTCAGATCAGACTCCAGAACCTACACCTTTCCGTTTCTCAGGTCGCCGAGTCTATGTAGTCTGCGCGAAAGCTACCTGTTGTGGGGCACCGATGATTCAGAATGCACAAAAAAAAGAGCCTAGCTTCAAAGAGCAGATCGGGTCCACTTTACGCCCGGCCCTTCTGGGTGCCGCTCTTCTCCTCGGCTACGAGAGAGACGCAACGGCTCAAGCGGGTAAAGGACCTTCGGCACCAGCTTTGGCTAGCCAGAAAGAGCTACCGACCAGCCGACACAAAGCTGATACCCTGCTCAAGAAGAGCAAGGCTCAGCGACCAGCTCGGAGTGCCGCGCACAGGCCAAACTTCACAGCCGAAGAGGTCGCAGCGCGATTCAAGGAAGCAGAAAAAGGCTCCCCCGAGGCGATGTACGACCTCGGCCGGGCCTTAGAGTTCGGGCAAGGCGTAGAACGCAATATCCAAGCCGCCGCGCCGTGGTACCGCTCCGCAAGCGAAAAGGGGCATAACAGGGCCAAATGCGCCCTGGCTGATTGGCTGTTGCGCCACGAGGGAGAGAAGGCAGCTTCGGCGCAAGAAGCTCTATCGCTTTTTGGCGCCGCCTCGAAGTCAGGAGAGCCGTTAGCAAGTTTCCGGCTTGCTGCGCTCCACCTACACGGGTTCGCCTGCGAGCGAGCCCCGAGAAAGGCTCTAGATTTGCTTGAATTAGCAGTCGAGCAAGGATGCCCGGATAGCCCAATCGACTTCGCCAGACTGCTAGAGTTGGGCGAGGACGGGATCGAACCAAACCTCAAAAACGCGATTGAGGTGCTTGAAAGAGCTGCGCCTAACGGCACCCCTCTCGTCAAACAGTGCCTCGCCGAGATGTACGTTCAAGCGAATCGACCAAAGGAGGCCGCTCCGCTCTTTAAGGAGGCTATCGCCGCAGGTGTTACCGAAGCTGCTGCTTCTCTGGGAGACCTGTACCTCGCAGGAAATGGCGTCGCCAGGGACGTGACTGAGGGAATCAAACTACTGCGCTCCTCTGGGGCTCAGAATACCCCTCTGGGAGCTTTCAGCCTAGGCGCCGCGCTCTTGGCGCCGGAACTCGGCGAGGGAAGTCGGGCAGAGGCGCTGCAACTTTTAAGGGAGGCCGCGAAGCAAGACTTAACGATCGCACAAAGTGTGCTTGGGAAGTTGCTGGTTGCCGATTCCTCAAACGCAAAACATGCCACGGAGGGGCGGGAATGGTTGCGTAAGAGCGCTGCCAAAGGCTTTATGCCAAGCGTTGCAGCCCTCGGGGCAGACCTCTGTGCATCAAAATCGGTCGTCGATCAGGTCGAGGGCGTTAAGACCCTCAGGGAGGGCAGCCTTAAGGGGTATGCCCCATGCGACCTTATACTCGGAGACGCCCTCCTTTCACAGGAGAAGAGTGTTGAGGCGGAGGTCTACCTGAAGCGCGCAGCTTCAAAAGGACTCTCGGACGCAAAAGGCATACTCGCACTCGAGACGATCACCCGCTCCTTTCTCAAGAACGGACTTCCCCCAGCGAACGAGTCGGCGAAGCAAGCGGCCGAGGCCGGCTCGCCGACCGGCTTCTATGCCTACGCTCTAAGCCGCGGCCCAGGAGTCCGGAGTCCACTCGAGCAGCGCAAACACCAGCAGCATTGGCTCGAAAAGGCAGCGAACGCCGGACATCCGGCGGCGCAGGCACACCTCGGTTTTCTCTTCCTCGAGTCGCTGGATCCGCAACCGAAGCCTAGCGACACTTCTCGACAACAAAACAAGACGAATCCTCGTCCGGTTCCGTCTGCCCTAACAAAGTCCCCCGAACTTACAGCAGCTGTGAAGTGGCTGACGCTCGCGAGCCAAAGTGGAGTTGTCCAGGCGCAGCTCAAATTACAACAGCTACCTCTCTGGGCCCAGCAAGATGCGACAGCTGCGCGGGCGGTGAAGAGCTTTGAGCCTACGCCTGCCGACAGTAGCAAAGAGATCGAGCAGCTCGAGCAGAATGCTGTCGAGTCGTTGCTTGAGGACTTAAAATCAGCGGTGAAACACCCCTTCCGACTAAACCCCGAACTGTTTGCCGTTATGGCAAAGCACTCTCCACCAGATACCCTCTTTGAATGCGCCGAGTACCTCTCATATGGGCTCTCCGGCAAGAAGGATCTCGCCGGGTCGAACCAGCTGCTCATCGCAGCCGCTCAACGCGGGCATCTTCCTGCTCAATCGCTCCTTGCCGCACGGTGCTCCGCAGGATCTGATGGAATAATCAAAGATCAAAAGGTCGCTGCGTCCTGGGCCGAGGTCGCCGCTACGGCTGGGGATGCGCAAGGACAGTACCTCTACGGCCTTCTCCTAACGAATGGAGAAGGTGGCCTGCAGAGCAATCCCACTCTTGGCGCCGAGATGCTCTCAAAAGCAGCAGGTCAGGGACATGCACAAGCTGCATGGCTTCTCGCCAGCCGCAAAGAGGCGCCACCCTCAACTACGTACACTATGGATCAGCGGCTCGAGCATCTGCGCATCGCCTCGAGCGCGGGAATCCAAGCGGCGCATCTGGCTCTGCTAGACACTCTGCTGGCGAAGGACAGCTCCGAAACTTCGGTCTCACCGGAGGCGAGAAAAGTAATCAGCCTCCTCGAGGTGCAGGACCAAGGCATGCACACCCTAGCTCGCGGACTGCTAGCGCGCCTTGACAAGGACTACGACGCGGCAGCAAAACTCCTGAGCACTGAAGCTGCAAGAGACAGCGAGTACGCAAACCTGGCTCTTGGAATGATGCACGACGACGCCCTGATACCAGAGAAGCGCTCGACTCTTTCGAAACTCAAAGCCCTGCGACTGTATGAAGCTGCAGCGAACCTGGGCTCGATAGAAGCGTTGACCCGGATGGGTCTCCTGTGTGAACGAGGCCTTAGCGACTCCGGCGACTACAAGCTCGCTGTAGCGTATCACCGCAAAGCCGCCGAGAAGGGCTCTCATCGCTCAAACTACCGACTCGGTGTGCTCCTCTCAGAGGGGAGTGAGTCTTCTGTCACTATTCCAGAGGCACATGCGAGGCTAAGCATCGCAGCGGCTCAGGGTCACGAGACTGCAAAGAAGAAGCTGGACGCGCTTGAGCAAAAGCTTACGACAGAGCAACGGCTCGAGTCATCAAAGCTAGTCCAGCAAATCGGCCTAGAGCGCTTCAACCGACCTACTACAAGCGGCATCGGGAGACTGGTGTATACAGCGGATACCGAGGGGCGCTAGGCGCTTCAACGCCCTGCGATTTCCCCCTGGCTTCGTGTCGCCGAGCCTCATTACCCGCGATCCTGCTGCGCTGAATCAAGGCGCCGATGTCGACCTGCCTTAACGGCAAATCTTTATGAACTTGTGAGCTGAACGCTCTCCGGTGGGCCACATACTGTACGCCCTAACTGCCCGGCAGCCCTGCGTGAAATCGGGTATGCCAAGAGTGCCACGCTGCGGAGCCCACGTCACTGTTTCAAAGATGGTTTGGAAAGCAAAATGTTTGTACAGCTCATCACTCGGGGTGGAACGGGGGACTTCAATCACCTGGTAGTACAAAGTAACATTTCTGCGAAGGTCCACCTCAAAAGAAATCTGGGGACTGCTACCATCCTGCGCAGTTGTTTGAGTAAGTGCCAGGAAAGGTCCTGGTGGCAACGGAACAGGGGTAGGCGGTTTGTAGAGCACCCGGAGCGCAGCGATGTCAGAGGCGGAAAGGGAGTTTGGAGGGGTAATTTTCTGTTTATTGTCACGCCGCACAAAGACGGGCAGTTCGTTCTTGGAATGGCCAAGAGAACCGTAATGCATAACTGATCCGAAGTCATAGGAGCCCACCAATCGTTCGTCGGCAACTTTGTTCTTGCTGAATCCACCTATCAGCGATGGCTTTATATTTTGCAGATACATCAGCAGATACTTATCTCTATCCGAGCGCTGATGCTCGTGACTCAACCCTAGAGTGTGTCCTATCTCGTGCACGACGACATGAAGTGCTGGCAAGCATTCCTTCGTTCCTAATAGCTTACGCTCGTTTAACCGAACCGCCCACCCCTGCGTACCTGGACGAAAACTCGCATAGCCGCACCACTCCATGTTCGAGTCGACGCCAAATTCGAGGAAGCTAGACTGGGCGTGGCGGGGAACGAGGCGAACAAACGTAACACCAGCCTTACTGTTGTAATGCACAATAGCCTGATTGACCGCGGTTATTAGCGCAGGCTCCATGTCTTGGTCGATTACGTAGGGCACTACACCGCCAGGCCATAGCCGGGCCGACCTAGATGACACGCCTTGAGATCTTACTTTCTCTAAATCCTGCTCCGCGAAGAAGCCTTCGATGCGGACATCACCCTCCACGAAAGCATCGTCCCCAACTTGTGCCGCACAGACCTCCTGCTCCCCACCTTGCCCAGCAGACTCATTCCAGCAGCGTATAGGGAGAACCCCATCGCTCTCGGTCGCTGCCATCCGAACTCCAGTATCTCGGCTGCCCTTAACCCGCGCTACTGCTAGTCCCAGAGAGCGCGTGCGTTCGGCAAGAAATTCCGCCACCTTTTGCTCCTCACTCGGGCTTGCCGGCCGTCCCAGCTCTCGCGCGAATAGCTGCCGAACTGCACTCAAGACTGCTGGTTCAGCCGCATCCACAAACCTATATCGAGCTTCCCTACCTTCGGCCTGAACGCATTCTGCAAGCTCCTGCCGAGTCAAAACCGCTGGCGAGAATGCCGCTTGAACAAAATGGCGCTCACTCAGAAGCCGCCCCCGAAATGCCAACTGCGAGCCATTCGCCCGAGCTAATGCCGGAATCTTTCTTCCTCCGCATTCGAGCTCACCTCCAATGGCGAAATTGTCGCCAACTGACAACTCGGGACCTCTTCCCAGGTAGAAAGCCGTTGGCGCATTAAAAGCCACGTTCCCCTCTATCAGCACCTCACCAGTCCCTGGTCGGCTATCAACCTTCGCCCCCCCCCCCCCCGAAGAGGTACGCCGCATTGCATCCTGCACCTTCGCAATCAACCAAGTTCTGCGAGACTTGAGCACTTCCCGCCACAATACGAAACGCGCTCAGAGCGACCGTACGCGAGGGGCGGGGATGCCAAGCGACGTTATTGGTAAAACTGCAATCGTCACACGACAGTGCGTTAAGGTCGAACTTTGAGCTGTTTCTGAAGAAGCTACCCCTAACAGCGACTCTTTGGCTCTCCCGGATGGTAACGCCGGAAGTTAGAGAAGTCGCCGTTCCGTTATCCCCAAAGACGGAGTCTTCGACCAAAACACCGCTACTGCCCGTGATGGCCAGAGCAGACCCAAATCCCGCATCCCGCAGGGTAACGCTCTTGACACGGCACTCGTCACAATCGGACAAACGCAGAAGTGCGCCCCTCGCGCAACCCACTCCAGCGGAGCGGTCCAACCCCTTCATGCCGTTTAGAACTAGCCGCTCAAACGATACCCTGCTCCCAGACACCTCAAAGAGAGCGCCACAATCCCTTCCGCGTTCCCCGCTCTCGAATCCAGGCTGACGAAAGAAGCTAGCGCACCGAGAGGTCGCACCGAGCCCACAATCAAACGCGGAGCCTGCTAGCCCAGCAGTTGTAAGGGAAATACTCTTTGAGATCCTCACCGGTCGCGCGATGGTGTAAACAGCCCCCCCCTTTAACTCTAACGTCGCCCCGGCTTGAGCGCGGTCAATGCAGCCCTGCAAAGCAGCGCTGGAATCTCTGTCGGTGTTGGCGAGACTATCAAGGTCCAGGCACGACACCCGAGCCCCCTCTTGCGCAACGGCCGCAGATTGAAAGAGATGCGTTACAGCCACTGAGCCCAAAACGCAGATAAAACGAAACAAAACTTGTCGCTTAGAGAGCGCCACCGAGTCCCCGCAAATTCCTGCCCTAAAGGAATAACGGCTAATCTGTAGAGTAACTTTACGCCAAGCGGCGGTTTGATATCGGATACCGCCGAATGCCATGGGCGATGAGCTTAACTAGGCGAATTCTTGATAACCGCCGGGATAATATGAGGGGTGAAGGTTCCACGAATTACGAGGAAAGGGAGATCCTTTGCTCACCGGTTTGGCGTTAGGAGCCCCCTACCGCCCGAGCCCCGCTCGGCTTATACGCTGCCTTCTCCGCTGGAGCATTATCCGAGGGAAAGCATTACGAGGCTAGCTTGAACGCCCACGGCTAGATTGAACCGACACGGGATTTCATCCCCGGCATTTTTACTCCCATATCTCTACCATCCGCACCTCGCCGGAGCGAAGCGAAGGCGGGTCATCACGAACCTAGCGCTATCAGATGTGGTGCCCAAGACCGAGATTCAACCGGCACGGGATCTCTCCCGCGGGAGGTCTGGAAGTTGTATGTGGTGCCCAAGGTCGGACTTGAACCGACACGGGATTTCTCCCCCAGGATTTTAAGTCCTGTATGTCTACCATTTCATCACTCGGGCATACGTTCAGTCACTTTCTTTTAAGTCCTGTATGTCTACCATTTCATCACTCGGGCTTACGGACTTCGCCTCCGCAAAAACCTCGCCGCAGCGAAGCGCAGGCGGGCCACTCGGGCAAGAGCCACGCAAACCCTACCAAATACCACCAAATCGGCATAGCACCCGGAAGCAGCGGGCTACTTTAGCTTCGTCTTGGTCTTAGGGAACTCCTTCCAGTAATCCCCGGTGCCCCGCCGGAGAACCTTGTCCTCGGGGTACACCTCAAACGGGCTCAAAGTCGGCATAGGCCGAAACTTCTCGTACAGGGGGATAAACGGCCGCTCAATGCACTCTTTGAAGAGCGCCTCAAAGCTGTCGATCGTGAAGTAGGTGGCCTGCAAGTCATCGATGTAGTAGCCGGTCCTCAAGACGCGGTCGATGTCGAACTGAAGCCAGTTCGACGACAGGTCGTTAATCAGGTACTTCGTCTCGCCATACGAGGACATAATGCCGGCCCCATAGGCTCGGATCTCACCGTTATTCTTGATCAGCCCAAATTCAATGGTGTACCAGTTGAGACGAGCCAGGAACTTTATCCCCTTGTGCTCGAGCGCTTTGAGCCCGGCCTTGCCGTACTCCTGCATGTAGCTTGCGTAGTCTGGATGAGAGAGGAGCGGAATGTGGCCGAAGACGTCGTGGAAGATGTCGGGCTCCTCAAGGTAGTCGAGCTGCTCGGGCTTCCGAATAAACGTGCCGGCAGGGAACTGTCTGTTCGCAAGCATGGTGAAAAACGGCTTAGAGGCGATCAGCCCAGGCACCGCAAGCACCTCCCAACCCGTAGCGGCGCGCAGGTGTCGGTTGAGCTTCTCGTAGTCAGGAACAGAGTCCGCCGCCAGATGCAATGTCTTTAGCCCCTGCAGGTACTCCTCGCAAACATGGCCTTTGAGGGTATCAAGCTGCCGGTTGTAGAGCGTCTTCCATGTGCCGTGGTCTTGCGCTGAGTAATCGCCCCAGCGCTGGTCAATAACACACTCCTCAACGGTTTGCGCTTCGAGTATTGCATGCCCTCTATCTCCGTCCATGCGCTGCTCCTTGGTTGAGGCTAGTGCCTTTTACCATTAGACCAAACGCCGCACTAAGCGGCAAAGCACTTTTCTTAGGGTCGGCGCCAACCCTCCTAGCGGACTGAGCAATTAGCGTATTACTGCTTCTTCATCGGATCCTCGGGCATAACCACCCGAATGTGAACCTCTTTGAGCGCTTTCTCGCTTGGGACACTTGGCGCGCCCATCAGCAGGTCTTCGACAGACTGCGCCATTGGGAACGCGATTACGTCCCGGATCGCGCTCTCCTGAGCGAGCAGCATCACTATGCGATCGATTCCCGGGGCGAAACCGCCGTGCGGCGGAGCGCCGAACTTAAACGCCTTGATCATGCCACCGAACTTTTCATCGACCTGGTCACGGGTGTACCCAGCAACCTCGAAGGCGCGGTACATAATCTCTGGCTTGTGGTTTCGAATCGCGCCGCTTGAAAGCTCGTAACCGTTGCAGACTATGTCGTACTGGTAGGCTCGGATGTCGAGCGGGTCCTGGGTGTTGAGCGCCTCCATGCCGCCCTGCGGCATCGAGAACGGGTTGTGCGAGAAGACGATCTGCTTGAGATCTTCGTCGTACTCGTACATCGGGAAGTCTGTTACCCAGCAGAAGTGGTAACCACCGCTTAAGAGACCGAAATCTTCGCCGAGTTTATTGCGCAGCCGCCCGAGGTGCGGAAGGACACTCTTCCCTTTTCCTGCGCCAAAGAAAACGAACTGCCCCGGCTCAAGGTTAAGAAGCCGCGTCAGAGCCGCCTGCTCCTCTGCCCCGAAGAACTTTGCGATGGTGCCCTTCCAGCCGCCTTCTTCCACGATGATGTAGGCCAGCCCCTGCCCGCTCCACTTCTTGAACAGCTCAATCGTGTCGTCGAAGAACTTGCGCGGTGGCGTGCTCATCTTCGGCATCGGCATAGCGAACACGCCACCACCTTCCGCTATCGCGCGCTGGAACACCTGAAAACCTGAGTTCTCAAAGACGCTCGAAACGTTTTTGATGCGCAGCGGATTGCGGTAGTCGGGCTTATCAGAGCCGAATGTCGCAATCGCCTCGTGGTAGGTGATTCGTGGGAACGGAACCGCGGTGACGGTATCTTTTGCAAAGCTCTTGAAGACATCGTGCAGCAGCTGCTCGCCGATTGCGAACACATCTTCCTGCTCCACGAAACTCATCTCGATGTCGAGCTGGTAGAACTCGCCCGGTGAGCGGTCGGCGCGCGGGTCCTCGTCGCGGAAGCACGGCGCGATCTGGAAGTAGCGGTCGAAGCCCGACACCATTAGGAGCTGCTTAAACTGCTGCGGCGCTTGCGGCAGCGCAAAGAACTTTCCGGGGTGAAAGCGCGAAGGAACCAGGAAGTCACGCGCGCCCTCGGGGGAGCTGCTAGTGAGGATCGGTGTCTGAAACTCGTTGAATCCCATCCCCCACATCAGCTCCCGGATGCGCTGAATCACCTTCGAGCGGAGCAGGATATTCTCATGCACCTTGTCACGGCGCAGGTCGAGGAAGCGGTACGTTAGCCTTGTTGGCTCTGGTGCCTTGTCGTCCTCGGCAACCTGGAACGGCAGCACCTCGGAGGCGGAATGAAGCGCTAGGCTCTCGACATGAAGCTCAACAGTGCCTGTCTCGATCTTTGGGTTCACCATCGCCGGGTCTCGCTGCTTCACGGTTCCCGTTACCTCAATCACGGACTCAACCCGCAGCTCCTGAATCTCGGCGACACAGTTCTCGTTGAACACAACTTGGGTCTGCCCGTAGTTGTCACGCAGGTCGACGAAAACGACTCCGCCGTGGTCGCGCTTGCGAAGCACCCATCCTGACAGGGTCGCGCGCTTACCGGCATCGGAGGAGCGAAGCTCTCCGCAGGTGTGAGTTCGGTATCTGCTAGCTAGAGCCGAGGTCATGTAACTCCTTTAGATGATGACACTTCTGCTGTATAGCAGAGAAGCCAACTGCCGTCATCTCAAAGGAATCGAGGGCTTAAGGGGGTTACAGTAAAAGGCCCGTAAGAGGGGTGGCTACGGGAGCCATCACCATCGAGCGACCCTTCCCCTCAAAGGTGAACCGGGTCGCCTCGGCTAACGGACCCGCCGGCACCTTGCCGACTGTGAGGCTGCCCTCGTCGTGAGTCCTGATTCGGGTGACGAACTCCGCGGCAGCCCCCTCAAAAGTCTTAAAAACCCGCATACGTGGCGCTTCCTCTATTAAGAAGCCCGGACCACGCTCCAGGACGTACCAGCCATTTCGGGCGGCTGCTTCGCGCATCGAAGCGATATCGACCGCCTCATAGCTGCTTCCGCTCTTATTTCGGCGCATCTCTAGCGGCTTCCCTGGGTCGCCCAGCAATACTCGCTGCAGGGTCTTAAGGTCTGATATCCTGGCCTGGCCCAAGATGATATTAGCGAACTCTGAAGGGGTCTGCGGGGAGAATGTGAAGCCCCGCGCCGCTTTGTCGCTCGCTGCAACCCGGGCCGGGCCGGTGCTCAAAAAAGAAGCCATATGAAACCTTTAGAAAAAGAGCTTTGCGCTCAACGGGTCCCTACGGGGCTGGTCGGAACACACGCCCCCCTTTGGACCACGTTAGTATTCTGATGCCGGGAACTAGGGGGGTGGTTCTGACGGTCCTCACCTCTCAATCCAGGAGCCGCCGAAGGTCCTGAACTGACTTACTTTACTGGCAATAGCCAGTTCATGGTCGTGCTTCCTATGAGGAACAGCACGAAACCGACCTGGACCCAGGCGTCCACCTTGTTGAGCCTCGCTATGACAACCGGGCGATCTGCCTCGGGTGTCTGGTCGAGCTTGTTCGAGGTCCATACGAAGAGACAGAAGAGACCGAAGGTCACGAGGTAACACTCAGCGTAGACCTGGTCCAGAAAGGTGATGTACGGCAGGAGGGGCAGGTTCTGTCGGTAGCTCTGCTGGAGGAAAACCAGCGTCAGGAGAACGGTTGAAGGGATCGCTATCCGCACGTCCCACAGAGATGCTGCAAGATTGGGCGCCACCAGCACAATCATCATCACTATCAGAAGCGGCAGAATAAGCTGCTGAATCGACGCCAGCCCGGACTTCTTGTAATCAATGGCAACCTTGACCTGACTGAAGCTCGACGAGTCGCGATTGCCGTAGCCAAAGTTCGTTGATGTCGTCTGAATCTGCTCCTGTACGTCATACCCATCTGTGGCAAAACCAACAATGTCCACGTAAGAGCCGAGCCCCGAGTGCTCCCTGTCCGCCACCAGGCGAACTTTCTCCGCCGTAAAGCGATCACTCATCGGGTTAACGCCGAAGATTACCGGGAACGACAGCTTCTCAAACGGGTATCGGTGAAGGTCAACCACATCTGCGTAGAATCGACCAGAGATCCGAAAGATCTGGTAGTGCGAGCCATCAGGCAGGCGCAACGGCTTGGTGTAGAGTGGTTTTGTGGTGGCGTCCCAGGAATTGACCCGATTAGTGGGCCCGATCACCTGGTCGATTGTGAGACCGTCAGCATCGAGCATGTGCTGAAACGCTTCCGGCCAGGCAACCCAGACGATCGTCTCGGCGGCCACGGACTGTGAGGAGGTACTGAAATCGTAGACGTTCTCAATGAACGCCCCGAGCTTTACCTCAACTACGCCCTTCGGCCACTGAGTGCCCGGCGTAACGACAACCGTCTCTCCGCCATGCGCGAACGGCTTGATAGCGAACTTTCCCGTGCGGTTCGCCCAAATGCCTAAAGCCAGGACGCAGACGGCCACAAAGATCGATATTCGCTTGAGAATGCCCTTACCCACGCCGGGCTTCTAGCACACCCGCCTAGAGGGCTCAAGAACGCCGGCGGATCGACAGTATTCCCTGGGCGATACGCTCGGCGGCAC
>CANLJX010000079.1 GCA_947491545.1 Deltaproteobacteria bacterium
GGTTGGGATGGGGGAGATTAACCTTCCCCTCGTTGTTCTCGCTGGTCTCTTTGTTTATTCACTTTTTCGGAACCGGAACCGGAACCGGAACCGGAACCGGAACCGGTGCCGGCTCCGTTCCCGTTCGGCGCTCGAAGTTGGGGGGAGGCTTAGGGGAGAGGCTTTACGCCAGGTATTCAGTAACCAGAATGAACGTCCAAGGCACGATGGCGAAAACGACGTAGATCGCGATCACGGCGCGCATTGCCAGCTTAAGCCAGCTGACTTTCAGAGCCTGAGAGCAGAGGAATGCGATTACGCCGATCGAGGCGCCCTTAACGATCAGAAGAGCGGGCAGGTAGCCGACACTGTGCATCAGGGAGCGAAGCAGGGCGTTTCCCTCCATCGAGGTTCCGTAGGTCGCCATGCCGATTCCGGTCAGGATGCCGTCGAGCACCTGCGCTAGGCTAAGGATGACTCCGAGGATAAGAACTTCGCGCTGCGAGCGGGAGAGTCCGCCGTGCACGAGGGTGAGCGATACAGCCTGGCTCTCGCGCAAGGCTGGCGCGCTCTCGAAAGTTGCCTCGAATCTTTCAGCTGCTTCTCCCATCGTCCCGTAAATCCGCTTTCAAAGTGGGTAGCCTGCAGTGGCTACAGCCTCTTATCAGCAGGTCGGGGAAAAGTGAATCAGGGGGTGGGGTAAGTGCTTGAAGAGCGGGGGGCGGAGTAGTGGTTTTGCGTAGCTAGGTTGTGAAACAGGGTGCCGAGAAAGTAGCGAAGCCCCTCATCTCTACCGGGAACGGTCATGGTAACGGCTCCGGTTCCGGCGGCGAAGGGGAACATGAACAAAGAGATCGGCGAGGGCAGAGAGGGCCGTGGGGGATTAACCTTCCCCTCGTTGTTCTCGCTGCTCTCTTTGTAGAAATTATCGGCGGCCGGAACCGGAGCCGGTGCGGTTCCCGGTGCCGCTTGGGGGAGGCGTATAGCTTTTAGTGCGAGCTATCAAACTGAGCGAGCTGCTCAAGCTCAGCTACGAGATTCGTGATGCGCTCGCGGATATCCTCAGCGAGAACCGACATGAGAGTGCCGGTCTGAGAGAGTGCGTTATCGGTATGGACGGTCTCGCGCGCAATCCACTCTGCGCACGAACCGAGGTGATCAAGCCTGCTTGCAATCTCAAGGATCTGGTCCATTGTGCTCATCGCTCGTTCCTCTCTGGATAACCGCTTAGTTTCTATCCAACTAAGATGAGAGGGCGGGCAAGGGAGCTTCGGCTATCTGCGGACCCGGACAGCGGGTCAAAAGATAGCGGCCGCGGGGACCGGGGTGTCTCTCCGGGTCGCCGCGACCGCTCTTTCGTTAGCTTGTCTAGCTACTTAGCTCCGGGTGTCGCGTCAAACGCCGATTCGATCAGGAACAGCCCGTTTGAGTAGGAGATACTTCCAGTCGCCATGCCCAGCTGACGGAGCCGCGGAGTGTTTAGCGTCTGGTCAAGCTCTGCCGAGGGCATCCCGGTCATTCCCTCGATGGTCTCTTTCATGGAATCGAGCAGGCTCGCTGTCTTGATGCCGTTGAAGTAGATCGAGGCTAGCTTGCTCGGAGAGAGGCTGTCCTTGAGGGTTGCCTGCAACGAGTCAGCGATGCCGCCCTGTTGTCCTGCAGAGGCTTGAAGCACCTTGCGGATCGCGCGCTCAGAGGAGGCAATTACGATCGCGTCACTGTTTTTCGGCGAGCCAAGGTAGATATCTACTGGAGCACCGGTCTGAATGAACTTGGTCGGTGTGCCATCGATATCGGTTGGTGACCAGAGCGAGGAGCCAGCGCCACCGCCAGGGATCTGTTGGTCGACCATCGCCTCGGCGGTGGCGACCAACTTGTCGCGGTTGTCTGCGTTTACGACCAGGTAGACATCGAGTGGGAGTGCCTGGCTGTTTGCGCCCGAGGTGTTGGTGTCTCCGATTCCGAGACCGAGTGTCACACCGCGCAGATCCTTTAACTGCTGAACCATCGCTGCGTCATTAGGATCCTGAATCGACGCGAGGAAATCGCTCAGCTTAGCTATGAAGCTCGTGTCGATTCCGATCGCGAAAGCTGTGTCTGTTGGCAGCTTGGCGAGGCTAGCCGGGATCGAAGAGCCTTCCAGTGCTGCAAGGAACTTGGTCTGGATGTCCGAGCGACTCGAAACTGCCACACCGAGCGCTGATACGATCTGCTTGTCGTAGCTCTGGGCGATAGCGATGCTGTCGATCGGGATTTCGCGGATCTGCTTCTGGTCCTCCGCAGTCGCTCCGTTCTCAGCTGCAGCCTTCTCAAGCACCGGCACGAGCTTCTTTACGTCGACGTAACCGAACGCTAGCGAGTCTGGCGTTACACCGACTGCGCCGGCAGCCTTCTTGAACTCTGGAGTCTCGGACATCCGCTTGATCGTGTCGGTGTTTGCTGACGAGAAGAGCGACTCTGCGCCAGACTGCGTGAGCGAGATCGCCATGAGCGAATCCGTCGCGGCGAGGTAGAGCGCGATCTCCTGGGGCGAGCCCTCTGGCTGCTGCGGTGGGCGGGCAACGAGGCCATCGACACCGGCAATCTTCTGTTCGGCAACGACCAGGTCGGCATCGCCGAGGAGCTGTCGGAGGATCGGAAGCTTCGACTTGAGTGAAGCGCCTGGGGCACCCGAAAGGTACATGCCCACCTCGACCGGCTGCTTTGAGTCGTTGGTCACCCCAGCGAAGAACACCGCCTTGCTGAGCACCTGGTCTACCGCAGACTTTCCATCTGCCGAGAGGAGCCCCAGGTTCTGTAGTGTTGAGAGGACGATCTGAAGGCCTGCGATCTGTGATGGGTCAGCGCCAGAGGCTGTCATCTGGTTGATGGCATCCTGTAGCGAGCTCAGGCCCGAAGAGGTCTGCGCCCAAGGAGACTGGTTGAAGCGCTTGTAGGCGCTCCCAGAGGCGTTAACAAAATAGAAGAGCTCGGTGGCTGAAGGCAGCTTTGATAGCAGTGGGTCTGCCACGAAAGCGGCTGTGCCCGATGAGTCTGACTTGCGAGCGGTAGCAGTGTCTTCCTTCTTTGAGCAGCCTACAAACGGCGAGGCGGCGATGGAGAGCGCAAGTACGGCGACGAAGATGCGTTTCATGGTTTTCCTACGGTTTCTTGGGGAGGGGGCTCTTGGGTCTGGTTGGAATCCGAAAAACCCTCTCCTCTGGTGCAAAAGCTCCAATGTTTTAGCGCCATGGGAGCGAGGTTAGCAAGGGCAACTCAGCCCGAAATTCCTCTTTTTCCGGGAGGCTCCTAGGGCAAAATCGAGGGCTGTGCGCGTTTAGCGGTTGCGCCCTTAAGAGTGGGTCGATTTAATGAACGAGGCGCTCTCTTTGAGCGTGCTGCCAGCCTCTGCCTGAGCGGCTTTAAAGGTGTTTTCTCGTATGCATCCGACACGACTCGATTGCTCAGTTTTTCGAGGTGGCAGCGCCGCCACTGAGCTCTCGTCGTTTGTGGCGCTCAATCCGCTGCTGCGCCCAGCGCAGATGGTTTTCGCCGGGTCGGCGGCGATTAAGGAGAGTGTTGGCAGCCAGGTCGCGTACCGCTTGGCCCTCGATTACTTCGTGTCAGGGGTGGAGAGGCACTATGGCAGCGCCGCTGCCGCGGGGCTTGCGCTCGGCACAGAGGACGGTGTTGCAGCAGTGCTTGAGGAGGCGTTCCGCAGCGCCAACAGCTCAGTGTACACCTTCGGCCACAAGCTTGCGGCAGGGGGAAAGATGGCGGCATCGCTCCTCGGAGTAGTGATAGAGGGCGGAAGGCTCGCCACGGCGCGAGTTGGGTTTGGCAGCGTGTATCTCTTCCGTTCAGGCGAGCTCTTCCCCTTCTTTGAGGCGCCTGAG
The DNA here is from genome assembly GCA_947491545.1 of Deltaproteobacteria bacterium. GTDB lineage: Bacteria > Bdellovibrionota_C > UBA2361 > UBA2361 > OMII01 > OMII01. The sequence goes on from CANLJX010000079.1 coordinate 3,855, forward strand.
GGTGGGGAGTCGAAGGTCGGGGATGCGCAGGAGCAGCCGGATGAGTACCAGAGTCGGCTTAAGGCCTTCATCGGCGCTAACGCGATGGTCGATGTCGAGCTTGCTTCGGTGGTGCTCCAGCCAGAGGACATCGTGTGCGCATTCTCGCGTCCGCTGACGACGCTCAACGAGACGCTCATGTTTGAGTTTTTGGATGCCCTTACGATCGACGCACAGCGCCCGCGGAGCAACGCCGATATCGCAGAGCGGCTCTGTTACGAAGCGTTCACTGAGCCCGACACCCTCTCGTATGCAATGGTGGCGTGTGTCGGTCCGCAGGCCGCCTTCTGTTCTCAGGTTGTTGGGGAGCAAGAGCAGTAGCAGATGTCGAGCGGGCCTGAGCGGAAAAATCTCCTCGGAAACGAAACGAGCCCGTACCTCCTGCAGCACAGGGATAACCCCGTATGGTGGCACCCGTGGGGGGCGGAAGCCTTCGAGCGGGCGCAGCGAGAAGACAAGCCGGTATTTCTCTCGGTCGGGTACTCAACCTGCTACTGGTGCCACGTGATGGAGCACGACTCGTTTGAGCAGCAGGCGGTTGCCGATGTGCTCAACGCGCACTTCGTCAGCATCAAGGTCGATCGGGAGGAGTTTCCCGACGTCGATCAGATCTACATGGACGTTGTGGTCGGGATCCACGGGCACGGCGGCTGGCCGATGTCGGTCTTCCTGACCCCTGACAGGAGGCCGTTTTGGGGCGGGACGTTTTTTTACCGCGACACCTTCATCCAGATCCTGCAGGGGCTCGCTGCAACGTGGAAGAACGACCGCGCAAAGGTGGACGGCTCCAGTGCGGAGCTGCTCCGGTACCTTGAATCTCGCCAAGATAAGCCGGGCAACGCGGCGGTTAGCGCAGAGCTGCTGCGGCTAGCGGAGGAGCAGCTCCTTTCGCGCCTCGACCACGGCACTGGCGGTTTCGGTGGTGCTCCGAAATTTCCGCCGTCCCAGCAGCTACTCTTCCTGATGCGTATGCACAAGCTGCAGGGTGACGCAGCCTCGCTCGAAGCGCTGCGCCTGACGCTCTCTGGGATGGGGCGGGGCGGGCTCTTCGACCAGGTCGGGGGCGGCTTCCACCGCTACTCGGTCGATGCCCAGTGGGCGATTCCGCATTTTGAGAAGATGCTCTACGACAATGGCATTCTCGCGGTGGTGTACCTTGAGGCCTACCAGCTGACGAAGGACGAACTCTTCCGCGCTGTTGCGGCGGAGACGCTTGGTTACATGGTCTCTGAGATGGCTGGCACGGAGGGCGGCTTCCACAGCGCTGAAGATGCCGGTGAAGTCGAGCGAGAGGGTGAGTTCTACGCCTGGACTCCGCAGCAGGTGCAAGCTGTCCTGGGAGAGCAAGAGAGCGCCCGTATCTGTGAGCTGATCGGGATCTCAAGAGAAGGAAACTTTGAGCGCGGGACATCGGTGCCGCAGGTGGCAGCCGAGGGGCGCTGGGCAGAGACGCTTCGGCCAGAGAGTCGCGCGGCGATTGAGAAGCTCCGGGCTGCTCGCTCCGAGCGCCCTCGGCCGCACCGCGACACAAAGGTCTTAGCCGGGTGGAACGGGCTTGCTATTACAGCCTGTGCCAGAGGGTTCCAGGTGCTTGGGGACGCGGTGTGCCTCGCGGCAGCCAGACAGGCTGCCGACTTTATTTTTGAGAGGATGTGGAGCACAGAAGAGGGGCTCAAGCGCCGATTCGCGGGGGGGGTGGCTGGAATTCCGGCTGTTCTTGAAGACTACGTGTACCTGATTGAGGGGCTCGTGTGGCTCTTCGCCGCGACGGGCGAGGCGAAATGGCTTGAGAGAGCGGCAGCGCTGCAGGACGAGCAGGACCGGAGGCTCTGGAGCGACCATCATAAGGCGTACCTTTCATCAGCCTCCGAGGGGCTAATCGTTCAGGTGTGCGAGTGGAGCGACGGGGCAACCCCGGCTCCTAATGGTGTAGCTCTTTCGAATCTGGCGTTCCTGGCAGAGTTAACCGGCGAAGAGCGCTTTGCGCGCCGCGGGGCAGAGCTTGAGAGTGGCGTTCCTGTCGAGCTGCAGGGCTACCCAGCGCAGTTCTGTTCGACGCTGCGCGGGGTGATGCTGCGGCGCTCTCCACCCTCGGTGTGCGTGGCGATAGTTCCCTCCGGAGCGCCTGAGACTGCCGTCGAGGTTAAGCAGCTCTGGTCGGCGTACCTTCCCTTTACGCTTGCTGTTGCCGGCGCTGAAGGGTCAAACGAGCCTAAGCTCTTTGCGGGACGTGGGTGCCAGGGCGGAAAAGTGACCATGTACGCCTGTCGGGGGCAGAGCTGCCAGCAGCCCACCGTTGATGTTGGGGCGGCAGTAGACGTATGCTCCGCCGGCACTTCTTTTGTGGGCACGAGACGATGAAACAGTACCTAGAGCTGGTCAGAGACGTTCTTGAGAACGGGAAGCCGGAGAGCGGCGTTGAGAAGGATGGAGCAATCGTGCGCCCAGACCGAACGGGGGTAGGGACCTACTCGGTATTCGGGCGTCAGATGCGCTTTGATCTAAACGAGGGCTTCCCGCTCGTGACGACGAAGAAGGTGCACTTAAAGTCGATCATCTACGAGCTGCTCTGGTTCCTCAAAGGCGACACCAACATCAACTACCTCAAGGAGCAGAAGGTCACGATTTGGGACGAGTGGGCCGATGAAAACGGCGACCTCGGACCAGTTTACGGCAAGCAGTGGAGGTCATGGGAAGGGCCCAAGGGGAGAGTAGACCAGATCGCGCGCGCAGTTGAGACGATCAAGAGCAACCCATCGAGCCGCCGTATCGTTGTAATCGCCTTCAATCCAGCCGACCTGCCGGACGTCGCTCCGCCTGCCTGCCACACGCTCTTCCAGTTCTACGTCTCAGGCGACAAGCTCTCGCTGCAGCTCTACCAGCGCTCGGCGGATCTGATGCTCGGCGTGCCGTTTAACATCGCCAGCTACTCGCTGCTCCTCATGATGGTGGCGCAGGTGACGGGGCTTAAGGCGCATGAGTTCGTGCACACCTTCGGCGATGTGCACATCTACTCGAATCACGTCGAAGGCGCGCGCCTGCAGCTTGAGCGTGAGCCGCGACCGCTTCCGAAGATGCGGATTACCCCAGAGGTGCGCGACCTCTTCGCCTTCAAGTACGAGGACTTCTCGCTTGAGGGGTACGAGCCGCACGAGCGCATCCAGTTCGCCATCGCGGTGTAAGACTGTCATGAAGAAGCCCGTGGTAGCAGCGATCGTGGCGATGGATGAGGGGCGCCTGATCGGAAAAAACGGCGGGCTGCCGTGGCACCTGCCTGAAGACTTAAAGCACTTTAAGCAGCTCACGACTGGCCATGTGGTGGTCATGGGACGGAAAACCTGGGAGTCGCTGCCAGCGAAGTTTCGCCCGCTTCCGGGGCGGCTCAACGTTGTCGTCTCTCGCACTCCAGCGTTGATCGACGCCCCGGCTGAGGTCCTGCGCGCTGCCTCGCCAGAGGAGGCGCTGCGGCTGGCGTGCGAGGCCGCGTCTGGCGAGCAGAAGGTTTGGGTTATCGGCGGGGCAGAGCTGTACGCAGCAACGCTGCCGCTGTGCGACGAGGTGCACCTCACCGTTGTTGCCGGGCATCACGAGGGCGATGCGTGGCTGGCCGAGTTTGAGGGCGCGTTTGCCCTCGCTGAGGAGCGGGCGGGGGAGAGCTGCCGGTTTCTTTCGTTTCGGCGCGCTGAGGCACCGTGAGGCAGCCGCTGTAGCTCCTCGTCGCCCGCTTGAAATCGGGTTGTCTCGAAGCGGATCAGCCCATCATTCGTCGCACCAGCGAGATCCGCTCGCGCAGCTGCTTTTCAGTGCAAGCCGCCTGGGTCTTTACGCGTTGCTGTGCGTTTAGGTAGGCATGGATCTGCGAGTGCGACTTCCCGCTTCGCTTGTGCGCCATGTTGATTATCTTGCGCAGCTCAGTTGAGAGAAAAGCCTTCTCCTCGGTGCGCGAGCGGCGTTCGTCAAGCCGCTCGGAGACCTTCTCGTTCACAACTGACTGAATTTCGTCGTGCTGTCCTGCGGCGAAGAGGGTGAGCTGGTTTCCGTGGACGATAACGGAGTTGAGCCCGCTGTTGTAAGACGAGAGGGCCTCCCACGCCGGCCGCTCTGGGCGATCCGTGTCGCGCTCTCGCTTGCGATCAAGCAGGTCATCGTTCTCTCCCTTGGGGCGGATGCAGTGGCGAATCTCCTGCTCGATCTCCTCGGCCAGGCGGGTCAGCGTTGGGTCTGCCGGAAGGTAGCAGTACGCCACTTGCAGCGAGCGCAGAGTGGAGATCCTGCGCACGATACGACCGAGGAACTGCCGGAAGTACATCTTGGTGCGCACGGTTGTGGCGTAGACTCCGACCCGCAGTCGCGGAATATCGACCCCCTCGCTCACCATGTTGCAGGCCACGAGCCACGGAGTGCTGGAGTCCCGAAAGCTCTTCAGCCGCTTCGCTGCCTCGGTCTCTTCAGACAGGATCAGCACTGGCTGTGTGCCGCTGATCGTCGCCAAGAGCTTTGCCAGCTTTCGGGCGCTCGATTGGTCAGCCGCCACGAGCAGGCCGCCCGCATCGGGGTGTTCGACGCGGGTGCGCGCCAGCATCTCGTGCGCTTCTTTTAGCATCGGCGCAATCCAGCCGCTCTGTGAGTCGAGTGCCGCGCGCAAGCGTCGTGATTGGCCGATGCGGTCTAGCTCGTCAGTGAAAGCCGCGGCAGCTTCTCCTGCGTCGTCGCGCCACGCGACTTCGCCCCCATAGGTGAAGAAAGCAGTTGGTCGGCAGACGCCCTCCTCGACCGCGCGGCTGTAGGAGTACGAGTAGTCGGGGAGGCTGAATCCATGCTCGTCGTACGGTACGAAGGGGATCTGGGCGTTGTCGCTGCGGAACGGGGTGCCGCTTAGGCACACGATGAAGGCAGCTTCGTGAAAAGCCGCGCGCAGGCCCTCGCCCCACGAGAGGCCATCACCTGCGTGGTGTACCTCGTCCAGGATGATGCAGGCGCCTGTGGTAAGGCGCCGAAAGAGAGCCGGCTTCTGGGCTACCTGCTGGTAGGTCACAACGAACCCCGAGAAGTCGCCAGCCACGATACCTTTACCGTTAGAGAAGGAGCTGTCGAGGTGCAGATCTAGCGCCAGCGCTGCTCGCGCCCACTGCACCTTGAGGTGTGCGGTTGGCACGACGATAGCGAGCCGAGTTGCTCCACGCTTCTTGAGCTGGTGCATCGCCAAGACCAGAGCCGCAGTTGTCTTTCCGGCACCCGGTGTGGCTTCAATCAGGATAGTGCGGTCACCGCGCAGCACGCAGTCTCGGTAGCTGGCAAACGCCTCCTGCTGCCAAGGCCGGAGCTTTATGTCTGAGGCCGAGCTGGCGGGGGTTGCACGGCTTTCTTTTTGGGACCGGGATTGGGCGGAGCGGGCACTCATGGGTCGGGCACAGCAACTACAAATTGGGACCCTTGTGGTAAACGAGGAGCCAGCGTGTGTCGAGCTGAAAAAGTTTTAGTTTCGCTGATTTAGGCTCTTGCGTTAGCGACGGTTCTGCCGGCGCTCACACGCCAGGAGGGCGTGCGCTTGCATAGCCGCACAGCTTGTGTTGAAAACATGGGTTGAGACCCCCCGGGAAACCTCTGTCAAGAGGTTTCCCCCGATGGGTCTTGGTCGCCCGGCGGGCTTTGGTTGAATGCGGTGCGAAATGGAGAGAAGTTTTTCAACAGGCGAGGGCAGGGCACTCTTTGGGGCCGAGTTCTCGATCGATCGCGTAGAGTGTATAGCGTCGGCGGTTCTTGAGTCGCCGCCAGAGCTCGCATCGAGGATCGCCCAAGCCTTCTTCAACAGCAGTCCTGCAGATGCGCCCATAATCTTGGCGACACTCTTCAGTGACGGGGATCTCGAGACGGCACACCGCATCGTCGTCGATGCCTCGATGGCCTGGGATACGGAGCTTCATTCCCGCATCCGGGGGCTGATGCTAAATGACATCCACCATCCAGGGCTCCTGCCGTGTGGGGAACAGCGGACGTCGACTCGCAGCGCTATTGAGCTGTTTGACCGCTACGTAGCAGAGGGCGAGCGGGCGTTCCGCAGAGATCCTGTAGTTCTCCCGGGCACGTTGGCGTTCGACAAGTTTATGTTGATGGAGATAGACGGCTCTTCGTATCTGCGGATTGGTGGGAGGTTCCATCGCGACATTCTTCAATTGACGATCCAGGAGTTTAGTAACTGTGGCGCCAGGAAGTCTGCGTGCCGGCTTGCGCCGCGAGGGGGCGGGATGATCGATGTGGATGGCGACCGGCTCCTGGTGTTCGGCGAGAGCTCAGAGTTCGGGAGAGCCGATTTGCGGCGGGTTCAGCGCATGATTCTACAGACTCGTCCGGAAGCAGATGTAGTTGTTCGCTATGGCTCTAGCCCACCGCGAGCATAGCCTTGAGCCCCTGGTAGTCGGTCTTGCCGCTGCCAAGGACCGGAATCTCTTTTACCTTTCGAACCTCAGAGATGTGCACCAAGTGCGGGAAGCCCTCGTGCTTCAGGATCTCATTCGCTCTCTCCGTCTGAAGCTGCGCGCTTGAGAAGAGCACTAGCATCGGACGGGCGTCGCCCTCCGTGCCTTCGGCGAGGAGCGCTACAGATGGTGTGCCGTCTAATGAGGGTACGTGCTTCTGGAGAGCGTCTTCTACCGCGCCGAGGCTCACCATCTCGCCTGCTATCTTTACGAAGCGCTTGAGTCGGCCGGTAATAACTAGGGAGCCGCCTTCGAGCCTGCCGAGATCGCCGGTGTTGTACCACTTCTCCTGGTGCACCTTGATGAACGGGTCGATGTTCTGTTCAAGGTAGCCCGGGAAGATCGTGGGGCCTTTTACCAAGATGAGACCCTGCTCCCCGGCGGGAACGTCCTCGCGGGTGTCGGGGTGCACGAGCTTCAGCACTACGCCCGCAAGAGGGGGCCCAACGCCGCAGCTTGGCTTGCCCGGGCGATTCATCGTGACAACGGGGCTGCACTCGGTGATTCCATACCCTTCTAGAACCTCGACGGGGTGCGGGAGCGCCTTCACCTGATCGAAGAGCTCCTGCGGCGCCCGCTCTGCGCCTGAGACCAGGGCACGCAGCGTTGCGAACTGCTCTGGCGCAGCCGCACGCAGAATCGACCGCAGGAAGGTCGGTGTTCCGGCAGTAATCGTCGCCTTCCACGCTGGGATTCCTTTGGCGATCTTTCGGCTCTCGTTCGGATTTGGGTGGTATGCGACCCGCAGCCCGCAAAGCAGAGGCAGGATCGTGCAGACGGTGAGCCCGAAAGAGTGAAAGGGGGGCAGGAACCCGAGCAGGACATCTTCGCGCTTGAGCGGGAAGGCGTCGATGATGCCGGCGACGTCGCTCAGGATGTTGCGGTGGGTGAGGGGCACGCCTTTCGGGAGCGCCTCAGAGCCGCTCGTGAACAGCACAACAGCGTGCGAGTTGGGGTCGAGGTCTTCTAGGCCGAAGGCCTTGAGGATCTGAGGGGTCGACTCTGATGCCAAACGCTTCGCCGCGAGCTTGGCTTTGGTCGAGAGCTTCTCCCTCACGTCCTCGATCAGCAGGAATTTGTCCTCGATGAACTGCAGGTCAGTCGGAACGATGTCGAGAAAGGCGCGCGAGGAGAGGATGACAGAGAGCTCTGTCGACTCACAGGCGTGCAGGATGGCCCGCTTCCCGGCTGTCCAGTTAAGCAGCACCGGGACCTTGCCTGCCAGGATCGCCGCCATGACAGCGAGCGAGCCGCCAACCGAAGCGGGAAAGAGGATGCCGATATGTTTTCCTTGCAGGCCAGCGAGGTGTTTTGCAACCAGCACCACGCGCAGCTTCAGCTCGTCCCATGTGAGCACGCCTGATCGGTCGTCGCCCATCGCGATCTGCCCGCTGAATAGGGTGCACTTGGTGAGGAAGGCCGAGGGGATATTGCTTGCGCCGCGCAGGTCTGGCTCGGGTCGAGACTGCTCCGCTTTCGTCCAGCTCTCGGGAACTTTGATTTCACGCTTCGGACCGGCCCCGCCTAGCTGGCCGAGAGCGGCGCGCAGCACCGAGCCAACTGAGATGATGTCGCTTAGCTCGACGTCGTGCACTTCGAACTCGCGGTCTATCCACATCAGCATCTCGGCTATCGTCAGCGAGTCGAGACCGAGATCGTCACCGAGCTGTGTGTCGATCGAGAGAGATTCGATCGGCACACCAGCAATACGGGCGAGGTGCTGGAACACTTTCTGCTTTAAGTCCTCAGGAACGTGCGCCAGGTCGAGAGCCTCCTCTTTCTTGACGGGGATCTCGGGCAGGGTCTTCTGCCAGCGGGTGTAGGGGGTGAGCGTTGGGCGCTCGGGCTCTGGTGCATTGTAGAATTGCTCAAGGTAGCGGTTGATCGCCACGGTGTCCGCACGGCGGGGGAAGTCGGGCGGATTGAAGACCAGCTCCATGCTCACCGGCCGGCGCGGAGCGAAGAAGATGAAGTTCTTGAGCAGGATGCCCAGCCCTTGCAGGACAGTTTTCCCGACGTCGGGCGTAAGGCCGCCGTTTAGCGCCTTGGAGAAGATGCTCCCGTACAGTCCGCGCGTGCGGATGATGCACAGGTTCACCCGCGGGTGGGCCTTGAGGATCGTCGCCAGCCCAGAATTTCCCCCGAGCTTCTCCACTCCGGTGACCGAGAGCCGGCCTGATGGATACATCAGCACGTTCTCTCCGTTCTTGAGCATCGACACCACGTCTTCAACAGCACGCTCGACGCGGCGCCGCTTGTAGGGCCCCGCCTCGAAGTCCATGTCCGGCATCGGGATGGCACCCACGCGCTTCATGAGCGGCTGCAAGATCGGCAGGTTGTGCATCGACTCAAGCACAACGGGGCGGGGGCGTAGGGTGTCCCACAGGTACGTAGAGACAATGACCGGGTCGATCTCGGCTGGATGGTTCGGGACCACAAGCACGCCCTGGGTCGCATCGATTCGGTCGAAGCCAGTGGTGGTAATCTTGTACCGCAGGGCGAGAAGCCGTTTTGCCAGGGCGGAGAGCATAGGATCCGAGAGGATCCCCCGACTTTGCGGGGGATGCAAGGAGGAACGTTGGGGAGAAGGGGCGGGGCCTCCTGTCCTAGTCTGGTAGCGGGAACGGCCACGGCCACGGTTCCGGCTCGGAACAAGCCGTTGGAGGTACAGGTGAATGCTATGGAGATGCGGAGCCGGAACCGGTGCCGGAACCGGTGCCGTTCTGCTCTGTAGAAAAGGGGTGCAGTCTCAATTC
>CANLJX010000080.1 GCA_947491545.1 Deltaproteobacteria bacterium
TGACCACATTATTTTTGCGAAGCGAGGTTTCTATAGCTTTCAGGAGGCAGGGCTTCTGTAGTGTCAACCTCCGCCATTGCAACAGACTCCCGCAAGCGAGAGTCGAGTGGGCTTACCTGCCGTAGCTCGGTCTCCAGCTGGGCGACCTCCGTGCACTCATCCTTCTCGCCGACTCCGAGCTCCGCTAGGTGGCGAAACGATGCCCGGATGTTCTGCTGTCTAGCGGCGACTCCGTTGAAAGCCTTTACGGTGCCTTCTAGGCGCTTGCCGACCTCTCCGACTCCCTCCAGGAATCCCATCAGCCGCTCGTGAAGGGTGCGGGCCGTTTGCTGGATCTTCTGCGCGTTCTCGGTCGCCGTAACGTGTGTCCAGCCCGCCGCTACTGCGCGCAAAAAAGCCAAGAGGCTTAGCGGGGTCGCAACCAGCACCCTGTTTTGTTCAGCGAAATTAAGAAGCTCATTGTCGTTTTCAAGCGCCGCGTAGAAGAGGCTCTCGTTTGGAAGGAATACGATCGTATGGCTGAACACCTCCCCGCGCTCCTTAATAGAAGGGTAGTCACGCCTCCCCATCTCGCGTATATGCGCCCGCAGGGCTGACACGTGCTGCCGCATCCACTCCTGCCGCACCTGCGGGTCAGTAGCCTCAATCGCCTTTCCGTATGATGCACCAGGCGCCTTCACATCGATCATGACGCTTAAGCCGTTCGGGAGCTGCACCCGCATATCTGGCCGCTGCTGTTTTCCGTCCACGGAGCTGCTCTCCTCAAGAAAGAAGTCTACGTGCTCGGTCATTCCAGCCGACTCGACGATCCGCTGGAGCTGGAGCTGCCCCCACTCGCCACGAACGCGTGAGTTTGTCAGGACGCTCCGCAGCCTATTCGCCTCGCTGCCTACGTCCTGGCTCACCTTAGCTAGCCCCATGAGCTGCCCCTTTATGTCTGCGTCAGCGGCAGCGCGGCTGCGCTGCATCTCCTGCACGCAGCGGTCGAAATCCCCGAGCTGCTTTGTAATAGCGCCGCCGATCTGCTCAAGCGCCTTCTGCCCCGCGACTGTTTGCTGCTTCGATTCGAGTTGAGCGTGAGACAGAAATGCGCTCGTGCTCTCCTGAAAGCGTGTCAGGAGGTCTTGCGTCGATTTTTCGAGAGCCTGGTACGAGATCGCCCGGAATTGCTCGGTCATGCCTTGCTTGGTTTCGCTGATGAGCCGAACCTGCTCGGCGAAGTGAGCTTCTTTTTGCGATAGGGCCTCTGTTGCTCGCGAAAGCTCCTCGCGCGTGGCCGTGAACCTTTCTTGGGCAGCGGTGAGCTGCTCCTCAAGCACGGCGCAGCGCTCCTGCTGAAGGCTAGCCGCTGTTGCCTGTGCGGCGCTCTCCGCTCGGTACTTAAGCCGTAGAAAAAACGAGCCTGCGCCAACCCCAGCGCAAAAGCTAACAACAGCGAAAGCTACGATTGAATAGTCCAAGACTCCCCCATTTTGGTTCGAAGAGCGCCTCAACAGCCACAGCACCGACCGCCTCATCTTCGGCCGTATCTGCGCTTGCCTTGAGGGCTTCTCGCCCCCAAAAAGCTACAATTCGCTTAAAGCTAGGATGCATAACTGGCCGCGGAGCACCGGAAAGGTCTTGTGAGCTCTGTTTTTCTGAAATACTCTCAGGCGGTTATGGCGTTTAGCATCGCTTTAGAACCGGCATCAGGTGGTCCCGTAGCAGTCTTTCGGCTGGTCCCGGTCGGTACGGCCGGTGGCGTGGATTGTGCCGTCGCGATTGACGCGCTCCGCGAGCGTGGAGCTAGCACAAGTCCGTTAGTGGTCGACGCCTCTACCGTAGCAAGATGGGACTCCTTTGCCATTAGCGCACTCTTTAAGCTCGGGAAGACCGTAGGGTCGCTCGCCGTGCCGTTTGAGCTTAAGGGGCTCCCCGAGGAGGCTCGTGGCCTCCTGGCGCTTGCCGGTTCTGTTCCAGAGCGCAAGGGAGCCAGGCGATCCGAGGTTAAGCTGCACTACTTGGAGCGGCTCGGGCGCGGCACTGTTGAGCTGTATCAGGGCTTCCTGTCCTGCTGTGACTTCATCGGAGAGCTAGTCTCGGCGCTCATAAAGGCGGCTCGCGGCAAAGCTCGAATTCCGATGCGGGACGTTTGGCTCACGATGGACGAATGTGGCCCCTCAGCGCTTCCGATTGTGACGCTGATCAGCATGCTGGTCGGAGTGATTCTTGGCTTCATCGGCGCGCAGCAGCTCAGGCAGTTTGGCGCAGAGATCTACGTTGCGAACCTTGTTGGAATAGCGATGGTGCGTGAGATGGGCGCGATCATGGCAGGCATTATTATGGCTGGACGCACCGGGGCAGCCTTCGCCGCCCAGCTCGGAACGATGCAGGTCAACGAGGAGATCGACGCGCTCAAAACCTTTGGATTCTCGCCGATGGAGTACCTCGTCGTGCCGCGCATGGTTGCGCTGATCGTTATGATGCCGCTCCTGGCGCTCTACGCAGATGTTCTGGGCATGGCCGGCGGAGCCCTTATCTCGGCTCTTGCGCTAGACATTTCGCTTGAGCGCTACGTGCAGCAGCTCGTCACCGGTGTTTTCCTGAAAGACATTTTGATCGGTGTGGCGAAATCGTGCGTCTTCGGCATTCTGATTGCCACTGCTGGCTGTCTGTGTGGAATGAGGTGCGGTCGGAGCGCTTCCGCAGTCGGACTAGCCGTTACCTCGGCTGTGGTGTCGGGCATCGTGGCGATCGTGATATCAGACGCGGTCTTCGCCGCTATCTGCGAGGCGCTTAAGATCTAATGGCAACGAGTGACGCACACATCGTTGTTGAAGGGCTCACGATGAAGTACGGGAGTTTCCTCATACAGCGCGACCTCACCTTTGAGATTAAGCGCGGAGATGTCTTCGTCATCATGGGAGGCAGCGGGTGCGGAAAGAGCACCCTGCTCAAGCACCTCATAGGGCTTAACCGCCCAGCAGCGGGTCGGGTTCTCTACAGTGGAGAGAGCTTCTGGGATGCGACCTCAGCGCAGCGAGACACACTCCTGCGCCGCATGGGGATCCTCTACCAGAAGGGTGCGCTTTGGACCTCGATGACACTGGCCGAGAATGTCTCAATGCCACTTCGGCAGTACACTAAGCTCTCCGAGGCTCAGATCCGGGATATCGCCGAATACAAGCTGGCGCTTGTGGGGCTCTCAGGCTTCGAGGAGTACTACCCGTCTGAGATCTCAGGCGGCATGCAGAAAAGAGCTGGGCTCGCGCGAGCCATGGCCCTTGACCCAGAGGTGCTCTTCTTCGACGAGCCCTCGGCCGGGCTCGATCCCGTAAGCTCTAAGCTGCTAGACGACCTCATTATTGAGCTGAACCAGAGCACCGGGGCGACTATTGTGGTCGTTACTCACGAGCTGCCGAGCATCTTCGCCATCGCAAAGAGCTCGGTCTTTCTTGACGCTGACACCAAGACGATGATCGCTTTCGGTCCGCCCAAGGAGCTGCTAGAGAAGTCAAACGACCCTAAAGTTATCGAGTTTCTAACCCGTGGAGAGAGGCAGTCGCGCGCCGCATAGCACGCGCCCTTGAGAAGAGATGAGCAAAGAACCACGCTATAGATCGATTGGGCTCTTCGTAATCGGTGCCGCTGCACTTGCTGCCGCGTGCCTCATTTTCTTCGGACGCTTTAAGTTCTTCGACCGCTCGTACGTGTTCAGGTCGTACTTTTCAGGCTCGGTGAAGGGTCTCGTTCCGGGCGCTCCAGTGCGATTCCGTGGGGCCCAGGTAGGAAGCGTAAGGGATGTTTCGATCGTCTACCACCGCGACACGGACACCCTGAAGATTCCGGTGTTGATTGAGCTTTACCAGGCTTCGGTGAAGGGGATCTCTACTGACCCGGACGGAAATGTGACCGAGGTAGCTCTCGTCGAGCGGCTGATCAAGCGCGGCCTGCGCGCGCAGCTAAGCTTAGACAGCATCGTGACCGGGCAGCTCTACGTGCAGCTCGATTTCATGCCATCCGTGCCGATTGTGCTGAACGACGAGGATAACGACATCTACCCAGAGATCCCAACTGCCCCCTCGCCGCTCGACAAGATCCAGATGACTCTTGAGACCCTTCCAATCTCCGAGATCGTCAATCGCACGGTACACATCCTCCAGAAAGTGGACGAGTTTGTTAGCTCGGATAGCCTCACCCAAGGGTTTGCAAACATCAGCTCCATGGCGGCTGAGCTGAGGGAGCTGGCGGAGCACATCGACCAGCGGAGCGATGTGCTAAGCCAGGAGGTGGTGGCCCTCTCCAAGTCGTCAACTACAACGCTCCAGAGTCTCGACGGGACCCTCAAGGACGTACGGCCCACCGTGCGGGAGACGCAGCGCACCCTCGAGGAGCTCTCTGCGATGTCGCGCTCAGTTCGCCGACTCGCCGACCTGCTGGAGCGCCAACCAGAGTCTGTGCTTCTCGGAAAGGACTAACATGAAGAGCATCCGGTTGTTCTCGGTGGTGGGCGGCTACGTTGTCTCTCTTTGGGTCTTTGCGGCGCTCATCTCTGGCTGCTCCCCTTCGGTTCGCTACTACTCCCTTCAGCCGGGGGGCGACGCGGCGGCCTTCTCTGCCGAGAACCGGGGACCGGTCGTCGAGGTGCGCGCCATAGCCTTTCCTGAATACCTCAACAACCCGCAGATGGTGACACGCAGTGCTGGCGGCGAGGTGCGGGTCGATGAGAAGCATCGCTGGGTAGAGGACCTTGGCGTCAATTTCCAGCGGGTCTTCGTTCAGGACTTGGCAGCTAAGCTTGGCTCCAGTGGGGTCTTTGTTAGTGGCGGATCAGACCTCACGCCGCGACACGTGGTCGCTGTTGAGGTAGCTCAGTTCGATGTCAGCGAAGGGGGCACTGCCACTCTTTCGGCGCGCTACACGGTTTCGACCGCATCGCGGCCGGAGGGCGGCGCTAGCTCGACGGTTGTGCTTCGCAGCGATACGACTGGCGCAGGAAAGGAGGCGCGTGTAGCAGCTCTCAGCAGCCTCGTTGACCAGCTAGCCACGCGCGTCGCCAGTCAGGTGCTGGGCGAGTAGTTTCGACTACAGCCATCCCGCCTCGCGGTACCAGCGGGCGGTCTCCCGTATCCCGCGTTCCACCGGCACTGAGTACCGGTACCCGAGCCGCTGTTGCAGCTTGCGTGTGTCAAACGCGCGGTCCTTCGTAAAAAAAGCAACACGCCTGCGGTAAAGGGGCGGCGCGATTCCAAACGGCTTACAGAGGGCCTCACACGCCACAGCAGCGGCAAAGAGTGGCCAGGCGGGGAGTCGCACAAAGCGCACGCTTCTCCCGCCCAGCTCAGACGAAACGGTGGTTGCGATCTCTCGTAGGCTGCTCGGGGCTGGGTTGCCGGCTATAAAGGCCTCGCCAGCGGCGTCAGGGTGGAAGGCGGCTGTGATGAAGATATCCGTTAGGTCATCCACGTGAATTAGGTGGTAGAGCCCCTTTCCTTTCCCAAACATCGGGAAGAAGCGCTTCGTTGAGAGCTTAAAGAGCTTTAACAGGCGCCTGTCGCCGGGGCCGTAGATCGCAGCCGGCCTAACCACGGCGTACGGGAGCCGGTTAGTCGCCGCATACTCACGCAGCCAGAGCTCTCCCTCAGCTTTTGTCCCCTGGTAGATATCCCCCGGACTGAAGCGATACTCCTCGCTAGCCGGCGGCTCGTCGATGTGTCCGTGAACTCCAACGGTCGAAACGTGCACGAAGCGCCTGAAGTCGGGAGAGCCGGTCACAGCTTTAGCCAAAAGCTCCGTGCTGACGACGTGCACCTGCCTGTAGGTCTCGTCGGTAATGGCCGGGTCTCGGTAAGCGGCAGCGACATGAAAGATGTAGTTCACGCCGGCCGTAGCTTTGCGCACCACCTCCGGATCGAAGACGTCGCCACGAACCCAATCGATCGGCAGCTCTTTTAAGGCAGAGGTGTCAGAGCTTCCACGCGCGATGGCCCTGACCCGAACGCCCAAATCGCAGAGCTTGCGAACAAGTGCCTGCCCCGTGAAGCCAGATGCGCCGGTAACGAGAGCGATGGAACCCGCAGGTACAGGGACGTCTATGCTCATCGGAAAACTACATCAGGCTAGAAGTTGAAGTTCGCCACCAGGGTCACGGTCGGGTCGCTCCAGAGCGGCTCGTTGAAGTATGACGACTGGTTAATCTCAACATCTTGCCCAAAGATGTTGTTTACGTCCAGGAGCAGGATACCGTGGCGGGTTGGGAGCCGGTAGCCGATGCCGGCGTTGAATAGCCATGCAGCGTCGCTGTAGGCTGGGTCATCGAAGTCGCCATCCGAGCTCTGGTAGCGATAAATTCCGGCGCCATTGAGAAACCACGGGCCCTCGAAGTAGTACCGCGCGAAGGCCTTGCCTCGGTGGTCGCGAGTATCGTAGTCCGGATCGCCGTTTGTGAACTGCTCAGCGTACCGATAATCGAGGCCCGTTGCGACCTGCTCTGTGAGAATTTCGTACCAGTAGGCGGTTACGAAATTCTGCTGGCCGTACGTGCTGTACGAGTCGCCCGTGGCGATGCCCGGCGTAATCGTTGAGTTGTCGAAGTCAATCGTCACGTCGTAGGCTGCCGAGCGCTGCAGGAGGTCTAGCCACCGCCGCGTCCACTCAGCCCCGAAGTAGGTGCTCTTCCTTGGATGAAGGTCTAGCCCTACGCCGAAAGTCTGCGCCTGCGTGCCGGGGTCGTCGTTAAAGCGCTGGATGATGCCGCCGATAGTTGTTGGCTCGATGCTGACTAAGTCGATCAAAGTTCCCTTTGCAAGCGACTCACCGTAACCGGTCCGGAAGATGAACGTTTCATCTGGGTTGTACATAATACCGGCTTTCGGGCTCCAGAGCGACTGCGTCAGGTCGTTCGCCACGAACGGCGGAAGCTCGTACAGCGGAGCAAACTGAACCCAGTCGTACTCAACTCCAAAGTTAATGTGCAGCCCATCGGCGACCTCAAGGTCGCCGAGGTACGAACCGGAATTCGCGGCAAGGTTTGAGCCTTGAGAGCTACCGAAGGGGATTTCGATGGTGGTGCCGTCCGCAAACTCGTACGGCATCTGCGAGCTGTCCTGCTGACTGAGCGTGTTCGCCACGTTGCGGTAGGTGATAAACGACTGGAGCGGACCATCGTCGGAGACAAACTGAACCTCGTTTACAACAGAAGTCTCAAAGAAGCGGTCCCTACGGTCGAGCGAAGCTTCGACCTGCTCAGTCTCGCTCTGCCCGTCAAATATGGTCGTAACCTCGACTGGTAGGTACGAAGCAGGATTGTTCACGTTTGTCGGGGTGTGAAGGCTTGTGCGGTCTCGAGTGTAGGTGGAGTTGGTTAGCAGCACCCGATCTGGCGAGAATCGATGCAGGTACGCCGCACTCAGGTCGCCCTCCAACACATCAGCCGTATCGTCAGGCTGCGACTGCCCGGATGACACTCCCCGAGCCTCGAACAGGAATCGATTGGCCCAGTCAGGCTGCGCCTGGAACGATACTCCGACAGTTCCAGCACTGGTCCGGGGGTCGTCCGCGATTCCATTCTGCGCTAGCCCGTCAGCGCTCAGCCCTAGCGCGTAGTTGCCGAACTTATGAGCGCTCAAAACCCCGGTCTTTATGGTCTCAGCCTTTGAGTCGTAGAAGGTGTTGCTGCCAGTTCGCCAGCCATCTTCCTCAAGGAGCTGCGAGTACTCATTCAAGGATACTCCCGTTCCGATCGCGTCAACGACGTTTATGCTGAGTGGCGCAAAGAGGTTTGCGATTCTTCGCTCAGAGGCAATGGTGTCTGCCATGTAGATATCTTCTTGAGTCTGAGAGAGGAGTCGATGCGCACTGGCGTTCTGATAGTCATCGACGATCGCCGTTATAGCCTCAACGCGCCCTCTCTCACGATACCCAAGCTCATTGTACACCCGACCGATCGAGGCAGCCTGCACGGCAGAGTCCTCATCGAGCAGAAAGGAGGAGCGGTAGACATCGCGCTGACTTGAGAGCTGCCTGGCTGTATCGAGATCTTCGATCGAGCCGATCAGGTTGTTGTCCGCCAGCTTCATAAAGCTCCGGTACAGGTATGGGGTCGGGTCGTTCGGGTCGAGCTCGATGGCGCGCGCGTACTCTGGGTAGGCTGGGTCGTAGTTGTCCTCTTCGAAGTAGTCCTTTCCGAGGTAGCTTCGGTAGATGGAACGATTAGGCTCAAGAACCGCTGCGCGCTCAAAGTCTTTCCGGGCCTCGCCGAGGTCTCCCTGGTTAAACTTCACGATACCGAGACCCATGCGGGGCAGGCCGGCAGCGGGCTCCTCGCGAGCTGCCTTCTCGAACGCCGAGCGGGCTTCATCAAAGGAGCGGTCTCCCATAAGCACGAAGCCGTATACCGCCTCAGCGTACCATGAGCGATTCGGGATGCTCTCAAGCATCGCTCTAGCCTCGGGCACTTCACCGAACATAAAGGTGACCTCGGCTTGTCGCGCCAGGAGCTCTGGGTCTCCGGCACCCGCCTCCTGCTGAACTACAGCCAGAGCACCATCGAGGTCGCCCTTCTGTTGCAGCACGAAAGAGCGCGCCAGCTTAGCGCTCGCAGAACCGGGCGACTCCTCAAGGGCGTGCTGAGATAGGTTCTCAGCCGCGACCAGATCACCCTGTGACAGACGAACGAGCGCCAGAGTAGACTCTGCTAGCGCGTGGACCGGCCCCTTGGACTTGGACACCACGCAATGCTCGAGCAGCTTGGCGCCCTCGTTCGGGGTGCCGGCCGTAATGAGGAGTCGCGCCCGCAAGACTTCAGCCGGAGCGCAGGCACTCTTAGCGGGTGGCAGTGCTTTTAGTGCCGCTGAAATCTTTCCGCTGCGAGAAAGCTTAAGCGCTTCAGCTAACGCCGGGTCGGAATCTAGCACCGGCTCTGCGCCAAGGTACGGAACGAACATGCTCCACTGCACCGAGCGGTCAGACGAGACAAGGGTGTAGACCTCAGGGGCCCTACCCGGACGGAAGCTCGCCCCCTGACCGCTGGCAAGTGACACCCTACCCGTCTTGCTAGTTCCATCAACGGAACCGGACATGAGTGAGATAGAGCTTCCGCTCTTATCAGTAGTAACCGTGAACTCTGTGCCTCGGATCGCGGCTGTTACGTGCTCTGTCACCACCGTCGGGTGCTGCTCTGAGTGGCTCAGAAAGTGGATCGAGCCCTCGATTAGGTCTACTTGGTCCTGCTTACCTGGAAAGCGCATCTTCGCGCCGGCGGGGAGCCTAACGTACGAACCGTCTGTCAGCTCCAGAGCGGCCCTACCGGGCTCCCCGATTACAATCTCGTCGCCGGGGAAGATGTCTCCTCCCTCAAGAAGCTGAACGGTCTTGCCCGAGCGCAGAACCGTAGCGGTTCCCTGCAGCGAGAAGACGCGAGCAACAACTCCGTCGGCAGCAAGCGCGCCCGAAGCGAACACAATCGAGATAACAACGGCAAGCAGAAGGCGTTTCAAGCGACCTCGGGTGAAGAAGGTTAAACAGCCTGATGACCCGAAACGACTGCAGCCGGGCCGTCGAAAGGATAGATCGAAGCACCACTTCGACCAAGATAACATTAGCCCTTTCGATGCATTATCCCGGTCGCCAGTTGCCCCATAGTGCGGTAGAGAACTGGCATGAAGCTGCTTCCAAAGCTTGCCCTTTCGGTCTGCGTCGGCATTCTGACAGGGCTAGTCTCCGCTACGACATTGTTTGAAGACCTAGAATTTCGGGTTTCGGACCTTTGGTGCACGCTTCGGGGCGCCCAGCCCCGCCCCGAGAAGCTGCTAGTAATTGCAATGGACGAGCCTAGCTACAAAGAGCTCGGTGTGCCGTACGGCCCCCCGTGGCCGCGCTCGCTACACGCTAAGCTGCTCCGGCGGCTCAGGGAGCTCGGGGTCAAGCAGGTAGTTTTTGACATAGTATTCACGGGTCCCGGTACAAATCCCGACGCGAACACAGAGCTCGAAGCAGCCCTGGCCGGAGTCCACTCGACGATCGGGGCGGAGCTTGCAAAACAGACGGTCTCTAGTCAGGGCGGCGGTTATGAGATCGAGTTCGTTGACCGTCCGTACGAGCCCTTCAGAAAGGCGGCGACCGAAGCGCTAGCCGGACTTCCCAAGAATGGCGGAGTTATACGGTCATTCCCATTTATGAGAGTCGAGCAGGAGCGCGATTTTCCGTTCCTTGCTGAGGCAGCAGCGAAGTACTCGCACCCAGAGATAGTCGAGCGACCGGGCCCATACGATCTCATAAAGTACTACGGACCGGGGCGCGCGCTTCGGCCGATATCTTACTGGGAGGTGGTGGCGGACGATAGCCCGCTGCGGAAGGCTGACTTTCAAGACGCCACCGTGTTCGTTGGGTTAACGCTTCGAACAGACACGGGCGGAGCCCAGAAAGACAGCTTCCTCTCGCCGTACGGCCCGCCGGATATTTTCGGGCTTGAAGTCCACGCCACGATTTATGCCAACCTGGTCAACAAGAGCTGGATAGTACGCCCCTCCCCGCTACTGGACCGCTTAGCGCAGGCCGTTGTCGCTGGGGCGGCGACATTTATCGCCCTAACTGTTACTCCGGTTGTCTTTGCGGGCATTACCGCACTCGCCGCACTGACGTGGTGCGGCGCTTCCTTCCTGGCGTTCGGGGGCGGCTTCTTCCTGCCTGGCGCGCCGACAGTGCTACTCGTCGTGCCGTTAGTGCTGCTCACAACAGCGCTTCACTCCTACGTCTCCGCGCGGCGCGCTGAAGAGAGCCTGCGATCGGCATTCTCGCTTTACATCTCGCCAGACATGGTGCCGAAGCTTCAAGCCGAAGGGGGCGCGCTTAAGCTCGGGGGCGAGAAGCTCTGGATTACGGCCGTCTTCACTGACATCGCTGACTTCACCTCGATTACAGAGGATATGCCGGCTGAGAAGACCTCTGAGATGCTTAACGCATACTTCACCGAGGTGGTCGAGGTTGTCTTCAAGAATAAGGGCACCCTCGTGAAGTTTATCGGTGACGCTATTTTCGCGATCTGGGGCGCGCCGATCAAGCTTCCAAACCACGCAGACCTGGCGATTCAAGCGGCTCGAGAGATCCAGACGGCGATTGACCGCTTTAACAGCAGTCAGCGGTTCCCTCGCCTCACTACCCGCATCGGCGTTCACACGGGCCCTATGCTCGTTGGGAATCTCGGATCGGCAAAACGGTTTGACTACACAGCGATCGGCGACTCCGTGAACCTGGCCTCTAGAATAGAGGGGCTGAATAAGTACTTCGGCACGACGATGCTCCTCAGTGAGGCGACGAGGAAAGACGCCGGCGGTTTCGCTGGCGCCGTGCACATCGCCACCGTGCGCGTTAAGGGACGTAAGGAGCCAGTGCGCCTCTACTCCGTGTTCGACCCTCCCCTAGACCGGCCGGTGCTCGCGGATTGGGAGTCGGTTGTTGCAGCCTTCTCCTCGGGGCGGCTTGAGGAGGCCAAGGCGGTCTTTAGGACTTTACCTGAACGCGAGCCGCGGCTCGCTGGTGCCTGCGACAGATACCTAGAGGAGGTCGATGAGCTCTCTAAGGGGTCGCTCCCCCAGGGTTGGGGCGGCGAGCTTGATTTCCTTGAGAAGTAACCCGAGGGCGGCAGGTTTTGCCGACATGGCCCCCTCGCCTGTGACCAGCAGCACCAATACACGCTTAGGGTTTCGCTTCGGTTATCCGGCGCATATACTTATTAGGTGTGCCGATTTTTGGAGCTCCACTTATGAAGCGTCTTCTCTTGGCAAGCTTAGTCTTGCTGACTTCACTCGATGCAGCTCAGGCGCAGTCGGTCACCGATGCGGAGTTGCTCACGAAGTCGGCGTCAGGAGAGGCGGGGAACGCCGCCACCACCAACGCTAGCGTATCCCCCAACGGCAGGCCTCTTGCGTTTGCCTCCCTGGCGACCAACCTAGTCCCCGGTGATATTGAGAATACCTCCAACGTTTTTTCGAGCGAGGTGGTGGGCGGCGTTGTTACCACGAAGCTTTTGGTTACCAATACGAGTGGCGGCTTTCCTAATCAGGATGCGAGCGAGGTGCGTGTTAGCGCGATGCACCCAGATGGAAGGCGCTACGCTGTCGTCTATACGTCCGCTGCCACCGATCTTGTTAACGGCTATCCGACGGGGCAGCAGACCCCGCAGGTTTTCGTTTCGTTTCTGCCTCGAGGCGAGGTCATTCTCGTCACGCGGAAGCTGAGCGGGCCAAACGCAGGAAATGTCGAACTAAGCCCATCATCAGGAGTTGCCTCAAGCCCGTCGATAGCCATTCGCTCGGTTGAGCCGGGTGAGCTACGGGTTGCTTTCTTATCAAATGCGACCGACCTCGGTCCCGACGCCCAGAACCCCTCTGGCGACAACATGCCTTTTGTGGCGACGGTAAAGAAGCGTGACGGGAAGCCGGGCTGGGATGTGTCAATTCGCGCCGTGCCACCGGCATCTCCTAGCCTCGACCATAGCAATCTCAGCCTCAGCGGCGATGGCCGCACGGTTGTGTACGAGTGTCCGAAGCAGTCGGTCTCGGGTGGCAACAATATTCGCCAGGTTTTTCGCGTAAAGGAGGGGAGCACGACTCCTGAGCTAATCAGCGCGTACGCCTTCGAGAACAACTTTGAGGCGCTCGAGCCGACCGTCTCCTTCAATGGCGACGTGGTTGCGTTCCTTATGCGCCGTGACCAAGGTGTATCCGCGGTGCCTGACCTCTACTACGCTCGGACAGGCGACAACTTCGCAGCCCGGCCAAATCAAGCGAACACGAACAGCGCAGGAGTCGCCAGCACTGGCAACATCGCGGAGTATTTCACCAGTAGCGATCTGCGACCGCGCGCCCAGCTCGCGCCTAACGGAATATTCGTTGCCTTTTCGGACACCGGCCAAAATCTCACTGAGTCGGGTACGGGTTTCTACAGCGAGGCTCAGACCTACGTGAAGAACTTGGTCACCGGACAGATTGTCCGGACGTCT